>JAJZCW010000037.1 GCA_021828865.1 Bacillota bacterium
CTGTGCCAGGTTCCCCACGTGTTACTCACCCGTCCGCCGCTAGGGTCCGAAGACCCTCGCTCGACTTGCATGTATTAGGCACGCCGCCAGCGTTCGTCCTGAGCCAGGATCAAACTCTCAGTCATATGGCTGCCGATCCACTTCGTAGCTCGTTGCCATTACTTTCTGACGTTGTTGCTGCATTTCACATCACGCACGTGGTACTCTATACGTGTTTAGTTTTCAAGGATCGAACCGCCGTCCTCGCGGCGACAAAACGTAATATACCATGCCTGAAACGTTCATGCAACTGGTAATTAATAACTAGATAATAATAAACCATCTAGTAACGTTCGAATAACGAACTAGATGGTTGCTTCAATCAATCAATACTGAACCTTTTGCGGTCAATTCGCTGCGATTTATCTTCTTGCGAATTAACACCTAATTCTTCAAGCATCCGATCAAAGCTAATGGGACCTAGCCCAAGTGAAAGGCGAATTTGAGTCCTTGATTCCGTTTTGCGACGTTCCAGATATTCCTCTTTTGTAATTGTTTTTTTGTCTGAATACACAATAAACACCACATTTCCAACGATATTCATCGACAATTATACCATATACTAAATAATTATGAGAATAATATAATAAGAATAAAATTTGAAATTGTACTCATTCACATATTAGTTTGTCAAATCGTGAATCTATCCTTTTGAACAGTTAACCTATGGATGTATTCTTCACGAAGTGTCACACCAATTCCAGGATGATCAGGCGCGCGTAAATACCCTGGATGAGTAAATTCAACTGGAGGACTTATGATATCCTCTACAAAATACCGACTACTTGGACCTGTATCGCCAGGTAATGTGAATCCGGGTAATGTGGATATGGCAAGATTAAATATCCTTCCCACGCCAGCCTCTAACATTCCTCCACACCACAAAGGAATATTTTCCTGCCTGCAAAACGCTTCGATATCCATAGCTTCCGAAAGTCCGCCCACTCTTCCAATCTTCAAATTGACAATTTTACAAGCACCAAGTTCTAATGCTTTTTTCACATCAGACAGAGAATTTAAACTCTCATCCAGACAAATAGGCGTATCGATTTCGCGTTGTAATTTTGCATGATCTAACAGATCATCAAATGCAAGCGGCTGTTCAATCATCATTAGATCCAAATCGTCCAGTTGCTTTAAGCGTGTCACATCATTCAACGTATAGGCACTATTCGCATCTGCCATTAACGGCAAATGAGGAAATTCATGGCGAATCGCTCGCAATGAATCAAATCCAGTTTCCGGTGTGATTTTTACCTTAAAACGGTGATAGCCTTGTTCCATATAGGATTCCACTTTTTTAATCAATTGGATGATATTAGGTTGAATTCCGATACTAATTCCGGCAGGTATGTCGACATCTCTCCCCCCTATCAACTGTGTCAATGGGGTCGACAAAGTTTTGGCATACGCATCCCAAATCGCTGTATCAATAGATGCTTTAGCCATAGGATGCCCACGAAAAGGCGCAAGCCATTCCCTGATTTCACGAGGATGTATTACTTTTTTCCCAAGTACGGCCGGCACAAAAAAGTGAGACAACATATACCAGGCAGTTGCATAGGTTTCCGGACTGTAGAGAGGAGCGGACAATGCCACGCATTCGCCGACCCCCACTACATCATCAGTCTCAACATACACAAGAATAAACTCTTTATTTTTCTCCTCGCCATAACTGGCGACAAACGGTTCGCGAAGTGGCAAACTAACCATACGCAATTCGATGGCCTTGATTATCATTGAACTCTTCCTTCTCGTCATAAGTGGTGAACTCATTGTGATGAGGATGGTATTCGATGATCAGCGGTTCTTTCCATGAAACACGCCCGACACAATGGCAGGTATTTTTCGCGCTCGCCAATCACAATCTCCTCGTCCGCCACAAACATACCATAGGAGATCCATGCATCTTCCCCACAGTCCGCACAAACCGCATGTAATTTCTGAACATGATCCGCAATCGCCATCAAATGAGGAGTTACACCAAACGGCTTACCAAACCGATCCATATCCAACCCTGCTGCAACCACGTCAATTCCATCCGCGATAAATTGTTCAATCACACCGATGATCCCTTTATCAAAAAACTGAATCTCATCAATTAACACTACGTCCGGCCGCGGATTTTGCATATAGAATTGTTTTCTAAGCTCCTCACTGCTACGTACAACCTCTGAAGTTAATACATTCATATCATGAGTAACTATACCTTGTTTTGAATATCGGTCATCTATTTTAGGTTTAACACTGAACACCACTTTATTGGCGAGTGTATATCTTCGTTCTTGCCTTAACAGTTCTGAAGACTTACCGCTGAACATCCCTCCCACGTTCACGGTTAACTTACCAATCTTCTTTTTTTCCAATGTATACTCACTTCCCACTGCTGATCTCGATGATCATTATAATCGTTTGACATGAATAATGTCCTGCAGTGCTATCATTATACATCCATGTTCACTCTGCAACCGCAATGGTGGTTGGTAACTCAGCGGAATTCCGCAAATAGTGTGCTCATCCCCCGACTGAAACAACGTCACCTCCAACTCACCTTGCCCCATCCAAGCCTCTCCCCACAGATACTCGAATTCCGCCACTTCATCGTCTGCCAATTCCGGACGTTGCCTGTTCTTTGTTAATCTACCTAGTTCGCCCATCAATTCCCGATGTTCCGGTAAGACCAGCCGCATCGCTTCAAAGATATTCCCGTCCGCTATGTTCATGAAATACCTTCCCTTCTACCTGTAATGGCCACCTATTTTACGACTGCGATCACGCAATTGTCCTGCTCTGCCAAGGCTCACTGCTCTCATCACGCTGGCTTCTCCAAAGCGCAATCGCAATTGATCCACCGTATGGATCAATTGTTCACGCTTTGGTGCATGATCAAAAAAAGACAATTGCAGCGAAGTGGCAGGTTGAAGCATATCCAGTGAAACGACAATTGCCCTGACACTGCTTCCGTTCCAATACTTATCCAATAAAGCTAAAACTTCGGGATAGAGGGCATAAGTATCCTGTGTGTAATAGTCTAGGGTTTTCGCGCGATAAAATCCTCCCGAAAAGCTCCCATACGTCATTCCCAACCCTACTCGCCTTCCCTTTTGATCTGCAGCGCGTACACGAAATGTGACTTCATCCAATAACTCGAGAATGACCACCTTGATCTCTTCACGCTCTTCGTAGTCACGGGGAAGTGTCATTCGATGGGAAAGTCCTTTATGAGGTTGATGATAGGCATCCGGATTAATGGCAGAGGCATCGTGCCCTGTGCTCCAACGATGGATCACCTCTCCCCACACGCCAAAGCGATGGCGAACAAGGGATAACGGCAGTTTGGCAATATCCCCAATGGTCTCGACTTGAAATTCATCATGTAAAACACGCGCTCGTTTCTTCAATCCCCACATCTCAAAAATAGAAAGGGTTTGTAATTTTTCCGTCACGTCATTTTCTGTCCACCAGACCACTCGTTCTGGCATGGTTTTCGCTGCCTTATTGGCCATCTTAGCCATCCATTTGTTGTAGGACATGCCGACACGGCAACGAATATGAAATTGGTCCCATATGGCCTGCTTCAATTCTTTGGCCGCTTGTATAGGATCAGGAAATAAATCGGAGGGCCAGGGAAAGGCAAAGAACCCTTCATCCACTGAGAATTGTTCCTGAAGCGGAAATAGTTGCTTCATCAGCAGTTGAATGCGCACACTCACCTGCAAATAAAATTCCATACGAGGTCGCACGACGATCAAATCTGGCGCCAATTGCAACGCCTCACCTAACGTCATCGCCGTACTCACGCCCAAGTGTTTGGCAGGTGGCGTGGCAGCCAAAATAATCCCTGTCCTACGTTTAGGATCCCCTGCCACCACTAATGCGGGATCGGAATTATCGTCATCCTCGCGTCTTTTTAGCGCGAATTCCGGTCGAGATGCCACCTCACAACTTGCATAAAATGATTGCATATCAGCCAAGCCGTAAATCCAATTCATCATCAGTCGCCCGCCATCTGTCAAATTTAGCGTCTCATCAAAACGCAGACAGCATATCGAACAAATGTTCTCAATAAGGCGATTATACTACACTCCCAGCAAAAAGCAAACGTATGTTCTTATTGATGCCAGAATTAATCACACTTTGCCCATGAATTCCAACCGGTCGTCTCTTTGATGCGCAAAGAAGCCGCCTCCGCTTCCGCAAGCGAATCAAACCAACCTGTGACCGAGACAAAACGCTGCTTCCGTTGTAACTGCACATAAGCATGTCGAACATTGACCAGGTGCTGGTTCCACGATATCCCATGGGAACTTAAATACGCGATCGGATCAGTATGCGATGTCCCACCCAAATACCGACTCACATCCTGATGCGACCAGAGTGTGCCGTAAGGAGCACCGCCCTTTTGCTCCAGACGATAGTGCAATAGCAGGGATGCCGCCAGTTGTATGTATTTAGTATAGGCTTGAGTAAATGAGGCTTTATCCTTTACATCAAACATGCACAACTCAATTTGCAGGAATCGAGGATTCCCTATGGGACCGCATCCCCATGCTATATAATCCGTGTCAGCCACCTGGATGATCTTTTTATCATCGACAAAAAAGTGAACAAACGCCTGGTTCCAGGACCGTGCTTCATAGGCCGCTTCCTGTACAGCAAGATCAGGACGCCCACCAGAAGAAGTGCAGTGAAAAACAATCCCTTCAGGCATTGCGCGCCCATGTCGATAAGGAATTTGGGGAAGTTGAGGTATGCAATTCTTTGTCATTGCCAGTGCACCCAACATAAAATTCTCCTTTCTGAACACTCTACATAGTGCAACAGAAGTAGCCAAGGAGGACGAAAAGATGAAATGCATGTTATGTCATCATGAGATGAAAGCAAGGGTATATATCGTTCCCACAGAGGATGAATTTGAAAAAAGCGAACTGCACTTATGCAAGAATTGTTATCAGGACTGGTTAAAGTCCCATCAATAAATTACAAGGGCCTATTTCCTTTAATAAATTGGATTTGTGCATGTAAAATTCGCTCTGAATCCGGATATTGTTCACAGACGATGGTACCGCGATGGCGCAGCTCATTGATCATTTCTTCGCGGGCTTTCCAAGGCAAAAGCGATAATTCTTCTTGAAACCAGCCAACACCCAATATCAAATGATCAATCACCATATCACTGGACACAAAATGATTGATAATTTCCCGTCGATCAGAAGAAATATTCACAAATCCATTCTGCTCCATTTCCTGTTGTGCCTGTTCATAAACTGGCAGATAATCCAGTGGTTTTTCCTGATTTCTCATATTAGCTTGGCGAAGCAAAGGCTCAAACCATTCTCTAAAAAAAGGGATATGAGTAAACGAGGAGTTGGTAGGGTGGAAACTGGCAAAAACCCCACCAGGCTTTAGTGCGCGGTATACTTCCTGCAAAGCTTTTGGAAATTGCAAAAAATGCCATACGCCAATTCCAATCACCGCATCGAACAATTCATCTAAAAAAGGCAAATCTTCAGCTCTTGCTTTATAAAAGTGCACCCAATCCATGAGGTGACTCGATAGCTTGCGTTCTGCTCGGGCAATCATCGCAGCCGAAGGATCAATTCCCACAAGTAACCCTTTCTTGCCAATGCGTTCAGCAAGTCCACCTTCAAAAGCAAAGATTCCGTCTGCGCATCCCAGTTCAAGCACTCGCATACCAGGAGAAATATGCGCCCAGTTGAGAAATGAACTTCTCAGTAAAGTAGAATTGGGCCAGATCTTTTGCGAATACTCATCGTACTTGTCCAAAACATTAAAGTTAGAGATCTGTAATTGCTTTACTTTTTTATCTAAATAACCAGATTGTTTTAATACGTGTTCGTAATTTTTCAAGGTCTCATACCCATGAGCTGTCAACTCCACATATCGAACTTGATCAATCACAATCACTTTATAATTACCAAGGTAAATACTAAACAGTAATTCATCGCTGAGTGAGTAGTCAACCCATGGCCTATGGAGAGTTCCTCTGACAAAATCCCGTTCAGGAATTCTGCCATAATAGGCAATCGCATGATGGTTTTCATAACTGGTGATGAACCCGTATACGATAACAAGGCTTCCAAATCCGAATTTTTCGATATATTCATTTATTTGAGTTAACGCCAAGTGCGCTATTTTTTCAGTGACATCATTGGTACCTGTCAGGTCGTGAGCCATCGAAACAGAGGTAGATGCACCTACTTCATAAACGGCAGTACGGGCAAGTCGATCAGGAATAGGGAGCGCCCCATAAACCTCTACTTTCACTTCATCCGTCCACAGTTTTGAAGAAATATCAATCGCTGCAGTATCCAGTATACGATAGATGGAGACGTCAAATCTGGTTTCTTCTCTCACTCCAGCCAACCACGGACTTACCACGAGACCATAACTTAAAAAGGCTTCCAAAAAAGATATGATTTCTTCGTTTGTGTAAATAGCCATCACACTCCGCACAAAAATACTCATTTTTGGATAAGTACACTAATTGGGAGTATACCACATGGCGAAATTCCTATGCAGCATAAATTCTCAAGTAAACCTATGGTATAGTAAGTACAGTCAAATTGTCGTGAAAGAGAGTTAATCTGTTTTGTCTATGCAACAAGTTCTATTCGCAGTCATTCTCATCGGGTTAGGAACGTATTTATTTCGTGCTGGATCACTTAGTCTAGGCAGTAGGGTCAAATGGCCAGATTCGGCAAAACGTTGGCTTGATCAAGTTACACCAGCCATTCTTGGCGCGCTACTTGCCCCACTCATCTTAACAAATCATTCACATTTAGTAATTCCCTGGAACAACGCAGGATTCATTGCTTTAGTACCCACAGGATACATCGCATGGAAAACGAAACATCTGCTATGGACAGTAGCCACAGGGATTATCAGTTATGCAATCATTTTATATTTTATACATAGGTAAAAGGACATCATGACGAGTAAATCTTGGATCAAAAAAGGGATAAGAGATGCATTTCCTATCATCACCGCATATTTCCCTATCGCCATCACATTTGGCGTATTATCGGCTTCATCAGCAATCCCAAATGATATTACATTTTTAATATCCGCTTGGATTTTTGCTGGTGGCGCTCAATTTATATTGATTAGTTTAGCTGCAACAGGTATATCCTTTGAATCGATGGTTGTCACTATTTTATTGGTAAATGCAAGGCACATATTATATGGAACCACCCTTGGTGCCGCACTAGGTCAATGGAGAGAAAAGCACAAGTGGCTTTTTGCCTTTGGCATGACTGACGAAGTGTACGCAGTGGCAAGTGGCCAAGCAAAATCAGGGCTCCCCACTCCGTATTTGTTTTCACTCATGCTAGGCGCATACATTTCTTGGGTGGCAGGCACATTAGTAGGGATATGGCTTGGTAATATATTCCCCGCCTCTATCACCAATATCCTAAACTTCGCCATGCCTGCATTGTTTACAGCTCTACTCTTTAATGCCGCCCGCAATAGGTATCAAGGCATATCTGCTATCATTGGGGGTCTAATCGCGACCATTGGAACCATCTATCACGAGAATAGCCTTGGTCTAGTGGCGGGAAGTCTCCTTGGAGCTACCATTGGTTTTCTATTGAGTAGAAAAAATAAAGAAGCGTGATCAATTGAATTATTGATCACGCTTCTTGCGATAATATTTTTCCCTAATTTCCACCAGATCATCTGTGACATCGCCATAATTCAATATACGGTCACGCAAATCCGTTATCCTGGGTCTGTAAGATTGTTTTTTCTGTATGACAGCCCCTTTGATCGGATTTTTCTTTTTGGCCATTTTCATCCCTCGCTTGCAGTACCCCCACAAGCAATTTAGTCCCCAAATACATCATAAGACTTCTCAGCCTATTGCGCAATCCACCTGTTACTAGTTGCGATAAAGTGATTTCTTATCTGGCGTGTTTTACCGCTTCAATAGCAGCATCATAGTTAGGATGCTGTGTCACTTCGGGAACATAATCTACATAAGTGACTTTACGATTGGAATCAACAACAAATACTGCCCTCGACTCCAAACGCAATTCCTTCATATGAGTTCCCCATGCATCGCCAAAAGACATGTTCAAGTGATCAGATAGGGTAATCACACGGTCAATATCTGCAGCGCCGCACCATCTTTTTTGAGCAAACGGCAAATCAGCACTAATGGTCAAAACCACGATGTTGTCACTAAAATTTGTCGCTTCTTGATTGAATCTTCTGGTTTGAGCATCACACACACCAGTATCCAAAGAGGGAACCACACTAATCAATAACACTTTTCCCTCATAGTCTTTCAATGTGGAAGACGTCAGACCTGTTGTTTGAACCTCAAAATTAGGAGCAGTATCCCCCACCTTAATTTCTGAACCAATTAAAGTCATTGGTTTTCCACCAAAAGTTACTACTCCAGTGCGTTCTTGTGACATTTTCATTCTCCTCTCTATTGGTTAAAATTATTCCGTTAAGTCAGAAAGCAAACTGCTCACGGTATCTACAGATAGTCGAACCTCTGAATGAAGTGATTCATGATCCAACAAAATACTTACTTTTGCATTTTCAGGCGCTGTAACTTTTAAGTAAGATTTTGCATTTTCAGTAAGTGGAATTTTCACATAATGAACGCTGGTAGTAAATTCGCGATCATCGTGAACTTCTTCAAATACAGCTTGAAGTGTTTCATCCCCCACCTTCATGAAAAGCGTATGTTCAATGCCTTTCATCTTAGCCAGGAATTTTTCCAGCAGTAACTGATCGTCAATTTCTATAAAAAGAGTGGCTGAGAACTCATTGGCATCAGGAATCATAGTAGAATAAATATCAATATATTCCTTGATCTCCTCTGAATCCGTCAAATCTTCGCTGTAAACTAATTCTTGAATTTGAAAAAAAACAGTTTGATGGTTTTCAAATAGCAATGATATGCTCGAATCCAATCGCACCCGTCTCGCATTTTTGTAGGCGATCATTTTTCGAATATATTCATCACGACTTTTTTTGTAAGTAGAAAAAGGAATTAAATCCTTCTGGTCGATCGCGAGAGAAGTCGTTGTCATTCAGTCATCCTCCATAAGAAATAATGACCGCTCCAATTTGGGAGCGGTTTATTCACCATTATTCGCTTAAAGAATCCAACAATTTTTGGAAACGTTGAGCATGAACTCGTTCTGCCTTCGCCATGACTTCCATCCATTCGCCGATTTCTTCAAACCCCTCTTCACGAGCAGTTTTCGCAAACCCAGGGTACATTTCTGTATATTCATAGGTCTCACCAGCAATTGCAGATTTAAGCATTTCTTCAGCATTGCCCACAGGATAATTAGTAGCCGGATCGCCTTCTCCGTTTTCACGCAATCTGTCAAAATGCCCAAAAGCGTGTTTGGTCTCACCATTGGAAATACTGCGAAAAAGGTTCGCTACTTCAACGGCGCCTTCGAGATCTGCTTTTTCAGCAAAATACAAATAACGCCGATTAGCTTGGGATTCTCCAGCAAATCCAGCTTTCAAATTTTCTGCGGTTTTGGTGCCTTTCAAATTGTACATCTAGAAGTACCTCCTAATTGATTCAGTAAATTAAAATATTATCGAAGTTGCTAGAATGATATTTTTCAAAAAACAACAAACTATCAACCTCTATGTAAAACTTAATATTATCTAATAGTTATTATATGATAATAGTATCTATCTGTCAAAGATAATCTTTTTGTACTAGAGAATTCACTTTCTTTAGTGTGATTTTAGCCCATTCTCACATGAATTGCGAGCGAATTGGGAAAATAAGTACATCAGTTATATTATCCTTTCCATTTTTTAGATATATATTCATTAGAATATTTTAGGTCCAACATAATTATCGTTCGGGAAGTTGTATGACAAATTCAGTGCCTATACCTTCTGTACTTTGTACGGTTATTTTCCCCTCGTGTGCTTCAACAATAAATTTTGCAATCGCAAGCCCTAGTCCCGATCCGCCTGATTCTCTTACCCTCGCTGAATCCGTCCGATAAAAACGATCAAATACGTGATCAATTTGCGATTCAGCAATTCCAATTCCGGTATCCCTAACTGTAAAATCATAATGATTCTTCTTTTTCTCCAATTGGGCATGAACTTCACCTTGCTCAGTGTATTTAATGGCATTGTCAATCAAGATGGTGAATAGTTGATAAAGTCGATCTTGATCCCCTCGTGTGACATACATCAATTGGTCTGCTTCATTTTGAGGACAAGCAGTCACACTTAACTTTATCCCTTTTGCCTCCGCGATAATTTGATGTGAATTCACTACTGACATCAAAATTTCCAATAAATTGACGGCCTGAAATCGTACAAGCCCAGAAGACGATCCTATTCGTGCAAGTGTCAATAAGTCCTGAGTTAATCTCCGGAGACGGTCAGTCTCTTTTTGTATGACACTTAGCCATTCCGAATTGTCACCAATAGTCTTGTTTAAGTCACTATTGATGACTTCCAGATTTAGTTGGATAACCGTTAAAGGTGTGCGTAATTCATGTGATGCATCTGCCACAAATTGCTGCTGTTGATTCCAGGAACGAACAACTGGTTGAAGCGATAGTTTGGACATATAAAGCCCTGCAATGGCAGCCAAGAACGTTCCGGCAATGGCAACAATCCACAACACTTCGTATAACCGGTGTAATCCATTCAAATCATGATTAATATTAAGAGCAATTTGAAGGTAGCCTTCCGTTTGTCCATAGGGATTCATAATTCTATCTGTCAATACCCGATAATGTACTTTATTTATTGAATGATAGATCGTCTGAAAATTTTTAGAGTGTTTGAATTGATAGGGCAAATGATTAATTTTGGGATTAGTGGAAGCAATCTCTTCCCCAATAGCATCTCTAAAAATAATGGCTGACACTTTCGGATAAAGAGAGGACAATTTGGTTAGCGTCACAAATTCGGAAGGGAATTGCCCTTGATTTAAGGACGAGGATACTTCTTCGACCAGTGGCTGTGCGGTGGCCTCCATTACACCATCCACACTGGATATCATTAGTTGGGCTGAAAGACTATAGATCAAAATAGAAGTCAAAGCATAAAGCGCGAGAAAAAGGAGAACTAAAAGCGCGCTAAGGCGCAGTCTAACCCGCTGAAACAAGTCTAGACCCCCTTAAAGACATAACCCGTTCCCCGCACAGTTTGAATTCCGATACCCTGATCTTTCTTAGTTTTTTGATTTACGAACACACTCAATTTTTTACGAAGAAAATGTATGTACGCCTCCACCACATTACTGTCAGCATCTGATTCATATCCCCAAATCCGATCAAAAATCACATCCTTAGTAAGTACTTGACCGGGGTTCCTCATAAAAAGCTCAATCAATTGCAATTCTTTATGAGTTAATGTGACTTTCTCACCTTGAAAGATCAAGATTCGGTTCATCAAATCCAAAGAATAATCGCCCACAGTAATAGTCTGAACGCCAACGATATCAGCATTGCGCCTGCCTAAAGCGCGTATTCTTGCCAATAACTCCTTGATGCTAAAAGGCTTTATCAAATAGTCATCTGCACCGCTGTCTAAACCCTGTACCCGGTCATCCACACCATCTCGTGCACTTAAAAGCAGTATGGGCGTAACATTACCTTCTTCCCTAAGAAGGTGTACCAATTCAAATCCTGTAAGACGAGGTAACATGACATCGACGATAAGAACGTCGTAGATGCTCCCTCGAGCCATGTCCAAACCGGTCTCACCGTCATAAGCAGTGTCGACCATGTATTTTTCTGCTGTCAGTAATTGTTTTAATGCTTTCACCAAGTCTTTTTCATCATCTATAACCAATATTCGCATACAGGTCTCTCCTTACATACCCAATATAACATAAGAGAGTCTCGCCATGCGGGGTCATGGCGAGACAAGACCGTTCGGGATTATGGTAAACCAACCAGATTTAACCCTCTTAACGGTGTGAATTCTTATAAAACATGGATGGTTGTAGAATCGTAAGAACCACCGTCTGCATAAACGACATAATAGTCTCCAGAAGTCGCATTTGGTTTGATGGTGATGGAACCCGTCAACGAATTGATCACTACCCCCACTGCACCTGATGGACTTGACAAACTGTAAGTACCGACAGCGGGAATATTATTGCCATTCGCATCAGTAACCCATGGTAATTGTACAACCATGTCCCTGATTGGATGATTGGATGGAGTCACTGACACCATATCATATTTAATATTAGATATATTACTTACTTTGGTTAAAAACAACGATGGGCTTGAAACATCAGCCGAATAATTGGTTAAATCAATCAACTCATGTTGCAAAGCAAAAATCAGATCTTGCAACGAGTTGATATTACTGATTGAGATTTTGGAGCTCGATTTAGAAATGTTATTAAATGTATTTTTAATGTGACCTTGTACCATGTGTAGGTCCTCATTTAAAAGTAACTTAAACTGCTGATTCAGCGAAACTTGTGAGTCTACCTGAATGCTGCTTTTCACCGACCGAATGGTTGTCTGTATACTAGATTCAATCGAGGTGACATTTTGAAGTGCTTGAGTCAGTGAAGGCAACACAACACTCGCATCGTTCTTTGTCGGCCCTTCCACCATGGCATCCATTTTATATTCTATTTTATACAAATTGGAAATCTGTGCATGCAATTTTCCGATCGTATCTGTCGAGGTTACCTGTTGTTGCAATTTAGCTTGAAGCAGTTCGTTGTTTTCATAGGCTGCGATAAAAGCCAAATTATTATCGGTTGCTGCAAAGGCAGACCCAATTTGTAATATACCTGCTATCAAGCCAACGCTACAGATCCCCATTAGCCATTTACTGAACTTCACTGATAACTCTTCCTTCCCGGATTTGTGTACCTAATTATAACTCCTCTATGATCACCTTCTTTGCAATATTTTATTAACTGAAGTATTCAATATAGAAATTAAAAAATGATGAAAATCATCAAATAATATTTGATTTATTTGCCTATTCGAGTCGACAGGATTAAGCTAAAAGACATCATCAGACAAACCATAAGGACGACATCATCATGGTCAATTGGAAAAGAAATCTCCTTTTTTTATGGATCGGCACTTTTATCACGGCAGCCAGCTTCTCAATGGTTGTTCCTTTTTTGCCTATTTTTTTGTTGCAAATTGGTGTGCATAAACATGTAGCATTTTGGTCGGGCTCATTGTACAGTTCAGCCTTTCTAGCAGGTGCGATATCTGCACCATTTTGGGGAGGAATGGCTGACCGTTTCGGACGCAAACCAATGATCGTCCGCGCTGGCTTTGTGCTTGTGTTTGTTTATGTAATGACCGCTTTTGTCACCAATCCCTATGAACTGTTAGCACTTAGGATCATCCAAGGCCTGTTATCCGGCTATATTCCCGGTGCCATCGCCTTAGTGGCAACGAACACTCCCGATGATAAAGCGGGATATGCTTTATCTATGATTTCAGCCGCCAGTTCTGCCGGAACTATTTTTGGGCCGCTCATGGGCGGAGTAATTGCTCATCTCTCTAACAACCGTATTGCATTTGCCACCGCAGGAGTTTTGGTGCTTATTTCCACGCTACTCGTGATTTTTTGGGTAAAGGAAGATTCATTTAAAAAATCAGACAAGCGGCCGTCCACCATTGATACCTTCAAACAAGCCATCAATAATCGTCCGTTAATGGTAGCCCTTTTACTAAATATGTTTACCGCATTTTCGATCATGACCATTGAGCCAGTCATCACACTCTATATTACAGAACTCATCCATTCGATCACCAATGCCTCTTTGATTGCTGGTATCGTCTTTTCTTTATCCGGAATTGCAAGTGCCATTTTCGCTCCGCTCTGGGGCAAAGCCTTTGATCGGTATGGTTTTACAATCATTTTAATTATTGGCCTTTTTGGCGGCGCACTTTGGACATTTATGCAATTGCCATATGAAAACATATGGTGGTTTGCTTCCATTCGATTTCTGTATGGTGCCTTCTTCAGTGCCGTATTTCCAGCCATCAATGGTCTGGTGGTAAAGTCCACCACACCATCATTTCGAGGTAGGGCATTTGGACTTAACCAGACGGCCAACCAGCTTGGCAGCATGTTGGGGCCAGTGCTTGGCGGAGTCGTTGCTGAAGTCACATCCATTCACGGACTATTTTGGATTACCGGGATATTTCTTACTACCATTGCTACAATTAGTACCTGGTATTTTCAATCTGAATTTCGAACAAAGCCGACATCTAATTTTTAATTTTCATAGTATCAATAGTAATTTTTTACATTAAAAATTTGTGATGTGGGACACAATGTAGGATATAATTATATGTCATGGTTTACATAAGGCTTAACAGTGAGGAGTTGAAAAAATGAACGCTATGGATTATTTGGAGATAAAGAGAGAGGAATCATTGCTATCCATTGATGCATGCAACGCCATTCGAAAAGGAATTCATCCGCGTCAAGAGATTTTAACCCTGATTCAAGAAGTATCCGCTGGCACACTTTGTGAGGTATACGTGCCTCATCGAACTGGACCGCTAATTTCAGCTTTAGAAGGTCTTGGCTTAAATGTGGCCATCGCAGAGGTCTCACACGGTGTCTGGAGATTACGAATGATGAAAATGTAAGTAAAAGCCATAGTGAGACTTGTATAAGCCTCACTATGGCTTTTACTTTATCGCTATTGCCCTATTATTTTTTTTAAAGCTTCCAACAAACGTTCTGCTTGAAAGGGTTTGACGATAAAGTCTTTTGCTCCTGCCTTCATCGCATCAAACACCATCGCCTGCTGTCCCATAGCCGTAATCATTAGCACTTTGGCTTTTGGGTCTATCGCGATAATTTCCTTGACAGCCTGTATTCCGTCCATATCTGGCATCGTGATATCCATCGTGACAAGATCAGGGCTAAGTTCTTTATACTTTAAAATAGCATCTTTCCCATTGACTGCTTCTCCTGCTATTTCATACCCATTTTTTTTGAGCATTTCACTGATCATCATTCGCATTATTGCAGCATCATCAACTACTAATACTTTCTCACTCATCTATATACCCATCCCTATATTATCAAATTATTATATGAATCGAACGCAATATATTATAAATCATTAAATTGTCCTAGTAAAATGATTATAATGTAGTTACCGCCATATAGAGACCAAATGACATGACTATTGCTGATAGTGCCCATGCTGTGTATTTATGAATCCCCTTCATCTTCCACTTTTCTGGCAACACTTTCGCTTCGAGCACCAACAAGAAGCCCAGTACAACTGGAAGCAACATGGCATTCATGACTTGCACATCGATATTCAGCCGAATCAGATTTACACTTAAAATTACTAAAATTGCACCGCCTATATGTGCCATTGTATAGATTAAATAAAACCACTTTGCTTCACTGAATTTGTGATTGAGACTGTGATTAAACCCAAATGCCTCACCGATCCCCCACGCTCCCGCAATAGAAACCACCAAGGCGGCAATAAAACTTGCCCCCACCATTCCTAATCCAAAAACCACTTTGCCGCCGAATTGCCCAAGGAATGGTGTGATCGCCTGGGCAATTTGTTGTACATCATTTAAGGATTGATGAGAATAATGGCCAATAGTGGCAGCGGTAGCAATCACCACTGCAATCATCACCAACTGAGTCACAATGGAACCGATTATAGTGTCCTGTCTCGCAGCTTTTAAGTGCCTAGTATCTAATCCTTTATCAATAACGGCACCTTGTTGATAAAATACCATCCAAGGCATGATTACAGCACCAACATTGGCGGCTAACAAAAAGAGAAAGCTCCTGTTTTTAATCGGAATTGAGATCATTCCATGCGCAATTTCAGGCAAACTGGGGTGTGCCATAAACATGGCAACGAAAAAAAATAACTGAAAAAGTCCAAATGCAATGCCAATGCGTTCTATTCTCCGATAGCTACCTGAGAACCCGATGATAATTAAAAGAATAGTGGCAAACACCACACTGATCCATCCTGGTATGCCAAATAACTCGCTTACGCCTGCTATTCCTGAGAATTCAGTCACCAAGGCCCCCACAGAAGCCAGAAATAACGATAATACAGAAAGTAAAGCCCATTTCATCCCGAATTTTTCCCGTATTAACTCACCGTGACCTTTTCCTGTCACCAGTCCAAGTCGAATCGTTACCTCTTGCACAAAATACAAAATTGGCATCAGAATGATTTGAGGAAGAATCATTCGATAGCCCCACTCTGCACCCGATTGTGCAGCTGTTATGATACTTCCGGCATCAGTATCAGCCAACATCACCATAATTCCAGGACCTATCGTCGCAAACAAAAAAAACAATCGTTTTCGTTTTAAAATGGAGGATTTATTTACCAATGAATCATCAGACATCTGTGATCTCCCGTCTGTAAACACTTCATTTGTCGATTATGGTTGATGTCACTATTCTACTGTTAGTATATACTAATTTCAATGATTAGCCCAGGCGAATTCACGATCTTGTGTATGATATAATGACGTTAAACATATTAAAATGAACTCCTGTACAAAAAGGAACGATTCACATGTCAAAAACCCACGGTGTGGAAGCATATTTAACAGCCATCTATACCCTTGAAGCTGAGGACGGCTTTGCACTATCCTCCCATATTGCCGATTATTTGCATGTTTCACGCCCAACAGTCACTCAAACAGTGCGGAGATTAACAAACTTGGGTTACGTGAACACTAATGAAAATCGGGAAATCATATTGACATTATCGGGAAGAACCAAAGCAGAACAAGTGATTCGTCGACACCGATTGCTCGAACGCTGGCTAAATGACGATCTTGGAATAGGATGGGCAGAAGCACACGCAGAAGCGGACCGCCTAGAACATGCAATTTCCCCGTTAGTGGAACAACGCCTTATGGAGAAAATGGGATATCCAAGTACTTGTCCCCATGGAAATATCATTCCCGGTAGCGGTAATCTTCAATCCAAAGGAATCTTACTCAGCGAATGCGCATCAGGAATGATTATACAGGTAGTACGTATTGTGGAACAGGCGGAAGAAAACTTGGAACTTTTGAAGAGGTTTTTTCAATTGGGAATTATTCCTGGAAGTAATATTGAAATTCAAAGAAGAGAGGACGTTCCCGGAAAAGGGGTGGAGCTTCACTTGACGGTTCGCAAGGATAATATCGTTTTAACGACAAATGAAGCGAAGTGGGTTATCGTAACAATAATTTAAGTGGTCAAAAAACAAAAACCATGATTAATTTGAACAGATGATACTGTTTTCGAAAGTGAAGTTGTTGCTATGATTTGCCCAGTAGCTGCTATGGCTGCGAAAAATGACTGATACAAAATCGCATCCAAAGAAGGATACTCGGCGAAATTGTATTCTCTCCCTGGAGGATCACGACAGTACTATAACCCCATATTGCTGTCACTAACGAGATAGACAGCATCCCCCAAAACCAGCGCCAAAATTTATATTGTTCATCCATGTTAATTTTTCAATTGCTCAATGGCTTTCATTACTGCATTGGCTAATATTTTTGCTCCGTCAATAAGAAATCTATGCTCAAATGTCATGTAGGGGTGGTGCAAACCTGGCGAAACACCACACCCCACCCCTAACATGGTCGCTTTCAAATTGGGATTCATGACTGAATAATAATGAAAATCTTCCGCTCCGGCTGTGATGATGTCGTCAGCCAATGCCTCTGAACCCATCTCCTCGACAATAGACGAGGCCATGATTTTTTGTGCTTCTCGGCTTACCTCTGCTGCTATCGTTTGCCCCGTTCGCGTCAGTTGCGCTTTTGCCTGATACATCTTTGCTATAGCTGTTATTCGCTCCTCTACTTGTTCCAGCAGATTGTCCATGAGCGCATTGGTCTGTGCCCTTACATCAATCGCGAATAAGGCGCTATCCGGAATAATATTGGCATTTTCCCCGCCCGCTTTGATTTGTGTCATTTTCACAGAATGTGGCACCATCGGATCCATGTGAATGGACTGTATTGCCTGTAAGATGCTGAATGCCACTTCGATCGCGTTGACCCCCAAATGTGGCCGTGCTCCATGGGCAGATATACCTGTAATTTTACCTCTAATTTCTGTAGAAGCGCCATTATATATCGCTGCCGCCATTTTGCCTACATGAAGTTCTTGAATTGGCCGCACATGTATGCCAAATAAATAGGCTACATCCTCCAAAGCTCCATATTCTGCAAATCGTTGGGCACCTTCTCCCATCTCTTCAGCAGGTTGAAATAACACCCGAATTCTGACTTCCGGATCAGGCATGAAATGATGTATCCATTTGATGGCACCTAGTACCATGGTCATATGTGCATCATGACCGCACGAATGGTTAGCTCGCCAAACCCCATCCACCTCTTGCCATAGTGCATCGATATCAGCACGTAATGCGACTACAGGGGCAATGAGTGGCCCCCATTCTCCGATTACACCAGTAAAGGCTGCAAATGTAGTCACCCTTAGCCCAATATCTTCAAGTTGCCTAGCCAAAAAAGATGTCGTTTGAGATTCCTTCCAGCTAACCTCCGGATTCGCGTGAAGGTGTGAAAATACATCTTCCATTTCAGACTGAAGGTTCGTCAAAAATTCAGCACTTTTCATTACACCACTCCCGCTTTACTATCGATCACCAGTTCCTCTAGTGTCCACTTCGATAGTCGTTCCAGGTTTACACGCGAAGCAACTCCTGCCAATGGCTCTACTTTCAATACTCCAGGACGAGAAAACAAAACGGGAGGATCAATGATATCTTCATCAAAATACCTTGCGCTAGGGGCAGTATCCCCTGGCAATGTAAAGCCAGGCAAGGCAGTCAATGCAATATTATGTAAACGTCCGATTCCTGTCTCTTCCATACCACCGCACCATAAATCAATTCCTGATTCTTTGCATAACTGATGGATCAAAAGCGCTTCTCCAAATCCACCGACTCGCCCCACTTTCAGGTTAACCACTTGACAAGCTTTGATATCAATCGCTTTTCTTAGGTCATCGACACTGTGGATACTCTCATCTAAACAGACTGGAGTCTTCAAGAGGGCTTGAAGACGAGCATGGTCGACAATGTCGTCG
>JAJZCW010000038.1 GCA_021828865.1 Bacillota bacterium
TCTCGTACTCTCTTATTGATGAAATCTGTTTTAAGAGCAATTATACTATATACTAACTATAGTACAATCAAGCTACTAGCTAATCCTCTTGAACTTAATCAATAACCCGTGGACTCTCTTATCGCTAATTTTTGAAGGTTAGATATTATATTAACCATTATTTTTGCGTCAATATTCTCTCGCAATTTGCTTTATTTTAAAAACTACTCTTTAGGGTGCCAGCGCATCAGAAATCATACACTATAGTGCTTGCGATGATAGTCCTCGTGGGTTGGGGAGAACTCCTGAGCACTGGCTCCATGAGGAAGTGCAATGCAATTGAGCGTGAGATTTTTAAGACTGCCCATATCAGACGCGTCAGATAGCTTCTCCTCACCCTAAAGTTAAAATTATTACGATCAAGTCACTACTTAGCATTACCCCATTTTCCGCGTGAAATTCGTGAGTAAGAATAGTTGCGTTGCACGCTTGAGATAAAAGGTAGACAAATACCATGCCAGTGCACATGAACGCAACCAAAATTCCGAAAATCACGAGTCCTTCTGTTTTAGTCTGTGTCCCATAAACTTGCTCGTGAAACATGTCGTGATTAAGAACCTCGCTGCATCCAAGTGACTTCTGGTACTGCACTCCGATATCCCAAAGGTGACCTTTGAAATTTCTAATTGCATATTCCTGATACTCAGTTGTGTAGGTGATATTGCAGTTTTTAGCTATCAAGGAACTAATATTGGACAGTTTCATCCACTCAGTGATATCGGAATCTACATGGTTGCAAAGGATGTTGATTGAATACACGTTCTCGATCTTGCAAAATAGAATACCCAGAGTAGTTTCACGTAAATAAGAATTATTCATGCTCAGAATATTCTCCATTTGATTGCAATCTATGTAGACACTGGAGATCAGGAGTTGAAAAAATACGGTCGACTGGAATATCTAAGAGAGCGGCACTATTAACCTATCAGTGACACTTCTTGGAGAACTATCAGCACTTAAATTGACCTAATTATAGCAGATAATTGGAGTGTTGTTCATTGCTTTGTTCAGCCCCTGCAACAGCTTTCAGCATATTGTGGATAGGTGAAGAAGTTGATATCTAGACCTTTATATCGAGCAATATCTATTCTTAAGAAACATCTACAGTCCTAGATCTTAAATTTGATTATTTAATTCCCCAATCTACAGTAACTGTCACGACGCGGGGCGTCACCGAATTTATATTAGAATCAAAGATAAAAATTATTTTTTATAGTACTAGTATAACAATACAGTCATATCGATCATAAAAAAAGTTTCACAAAACCCTCTGCTGTCGAAGTATGCCAATCCTCGATGACGAGACTTAGTCTGGAGCACCGATCAATCTTATCAACTTATTAATAATAATAAACTGTTTAAAGAGCAATTATTCTGAGTAAGACCTAGCTAACCTAGATCACCAGACATAATCTGGAGCACCGATCAATCTTATCAACTTATTAATTTTAACGCGAACGTTTTCTCTGGTTGGGAAGCCTAGCCTGCCCATCAATCTACAACCTTCTTCCTCAAAGTCCATGAAGGCCTTCATTGGATTTGCCGTTGATGTAGCACTGAAAGCCAAAAGCAGTCTCCCTTCACGGACGGCGTATCACCTCCTTTGTCTTATGGTTGGGAACTGCGTACTGGATACCTCATGTATTATTGTATACTAAATTGGGAAACGAAATACAGAGTACACCAATACATCAGCTCGAGAACTAGAAAAGTTTAACTAAACTAAACCGCCATACGCAATACGCAACTGCGGTATATAGTTAGTATCGCTTATCACTCTCCAGATACTACAGTACATGTGATATAGAGATGGTATTTTTAGTGGGACGCCACACAACGAACTGTCCTTCAAGGGCTGTTCTTACTTTTTAAAATGTAAAAGGTGCTGACGCTTCAAGCGTAGCACAGTAGCTTCCAACATTTCTAAGTGGCTAAAATTTCTTCCTCCGAACAGTTGCTCTCGACGATTTGCCTTCGCTACGCGAGTTCTTACTTACATCACTCCGTCCATTATAAGGAGACTTGTGAAATATTCGGCCATATTTTCTGATTTGCTGCTCTGCTGCTTCAGAGCACTCGTTCTCTTGCTTCATGATGAGAGACTTGCTAGTAATTTCTTGATTCTGAACTGAGCTGTCGATGGACTTTGAGTACAGCACGATCTCGGCACCGAGATATACAAACTCCCACTGCTTGTCGTCGTACAAGATACGATGGCATCTGGATATGCTATCGAACTCAGAAATCTCAGCGTGATAGTAGGTTTTGTCGTCCCACCACCATATACACATCTTCCTGCCGACTAATCCTGCAGCAAGATTCTGAACGCAGGAAGGACAAATCCACACCCATAATATTTCGACGTATTCAGACTTTTCTCGTTTATTTTTCTTGGAAACACTCCCTATCTTACCAAATGGATGATGCAAGTCAGCATCTTCATCCCAACCATGGAGTTCATACTGTTTTAGATTCACTTAAGCAAATTATTAGATTTTTAGTAAAGACGTACCTGAATTCGGCACTCACTACAAATAAGAGTTGGAATAGTACTTTTCTTGTGAGGCCTAGCAGGCTTAACGACCAACGTTTTATCGCGTCCCGATTGAAGCTCTAGAGAATTAAGACTAATTTGTTTAGCCTCCTCAAAAACGCAGGCAAGCTTCTCCGAGTCTCTCCATGTCTATCAACATCACATTATATCCTCAAATCAAACGAGTTGATTTACCGAAGATCCCTCTTCAGTGATGAATCTACTGTTTGACAGCATTTCATAGAAATCAGCGCAGAATGAAGCCATATTTTGATATTTGTGCTGCTGCAAACAGCTTAGCATGATCGCTAGCGATATAGGTCTGCGAACTAAGTTGTTGTAATTTGGAATCAAATCATAAGGGATCTCCTCAAAATCTTCAGCTATAAGTCGCTCCTCGTTAGATACCTTTCGCTTCTTCGATATTCGTCTCGCTTTCGATTCAGTAAAATACTCAACAGGAATCTTGAAGTTCATAACCCTATTAATGATAAACTGAATTCGGCATTCAAGCGCAGTGCGCTCCTCATCTAAAACTACTCTCCAGTCCTCCAATTCCTTACACGGGAAGACCATTTTGCGTTCAAAATCCGAAGGTTGTGCATCCATTCGTTCAGCGATGAATGACCATAAGTTGACTTTCGGCTTTTTTGCTCGATGTGCTTTCCGACCATTATTGCCAGCAGGTGGTTCCTTAGGGTTTTCACTGTATGATTCTTTCGATAACTGAGTGTGCTTTGTTTTGGAGTGATTTTGAGTATAATTTTGGTCATGGTTTCCCGCGTGCGATGCTGTTTTGAGAAGTTCCTCATGCGTTTTCTCTTGATTTGACGAGCGTTTCTTTTTAGAGGATTGCTGCTTACGATGAGGTTTTTCAACTATGATATCCTTCTTTGCCATTGCGACTATAAACTGATCCAAATCCATTTGTTTAAAGTCCATCCATTCTCGCACAAATTGACGTTCGAGCTGAACTAGATCACTGGCTTTCTTCACTATACTGTTGAAAGCGTAAGAAGACTCCAACCTCATCATCAACCTCGGCAGTAATCCTAACTTGAAATCCTTGCCATTGATATTTATTGTATTTTTGCGTGATATTGTTGTTCCTGCGATGACAACCTTCAGTCTCCGCGGAACTTTTAACTCGTTCTCATCAATCCATGTTGAACTAATTTTCAGTTCGCCGATATCTGTGCTAATTATTATTGTGGAACCTTGCTGAATAATATCCTCGGTAACCGTGCTTTTAAAATTTCTACTAATCCATTTATCCTCCAATTCTCCGTCTAACTCGTCATACTCGTCCTCTATATACATGATATTTTTTTCTGGGGTTTCCAATGTCCTCCGCTCCATGATGCGGTCGATGAATTTGCTGAGCTGTAACTGCATGAGCTCTCCATCCGTCCTGTAGATCATCTTCTTGTGGCGATCGCGTCGACGGAGCGTATCCATAATCAGACGAGCGCGATCAAGGCTATAATGTAAAGCCTGGACATCCATAATGTCTACCCAGTATCCCTCCGAAGTTTTACACACACCAGCAGGAATATGCTCGCTACAAAACGACTGAGTGGGACCAATCGAACTTCTAATGTAAAATTTCCCACTTCGCTCAGCACATAGTGCATGAAAATAGACGGAGCAGCCTAACTCATTACATCTTAAGCATACACCAGCCCTCCGATTACAAAATACGCACTTGACCTTTCGGTACTCCTTAGGAATTAATCGCATCTCTATTACTCCTTTCCGACGTGGAATGGGCAAGTTGCGACTACAAAAATCGTGGACCCAATCACCTTCAGCGGCACGAACTAGATAACCTCCGCGTCGAGGACAAAGTATGCATCTGGCATCTTGGACCCCAGCTGTGCATGTGTTACACCTCCAGCTTAAATCCGCAATGAAGAAAGGGTCCTTACTGTAGCATTCTTTATGAAGAAAGATTCCGCATTCTGCACATTTCAATACTGGAATATTTGGTGAGGATATGTCACGAAGGTATTGCGGTAAAGAATCAGGGATAGGACTGATGCACGCCGCACAAACAAAAGCATCGTAAACATCAGGATTTAAATCGCGAGGCACCACCGCATTATTCTTGCGAAGAGCAAGAACTTGGCGCTGTTTCTTTTTACTTTTCCTTTGACCAGGAACACAGATCAAGTCCCGCTCATCTAGACGAAATTTCCGGCGATACATTTGTTGCGATTTTCTCAATGGAGCAGCGGCAAAATCATGAGGCGTGTGACGAAAGCAACAGAAAGAGTAGCTTAATCCTGATGGATAAATTCCATCTCTATCAATGCCCTGAAAAGTTGGGTCTATTATCGTAGAACTTATAAAATAACCTTCAAACCAAGCGCACAGTGGATGGAAAAGCATATCGCACTGCTCGTCCACACTGTAGCAAGCAGTCAATAATCCTCCACGAACTCCGCAAATCACGCAGGTTTGGGAGTGCGAGCAGAGAGCACTCCCAACATTCACCGCTTGTTCATCGGGAACTATTCGCTTGTCAAAAATCATAGGCTCTGCCGACACTGCGCTCAAATTCACAGGTCCCATTTCATCCAAATTTTCTATAATAGCATCTTTCGACCAGAGGGCACAGCATAAATGTACCCAACGCCCATCGGTTGTTGGTTTTATTGCGCCATGGTACAAAGGACATAAACAACAAGTCACCGCATCACGACCATGCTCATCCGCCTCAAATAACACCTCGGGATCATCACTCACACTTTGAATCGCCCTGCATCTATCGCAGAAGTAATTACCTTCAGGTACCTCAGAAATGCCGTAGCAGAACTGATGCATCGCTGTATTGCACCCATCGCAGAAAAGGATACTATTCGTCTCTGTGCTTGAACCGTCAAAACAAACATGGCATATGGAGTCATCTATCGGAATTTCAACATCTTGTGGTGCTACGCTTTCAAACGGAAGCTGGAGCGGTGTAGTTTCAGAATGAGTCTTCATAAAACTTGCGGAATTTTGTTCCCGCATCCCAAGTGATGTGGACAGCCCCACTCGTTTCCAAATCCGTTGGCATTTGTAGCGTTCCTCTATCTTCTTCCAGGCAGCCTTCCGCGTTTCATTCTCAAAACTATTCGATGCTATGCATTTTTTTATACATGACTTCATCGAGTCCTTTACAATTTCCAAAGCTTTAAGGTGCCAGTGTTGATCAGTTTTAATAATCAAATTCAAAAAGTCATTCATATGGTTGGCAATCAAAATTTTATCATGCATATAGATTTTATCTTCTGCTGCGATCTCATGAACTTGATCAAGATTAAGACTGACGCAAGGGAATTCTTTTTCACATAAATTTTGTCCATCAGGATCAAATCCTATCAGGCTTGAAGCTGCTGATGCAACTATATTCTCATCGATAAGAGGTGTGGCTTGATCTGTTGGCTTAGTCGAGACTAAGTAGCATGCCTCTTTCCGACTTTCCGATTCGAAGGCTACTCGGAGTAAGACATCCTTTAGTGGATAAAATGAAGTACAGGCGGCTAATTCTCCTCGACATTCTACGAGGAATTCTTTATAATCCAATAGAGGAAACAAGAGACCGTTATCAGGAGGGATGTCAAGGGCTCGTCTTAAGACTTTAAGAGACTTGCACAAGCTCCACAGAAGCTCAGAACGTTTTTCGTATTCTAGGGCTGCTGATCGCTCTTTTTCTGTGAGCGAAAGCTCCTTCATCTCTTCAGCAGGGCGTTGGGCTGATGAGCCAATTGAATGCAGAGAGGATAAAGATTCGTCAACTTTGACGGCAGATAAAATCCCATCAAACGTATTCTCGACCCACTTAACGGTATGGTCCTCAGGAAATATCATTGAAACAAAATTCCAAAAGTGCTCGAGGTCCATGGCCTCCCCCTCCGCCATCCCCGGCCACTCGGACAGCGTGAACACTGAGTCGTCTCTCCTTCGATGAGCGGCCGTCTCAGGAACTGCTCTCATCTCAGTCGCCTGCTGCAGCGAAATGACTGCCATCGCATGACAGATATATTCTGGAGGAGGACGCATGATCGACATTCGAAGTGAAACGTCTGAATTCCTAGCCTTCAGATGACGAGACCTGTTCACCGCTGCCGCCTCTTCAGCGGTCGGTTCATTTAGAGGAGCCTTCTTCGGCTTAGGCTTTACTGGATCCTTTACAGCAGCTGCATGGGTGGGACAGAACATATCCCATTGCGATCCACTGTCTTCTGTGCGAATTATTCGCCGTGTCCAGCCTGAGTTCGGAGCCAATGCACAAATAGGATGCACTAGAGCAAAAATTTATACCATCATTCAAACGAGATATTCTCACCTGCAGTCGAACACCTTCCACTTTTACATTGTACACAGGCTCCTTTGAATTTACATAATGAGCATTTCAAACGGAATCTCAACTTGTCTACTCGATCCAGTATGAAGGGCTGCATCAGCTGCGGGTCAATGACATAAACCTCAGGAATCCAGGATGCACACTTGACATGAACCCATTTTCCATTATGGGTAGGCTTATAAGCTCCATTGTGATATGAGCACAGTTCACATTGAAGGCTTGAAGGATTCAAATTTGAATTACAAACATTGCAATACCTAGGACAGGACAAAATTAGAGGAAGTTGATTAATATATGGATAATATGATTACCAAGAGCCTTCAGGAAGCGAAGGAATGCCATAGCAATATTGATGAACAGCGACATTGCATCGATCACAGAAGACGATCATATTGTTATCATACTGCTCCATATCCAAACAAATGACACAGGCTGTCTAAACCAAGAATGAGAATCGATCTGTCCAACGAGAAGCTGTACCTCTTCATCAATGGAAGTCTTCCTATCAATGGAGGCAAGGCTAATGTTAGCTTGACTCGTTTCTGTGACTTCATTTAGTTGAAGAGTAGATTCTATATGTTCAGCTATCCCTTCAACCGCTGACCCCTTCATTTCTTCGTTCTCCATGTCCCCCGAGGCTGTTTCCTTCAACCAGGGGCTGCAATTAGGTCATCCTGGAGGCAACTCCCCTCGGCCATCATCGAAGCCGCTCTCAGTAGCGCACCACAGGAGCGAGTGACAGACAAGGGAAGGTGGAAGAGCTAATGAGCGACGAGAAGGCAAATATATAACTATTAGAAAAATTAAAATCACAATAGATAAGTTGGATGAAAATTTAGAGTGAATGGATGCACATGACTCGGTAAATGCTTTGATGTGGAGCATGGGTCGGGGTCTTGGGTTGTGGGTCGCGGGTCGTGGGCAGCGATCGTTTTCCGTAACGGCCGCTACCGTCATTTGGATTTCAAGTTTTATAAGTTAGTTAGCGTCATGTCGAGGACGATCGGCAGTCTGTTCGAGGCCGAGGAGTGGGAGAGGCGGCAGGGGGAGGATGTCGTCGATAGGACCGCCCGATTGGGCCGAAGAGCCATCAGCCATAGGAGGAGGAGAGACCTGGGCGATGCGAGCAAGGACCGTCAGAGGCACGTGCGGTTCATCCATCAGCTAGGTCAAGACGTCCTGCATACCCAGCCCCGGCCCAAGGCATTGTCTCTGCCACAAGAGCTGTCCGCGGTTGAAATGCAGACAGCGTACGATGAACACCAGACACGGGAGAAAACGCTTTCAGACTTACTGAGCGAAACTGTTGATTTGGACCAGCTTCTATCTTCTAATGAAGAGATTCTGGATTTGAAAAGTCCTCTCCTACCAGTGAGCATGGGAAGGTGGACGGATAATGTCGTGGAGAAGGTCTGTGAGTACCTCCTGAGTCAGTTCCGAGCCAGCCAACAGGAGAAGAGGATGAGCTTGGCAGAGATCCTCCTGAAGGAAGTCTTCTCCCGCCATCGCCATGCCCCTCACGTCCTCCGACACAGCCTCCGACACCTGATCCATCAGGCAACTCATCAACTCCTCCACCTGGGGCAGTGCACTTGTCATTTAAATCTGCTGAGAATTTTGAAATTCCTGGCTGAGAAGTTTCCCAAAGAAATGACAGACTCTCAATTTTGCCGTCGCTTCAGTACTTTGCTCATGCTAAAACTCAATTTAGCCGCCAAGATAATTCAGCTGGCCTTTCGGAAAAGAAATTTTTCAAAATATTTTGCGATGTATGATCGATCGTGTGCCCGAAATCACAACGATGAGTTTATCACTTTGGAGCAGTCGAAGAAGCTATTCGAACAGCAGTATATAGTCAATTTACGTAATGCGCAAATGGTTTGGCGTCCGATGCAATATCGGTGCAAAGACTTAAAGAATAATTTTCGGTGTTTATCTCACATCGACGAGCATTTCGTGATTGAGGGGTTTGAGATTATGAAGATGCTGACATCTGTATCCGATATTACTTTCGCCTCAATCAATCGAAACGATGTGATCGAGTCGCAACTTTTGATTCTATTGCCTTACTTCATTTTATGTGAAACAACCGGATCCTTGCAATGTACTTTAGAATTACTTTACTCGTTGTCTTTAAATATCCGGAGTGTACCGGGCATTCTTTCGATGAATATAATTCAAGCACTCGTACGACTTCTTCGATCACAATATGATCAGGAGACACTCCGTTACGCGGATTCTGTATTCGGCATTATTAGGAACCTGGCAAATCATAACGCAGGGTTATATCGTGCGCAACATCGGTATGAGTACATTCAATCTAGCACTCATGAATCGGTGAGTATCAACTACCTTAAGCACACTTCAACACTATTCAATGTGAATGAGTTGTGGACATCAACCATAGGATCGTCAATGGTCATTCATCATTTACTGAATATCGTTATGACCTCGCACAGCTTAATAATTCTCAAGGGTGCCTTATCTTGTGTATATTCACTCTCATGTGGCAGCTTCTTCAACAATATCATTGAAGAAATGGGAATACTTAGCGGTAAACTCATCTTTCGATTAGCTCATTTGATGGATGAACCATCATTGTCAACGCATTGCCTTGCCTTATTTCTTCAAATATCTTCTGAGCCTTCAGGAAGAAGTTGTTTACTATCTTCAGATATACTTGACGCTCTTAAACCTCTGCTTGAAGATGGTCCTTCGTACGGCTTTCTTCCATATCATTATGCAGTCTATATTTTGATTGCTTTGTACCGACAAGATAATTTGAGGTTCCACGATCCCGTGGCGACTTTGATGAGACTACAAAAGATTGAAGATATTCAATCCGTCATTATCGAAGATATCATGCGTTCAATTACGGACCAACATTCAAACTCAAATGTGCATACTCTTTCTGACATTCTGAGTTTTGAGCCCTCATTAGATTTAACAATCCACATTTCATCGACTGCCGCAGCATGCGGTGCGAAGTTTGTGGCTGATTACCTCTCAAATCCAAGCGATCTGGAGTACTATCGGTCTCTTCTTCCCCACGAATACTGTTCGAGGGCTATTATCATTGACTGTATCTCCGCTACAGCGAAGGCTTGCATGCTGATAGGTTCTTGCAGTTGCTTTAGGTTTTTGGTGCACTGTACATTCTACTCAAGTTATTTGTTTCAAGGAATGCCAATGAAAGATTCTAAAGCTAAGCTTGTCTTAAAAACTGCATCACATGCGTTTCATGCCATGAAAAACTTGTGCTCTGCATCATTGACGAATGATATGAAATCTTATTTACTTGAATTGAATGGTGAGCTTGATATTCTCGAGGCGTCATCATTTTTCATCAGAGCGTTGTCAACAGTTCATGTGGGATTAACGGTAGACCTAAAAATTCTTCAGGAAACTGCTGGTATATCTGCAATCAAATTTGTTGATGCCTACATATATGCTCTGCAGGATCACATACGTTACGATTATAGAACAATGCATCACCCGATTCATTCGAACTTACTGGTAATGCTTTGCTAACATTGTTTATATGAGCATTAAGCTCCTGTAGGTTCTGAAGAACATTAAGATAGTTCATCATCGGTCGAATAACTTTTCTATCATACTCAGTGACATTTGTTGGTTGCTATCAAAATGCTGCTTAGATGAAGAGTCAGCGCTCTATTTAGTTCAAGACCATAAAATTTTTGATGTGATATACAACTTTTCTATGCCGATCGAGAAGAATATAGGGATCATCCCTTCCTCATTTTATCATTTACTAGCAAATTTAAGCCGAGTTGAGTCCAATGTCGATTTGATAATATCCCAAGGGTTTCTTAAGCTGACAATTCAGAAGATTCTTCTTCTGTACGAAAATTTGGAACGAAACGAGACACCGTTGGCTGAGCTGTTTCCTGATGGAGCGACTTGCTTACTAATCGTCTCTAGATGTGCTAATCACCATACGCCATCGACAGGATCGGCGAATAATATTATATTTAATGCTCCATCTAATGTACTTGAATTCTGCATCAGCATTATTCGAAAAAAAGAATTTGCTGCAAACAATGTTTGCTACTTTCAAGCCGTACATACTCTCGCAAATCTGAGTGAAGATACAACACGATGCGTTTTAGCTATTTATCAATCTGACATTCTAAAACTTTTGTACGATGATTTAATGAGCTGTGAGGAAATGGGCGCTGAAAATATAATATACTACGTAAAGCTTATATACAATATTGCATCCGGTATTCGTATAGAGGCCATGACATTACAACTAGTTATTTTCAGAGAGCCTTTGTACAAGGTTGCACGTCTATATCCTGCTCTTCTAGATGACGCTAAAAATGCGATTTGGGCGATAACTCAGAGTTACCTGGCACTTCAATCGAAATTAGGAAACAAGGAAGATAATGCTATGCATTCATACCTTACGGCTAAAGAGACTTTAGATCTTTGGGAGATGGGAATCGACATTTACGAAAGAATGAAGGCGAATCGTGAAGATGCTGAGTCCATAGCACTGCCCAAAAATATTAATATCGGAGAAGAGCAAGGAAACTTGCAATATGGTTCCTTATTCCCAACTGCAGATCCAGACCGTAAAAATTCATTTCCACGGCCTGGAAGACCTTCGACGTCTCCCGTTTTGAAGCCCTTCGGAAGATCTCAAGATCGATTAAGCTTTGTCGCGCGTGACTCTTTAATCTCGATGAGCAAGGTACCAACAAAATTTCGTGCAGGTGGAAAAAGGCGAATCGTGAATGTCCCATACAAAGATCATCAAAAAATTTTATCCCTAGATTTAGACAGACTACCTGAACTTCGGATCACTAGGCCAGCCGTATCTCCTCAAAACAGTCGAAAGTGCAAGGATATTTAAAGGATATTTAGTCCAGTATCTTCAATTTTGACATATTCAATAAATCAGACGAATGACGCATATGCGTGCTTGCCGTCTTTTCACGGCAAGAATGATCCCTCAAGATAGCCGTTAAAGTGCTGCTACAATCAAAGACGAAGGCAATGCAGTTCTGAGTAGATGGCGGGATCTCAATACTGTATTGCAATAGTTTTAGTAATACAGGTAGACACAAATTGCAGGCGGAGTTTCGGAACTATCGTATACTGTAGTTTCGATGATCGTAGGATTGTCGGCGATATAAGCTTTCCCACCTGAAATTAAATGCATACTTAATAGGACGGTGTTCTAAATTGTATCTAGTTTTTTTTTTTTTACTGCAAGGGGCTATCGTTACTTCTATGCTTTGAACAGCATCAACAAGTTATACATGTATAGTAGCATAAATAGCGCTGTAAGTACGATAACAACCTAGTATACAGTAACAGTACATTGAACTATAGTAAGGCTACTGTACATCAGGACAATTTTATTAAGCAATTTAAGTGTGAAGGGTAATTTGTGTTTTATGAATGAATATGAGAAATGTAAATTTTGCGACTTGCGATATTCAAAAATGTTGAATTCGACTACACAGCACATATCCTGCGAGGTGTATCAACTAATTATACAGTTGATTGCCATTTGCGCTTCACGTTCGTCCTTGCCTTCATTCTTCGGCAACCTTCTCCCTCGACTTCAGAGGACAAATATGGATAACATAATTGCCTTGGTGAATATGTCAACAGCAGGGGCAGAGGAGTAGTACTCTTTATAAAAACGACACCATTACCACCATTTAGGGGTGGTGGAGTTGGACATATTAGAAGAAAGTGATTAGCACGTATATCGACGGCCCTGATGATGCCTACATCATGCAAAGGCAATAACGGATTTATTGAAGAGGGAGCCAGAAAATGTAGCTGGAATCTTCGATCACCATGACGCAAGTATAGTGGAATTTCTTGCAGTATATCTGAACGCTCATTACAGCAGATTCCCACAAGGGATGCATTGAATGAAGCTAGCAACAGCCGAGGAGACATAGCCTCGACCGTATATAGGACAGTGCGATCGAATTGAACTGAGCAGAATGCTATCTCAGTCAATGCCACGGCGATAATCCCCGTAGAATCACAGATCGCACCATTTTTGATATAAGTATTCGAGTCTATAATAACCTCGCTATTGCGTAGAAAGTGAGATACCAGTCTAAAATTGATTTATGACGTCAGTTTGAGAAAACATAACTAAACCTGAGATTTCGCATATCCACTCCATGTACTTTAGAAGGTGTTATCCGTCCAGGCTCAAGTTCCACTGCAACACAACTCTGCGGGAGATTCGAAAGTGGTTCAAGATCGCTATTTTTAAGTGAACGAAGATGGATGACATGCGAAGGTCCAACAATTGGAATGAGCGCCGATAGAATATCCTCCCCCATGCCTTTGGTCCAACCATCGAGATTCACAAACAGAGGAAATCCATCGTTATTATTCCGATCTCGTTCCCGTTCTAATAAAGCAAAAGAATTTTGAACGGGATGATGAGAAGAGTTTGTTGAAGTTTCAATGTCATCATCCACATGCGAATCCTTAAGTAGAGCTTGATATATGGATAACAACTGTCGGACTGCTTGTAACACAACATGAGGCTGATGTTTCGATGCAATATCGCCGATAAAATAACTCGTATGAGGTCGCTTCAAGTTTAAATGAATAGGTTGCAATGAGATGTCTTTCGTTGATAAAATATGTAAAGATACGATTCCAGAAACAGTAAACTCAGGCTGCCCGAGGTCGCAGTCTAAGACGGCTATATTCTTACATCTATGAAGAGTACTGTTTAGTAAATACCGAAGGAAAGTGCTCTTTCCGACACCCTTAGATCCACAAATCAGTACTTTGGGGTGGGTTGCTAAGGCGTTGCTTACGATGGAAACAGACTCTTTCCAGTTCGTTGGATACTCTAATTTCTCTAACTGGCAATCGGAAGATTCAGTGAAGAGTAGACACGACTGGAGATTGATCATCTGTAAGTGGGAATGCAAAGTATGGGTAGTTGAAGGGGGAGCAGCGATGACGTCGTTGTAGGTGGAAGAGAACCTCTCCATCTGCAGTAGCCACTCCATGTCATTCTCGCGGTGCGATTCGATAAGAACTATGGCGTCATACGAGAGTACTTTCTTCTCCATCAGAGCGAAGTCTTCAGGTTTCAGACACTGCTTGAGGTTGCCTAACACACCCTTGGCTTTGGTTTGAGTCGACAAAGTCAGCGGGTAGGCTGGGTTCCAAGGACAGCATGTGACAGGCGTTCTCTTCATCAGAGGAAGCTGGTACCCGAAGACCTCACACCTCCCCTTGACGAGTGTCAAGTGAGCATGACCGGACAGGTAGAGGACTGGCGTCTCGGAGGAGCGGAGGAGAAGCAGACTCAGCTCGGAGCTGACCCGGTAGACGTCGAAGGTGGGGAGGGCAGCCAGGGCAGCGGAGCTCACCTCGGGTCGACTGGAGATGGGTCTGGGGGCCAGGGGAAACCACTTCCTAGCTGACGCCATGCTCCTAGCCAGAAGAACTACCTTAGGATAGAAGGTCCCCTAACACATGACGAGTTAGCTAGCTGACCTAGCCACCAGCCACAAGCGAATAGTACCCGAGTGGGTAGGAGGTGTGGGTAGCGGGTAGGATGAGCATCCCATACTCATGGTGGTTATATGTTATATGTTAATCAAAAGATTATATCGAATAAATAGAAATCGAGTTCAGTCAAGTAATTAAATTATGACAGCGATCGGTATTTTTTTGAAATTTACAATATAGCGCGTAAATATTTAGTGGATTGAAATTTTTCTACACAAAAAGTCCAGATGACACTGTAATAATGTCATCAATTGAGTCGCGAATCCTTCTCGGCAGCCTCAGCATTATGTACGACAAGATATGCCCTTTTATTCATGGGAAGTCTGTTGACAATATTCGGATTCTGACGCACCCGCCATATATAATTTATCTCTTCAATGGCGACGGAGATGGACGGCTGCACGTTGACCACCCCATGACCCCAGCATTCTGGAACGATTACGACATCTCCCGCAGTCTGCATACAAGTTGTGAACCTCACGCCTCGTTCTTTCAGTTTGGGAATAGCATCTTCGTAGAAAATCAACGGGGGCTGGTTACTCATGATCATATTGTGAGGTGGCTGTAATATCCACTTCTTTGCACCGAACATAAGACCAACCCTACGACAATATAACCTGCAACAAAAACATCTCAACTGGGCGTACCAGGCAACATTGTGAAAGTGTGTTGGAGCACCGCTGCCCTCGATCCCCAAAGACCATTGTAGATTAACATCTGTAATTCGAGCAAGAGGAGTACCAGGTTTTTCATCGGCTCGATAATGCAACATCTTCATCGCCGTGGCGACTTTAGGAGGAGTCGTGCATACATCCGCCGGAACAATGGAGTCTTCACTCTCTGACTCATGGGGAACTCGATGACCACGGAACATGTACCAAGGTGACCTGCCTCCTGGGACTTTCTGCTCGCGAATCATGTCGATGTAAGCGCTGATATTGGTCCATATTCCTTCTCCTCCAAATTTATCAGCATATGGTATGTTGCTGAGAAGAGTCTGTATACCACCATGGAGCTTTTTCAGCTGATCAGCAGTGCTAACGTTGACCATTGGCCAGTCGTCGAGAAGCCCTCGAATGAGGACGGGCGATGATCTAGCAAGGTAGCCGAATATCTCTTCACCTGTTATCTCATCCGCCCAGTATGCGTCATAGTCACAATCCATATCGTCCTCGGCCCAGGGAATCCGCTGAGACCCCCACCCTCCGTCGCCATATTTCCATCCTCGCTTGTCATTGGGATACAACTCTGGACGCTTAAGTCGGTCGATTGTCCTTGGAGGACGCTGAGTGATGTTAAAATACTTAATAGCCTCGTCAGGTGAGATCGGACCGGGCTTATCGATCAAGTCTAAGCAATTTATGAGCTAGTACAAAGTAAGTGTCTCTCATCACCGATGGGACGAACACCATGAATATCTGGGCAATCAAGACAGCTCCCAGCGTTGAATAATACATGTGCAACTTCAGCGTGACCATTTGCGAGAGCGTAATGGAAAGCAGTGCGGTTGTCTTCGTTGATCAGTGTGGGGTCCGCTCCGTTCTCCAAGAGAATTTTCACTAGACCCAGTATTCCACCATAGGAAGCGAGGTGGAGAGGTGAGGCATGGCCCTAAGTGTGTTTACAAAATAAGAGCTTCGATTATTACGTTACCCTATCTCTAACATTGGGATCAGCTCCTGCACGTAACAGCCATTTCGCACAGTTGACTGCAGCCTTCTCCATGGAATGGACGATGTCACTCGCCATAGGGTTTGGATCTTGAATGGGCAGCGGTGGATCGAATACTTTCGTCAACCAGTTCGGATTCCCGGTTACCATAGGGATGTACTGGCCCCGGTTATTGGCATCAGCCAGGAGTTGGATATTGGCTACACAATGCAAGGCAGTTCGAAAGTGGTCGTTATCTTGAGGCATGTCCACTGGAAGTCCAACGTCATAGAGTAAGTATTTCAAAGCTGCAACGTCTAAACCAAAAGCTGCAGCACATACTTGAAAGGTGACTCCTCTTTTGGCTTTGAAAGTGGTTCTTCGTTTCACTACCTGTTGGATCCAGTCATTGAATGGAGGTTCCTCCTCTTCATAGGGGAAAGGTAAATCAGACACATCAAAACTTCGTGGAGTAAGTTTGAAACCTAATCGCTCAGCCGAAGCTTGGATCTCTTCCCAAGTAGCCTCGTCATCTTCATCTTCTTCTATCTCTGCACTCGTTATAGATGCCTTTTTCGAAATATCTGAGTTTTTCTCCTTGAAGGGTGTTGATGAAATATTCAGTATTGAATTATCCGTTTTCAATTCGTTTATCTCTTCCAGTTCAATCGGTTCGAATTGTGGGAACACCTTCCTTAACATATGCTTCGATTGGGAATAGTGATTGGAGGGGTCTTCGCTAAATATATGGTCTTTTGAATACCAGTAGTAGATGTAGAAGAAGAACAGAAGCTGTATCATTCCCAAAGGAATGAGCAAGTAGACCACCGTCGTCGTGGTCTTCTGCATCTTCGAATTCGGTTGAAGAAGATTCGAATTCTACTCGGTTTCAAGGGCAAGAGCGAGCGAAGTATTTCTTAGAGATGCACAGAGTCCACTGGTTGAAGACGAAGCGATTCCTAAGGGCTGGCTAGGTGGCTAGGATAGGCACTCCAACTACTGTCTACTGTCCCACGGGCTCTAGTAGCACAGTAGCAGTGCACAGTACACTACGTAGTACGTAGTACTGAGGTCGACGTCGACGTCGATTTGGGGCCGCTGATGCTCACTGTTCCATGTTCTGAAATTCTACAATATTTGGAATTATTTTAAATTTTAGAGTAAAATTCATTCAATAAATCAATGGGAATTTTGAGAGGAAAGTTGAGTGGAACGGCTGCTCTAGGGGGGCTAGGGGGAGTATATACTTCATCACCTATGTCATGGTTGAGGTCCTGGAGTGTCCTCCTCACAGCCTTCCACCGAGCTGTTACACTTTCAATGTCACGAACTAATCGCATAACACCCAACTATTTTATCGGATACCGTTTGAATTGTCCTGAATTCCAAAGCAAAGTTGGAATGATTCAGCAATACATCATAGATACTTACCCTCCCATGAAAAGTATGCTAACTTCCGTGAAAAAACTTCATATAACAGGTTTTGTGATTAACTTGAAAGAAGAACACTTGGGTCTTGTGAATGCGGCGTTGAACGAGATTCGATCCGAGTGCTTGATAACTCTTCCTGTACTATCATTTACTAAATTTGGAAAGTTCTCTAATCGTGTATTATATATCGAACCACATGATGATGATGGAATCGATTTTATTCGAAATATGAATGAGTTAATTTACTATAAATTAATGTCGATTGAAGCTTTGAATGGAACTGAGAATGGTTTACAAAATATTGATCTACAACAATGGAAAGCACATGTGACGATCGCTAAAGTGAAGCCTATGCGCAACAAGAATATGAAGAGTAAACTGTTGGTGTCCGAGGACGACTTGCATTTGCTGGAAGAACAACTGGGGTGTTGGAGCACTCCGCTTCTCTCGATCGATTTGCTCTCAATGACGGAGGTTGACGAACAGGGGTACTATAGGAGCTATTGCCGAATTGATGCATCCTCCCTTGATGATTCCATTGAAGTTGCACGGTAATTGCGAAATGTGGTTCAGCCTTTCAATAGTTGGTGATATTCGGATAGCATCTCTTTGTCTTCTCCTCTTATGTATTACAGTATGTTCTCCAACCTAACTGAGATACCGGATCTTGGTTTACGACATCCGCTTTTACAGTCATGCTCATGTAGATTATGTAGATGTAGACTGCTAAAACTTATGTATTCAATTTGAATACAGGGAGGGCTCCCTTCTTTTATAAAAGAACTTTATGGAAAGACCTTGTCCATCATATACAGTATGTCATATGACCCATTATATTTTAATAGATTATATACGTAGCTAAAATTTGAACTTACTCAGTATCTAATATATACACGCTAAGTGTAGTGCATGTGTGGTACAATAACGATTCGCGATTTGTGAGCAGTTGTGAGATACAGTAGTGATACACTTACTCGCATACACGGCTATAGTCTTCGAACTCTGAATATAGTGTAACTTCTTGTACTTTTTACTGCTCCCAGTGGGCACCGTGCTCTGGAACTAAGATTACCTATCATTATCAATCGCGCATAATCTTCCTCACAATTCTTATATAAACTTAAGCACCTCTGAATGGTGAGCATCACCCACGGCCTTCTTAGGCACCATAGAAGAGTTCATACATCATAATCGGCCGGCTAGTTAATTTCGGAATAGTTCATCCTGCCAACAATTCAAAACTTATGTTTCTTCCTCTCCTGGTACTCAGTAAGTCCCTTACCACTATTCACAATGCCGACCTAAGCCATGACTAATGAGACATCGTACTCATGACGGGGAACTGCATACCCGACTTTCAATGGCGTCAGAGGAAGCGAAGAGACTCGTTCCCTTAACTACTCCTGGCATCGATCTCTTAGCCCCCTACATTAAAGATGACCAGGCATTCCAAAAATATGTCCAT
>JAJZCW010000015.1 GCA_021828865.1 Bacillota bacterium
TATGCAATTATTCCCTGTTGAATTCGCGCATAAGTTGGTTGCTAATTTAATGGGATCAGGGCAGCAAAACTCGGAGGTGGTTGTACCCCCTACGGAAGCAACCAAACCAGATTTACCTGTATCGCCGAGACCATCGCAATCGGTGACTCAACCAACTTCTGATGGACAAGTGGCAGCTTCGAACAGTTACTCAAGTATGAGCCAATCGGCATCAGGCAGGCAAGTAGAACCAGCAGCACCACCTCCACAGGTGGAACGGGCTGTATTTACTTCGTTTGATGATGCACCACCAACTCATGCGGGCAGAAACCTCGATCTGTTATTGGACATTCCGCTCGGCATCACCGTTGAACTTGGACGTACCAAACGAATGATTAAAGATATTCTGGATTTGGCTCCGGGAGCCATTGTGGAACTGGATAAACTTGCAGGAGAACCGGTAGACATTTTAGTCAACAATAAACTAATAGCTCGCGGCGAGGTGGTGGTGGTTGAAGAGAATTTTGGAGTTCGGGTAATCGATATCCTTAGTCCCACAGAACGTATTAAAAGATTACAGTAAAATGAGTATATTTATTCAAGCGATATAGTAAAGGAGAATGGGTTGTGTCTGCTCGAATCTTAATAGTCGATGATGCTGCGTTTATGAGAATGATGATTAAAGAAATATTGACAAAAAACGGTTATACAGTTGTTGGGGAAGCAAGCGATGGTGCACAGGCCGTCGAAAAATACAAAGAATTAAAGCCCGATTTGGTAACGATGGATATTACGATGCCGGAAATGGACGGAATTCAGGCATTGAAAGAAATTCGCGCAAATGACACAGGAGCAAAAGTAATTATGTGCTCGGCCATGGGCCAGCAGGCAATGGTCATTGATGCCATTCAGGCTGGTGCAAGGGATTTTATTGTCAAACCATTTCAAGCTGAACGTGTCATTGAAGCGATTCGTAAGGCGTTGGGTTAGGGATGCTGGGTGGACTTGGCAGCGTCTTCTCTTTACTGCTTAGTCTAGTTTTTATCATCGTGCTTGTGATTGTCTCTATCCGTCTGTTAGGGCGACAATCTGGTATGAGAGTCAACCAACGTCTGGTTCGCGTGGTTGCTGTTATCCCTCTTGGTACCAACAAAACACTTCAGGTCATTGTGGTTGGGGTAAAGAGGATAATTGTGGTGGGTGTAGGCAATCAAATTGAACAATTGGCCAATTTTGAAGATGAAGAATTGGCTGGTGAATTGTTGCAGGCATCCTCATACACTAGTAGTACCACGAAAGGTATTTATTGGATTAAATATTTATCTATAATGGGGCGATTATTCCAGTCCCGCAAAAGAGAATCAGTAAAATCTGCAACGAAAATGGAATCTCAGACGCTTGATGAGTGGGGATCGGTCCAGGAACGTTTGGAATATCTTCGAATGAGACGTAATGATGTACTTAAAGATGCGGATGAAACAGAGAACGGCTCGAATGATTTTTCTTTTCAGGATATATTAACAGACTTGTCTAGGAGGTCGAAATGAGTAAGAAACGCCTCCTTTATTTAGTTTTGTTTTTAGTTATCTTCGTCTTGATTCCCTCTCCTGATGTTTTTGCTCAAAGCACAACAGGACTACCTGGTGTGTCACTTTCAGTGACGCCCACCAACAATCCTCAGGCCACTGTCAGTGCGGTGCAAATCATTGTTCTGTTGACGGTGTTGAGCATCGCTCCTGCAATTTTGATATTAATGACTTCGTTCACTAGAATTATTATTGTTTTATCTTTTGTTCGAAGCGCATTGTCCGTTCAATCAGCTCCTCCCAACCAGGTTCTGATTGGACTTGCGTTATTTCTTACATTTTTTATTATGACTCCTACTTTTAATGCGGTGAATCATGATGCGTTACAACCATATCTTTCAGGGAAAATTTCACAGACACAAGCTCTAACAAAGGCTGAACTGCCTTTTAAGGAATTTATGGCAAAACAGACCCGAATAAGTGATGTGGAGTTATTCTTACAATATCGGCATGAATCTACCCCGAAGTCTTTGGTTAGCCTACCTATTACGACTTTGGTGCCGGCTTTTGCTATCAGCGAACTGAAAACCGCTTTTCAAATTGGCTTTATGATCTATATCCCTTTTCTGATTATCGATTTGGTGGTTGCTACCACACTAATGTCGATGGGAATGATGATGTTACCGCCAACTATGATTTCGCTTCCTTTCAAATTATTGTTGTTTGTCATGGTGGATGGCTGGTATCTGGTGGTCAAATCGCTCCTCGCTGGGTTTCATTGATGTATAGCAGGATACTTTTTGGGGGGATTTTTGGTGGATGGTAATTTTGTAATTGGACTTGGTCAGCAGGTAATATTTTTGGTGCTTGAGGTAGTCGGCCCCATCTTGATTGTGGGGATGGTAGTAGGCTTGATTATCAATATCTTGCAAGCCACTACACAGATTCAGGAACAGACATTGTCTTTTATCCCTAAAATTGCTGCAGTAATTATTGTGCTTTTTTTGGCAGGTCCCTGGATGTTATCCCAAATCACTGACTTTGCAGCGCAAATTCTGGGAAACCTAAATCAATATGTTCAATAGAGTAAGTCAAGATGACTATAACCGCGTTTATAATGATTTTTATGCTTGTATTTGTTCGAATTCTTAGCCTTTTTACGATTACTCCCATATTTAGTGCTGCACAGGTTCCTACTCTATATAAAATAGGTTTGTCTATTTTTCTTGCACAAATGGTAGTAGTTACGCTTTCATCAAAATCTTTGGCAGACAAAGTACAGTATCTAAATACTACTCACCTCTTTTATTATATCGTTCAAGAGGCGATGGTAGGCTTTACGATTGGCCTTGTAGTACTCGCGATCTTTGCAACAGTACAATTTGCAGGGCAATTGCTGGATACGCAAGTGGGATTTTCCATTGCTAATTTAATAAGCCCAGGTTTGGTGGCACCGGCAGGTATTTTATCCAACTTTCATTATATTGTATTTGCCATTATATTTATTAGTGGAAATGGTCTGTCCACTATCGTTCTAGCAATTTTAGATAGTTTTCAGTACCTTCCATTAGGCGTCGCAGTTTTTCGTGGAAATGTCGCTAATGAATTGCTTCAATTATTGGTCAATCTGACTGCGACAGGTATTCAAATTGCTTCACCCGTTCTCCTAACGGCATTTATGACCAATGTGGCACTGGCACTTGCGTCAAAATTAGTGCCGCAAATTAATGTTTTTGTCGTGGGTTTTCCTTTAATACTTTTTCTTGGTCTAGGGATACTCGGCATACTGATTCCTGGGATGGTCTTTGTGATGAACAACCTATTGACCAATATGAACAATCAAATTGCCAGTATTCTACAAGCGCTTGGGGGTACCATCCCATGATTACATGGAATCTGCAATATTTTGCTGAAAAAACAGAGCCTGCGACTGCCAAAAAAAGAGGAGAACTTCGTGGTAAAGGGCAAGTAGCTCGAAGTATGGATTTGACCATGGCTATCAGTCTACTCGCTTTTTTGGTAGGCTTAAAGATTTTCGGCGGTGGGCTCTTAAACGCGTTGTTCGTATCCATGCAGATGCTCTTAACAGATGGGATTATGCATGCGAGCGCTGGCACTGGGATAACGGCCATTGTCATGACTGTACTCAAGCAGGTTCTTTTTGCATTGCTTCCGCTTATTATTGTAGGATTTATCGCAGGGTTGATCGCATCTATTGCACAAACAGGTATTACATTTACACCCAATGTGCTAATACCTGATTTGACAAGATTAAATCCCATCACAGGTTTTCAACGTTTTTTTAGCTTGAATTCATTTGGAGAATTGCTAAAATCCACACTTAAAATTTTGATCATTGGCATTGTCATTTATATTGTATTGACCGGAATTCTATCTCAAATGTATCAAATGAATCAGGCTGATCCGACTTATATTCTGGAATTTTATATACAGAACGCTCTTCAATTGATGTTTACCGTAGCCGGAATATATACTGCGATCGCAATACTCGATTTGTTCTATCAACGGTTTTCCTTTGAAAGAAAAATACGTATGAGCAAGGACGAAATCAAGGATGAAATGAAACAAGCGGAAGGAAATCCGCAAATTAAGGGCAAGATTCGGCAGCAGGGAAGGACAATCGCGTTTCAGCGGATGATGAGAAATGTACCAAAAGCGGATGTTATCATTACCAACCCTACCCATTATGCGGTGGCGCTTCGATATGATGCTATGACCATGCATGCGCCGCAACTTGTGGCAAAAGGGGTAGATAACATTGCACTTAGAATTAAGGAAATCGCTGTAGAGAATGACGTTCCCATCGTAGAGAATCGACAATTGGCAAGAACGATCTATCAAGTGGTTGAACTGGACGATTTTATACCGGGCACGCTGTTTGCAGCAGTGGCAGAAGTACTTGCGTATGTATACCGTTTGCGGGGTAGTTTGCAGCGTTAAATGTCTGCAAAGGAGGTGATATGAAATGAAGCGGCTAAGTCTTTTTCCTGTGGTGGCAGTGATTTTTATTGTCGCCATGTTGGTCATTCCTGTTCCTCCCACGCTATTAGACTTTTTGTTGATTATTAATCTAGCAACCTCGCTTACGGTTATCCTTGTTTCCATGAGTACCAAGGAACCACTTGATTTTTCTGTGTTTCCCGCCTTACTTCTGATCACTACTTTATTTCGTTTGGCTTTGAACGTGTCTTCCACAAGACTCATTTTAACGAATGGATATGCGGGGCAAGTGATTGAAACATTTGGGAGTTTTGTAATCGGCGGAAACGCAGTTGTTGGATTTGTTGTGTATTTGATTTTAGCCATCATCCAATTTATCGTTATCACAAGAGGTGCAGAACGTGTAGCTGAAGTGGCAGCCCGTTTTACATTGGATGCAATGCCAGGAAAACAAATTAGTATTGACGCAGATTTGAATTCTGGGTTGATCACGGAACAGGAAGCTCGTGAACGTAGAAAAAATATCGAACTAGAAGCTGATTTTTACGGTGCAATGGACGGTGCCAGTAAATTTGTCAAAGGGGATGCGGTGGCATCGCTTTTGATTGTTGCGGTGAATATCATCGGTGGGTTTATTATTGGGATGGTGGAAGGCGGCGGTTCTGTCTCCACCGTATTAAAAACCTATACCCAATTATCTGTCGGTGATGGATTGGTCAGTCAAATACCGGCATTATTGCTCTCAACTGCCACTGGTCTTATCGTCACTCGTTCCGCGTCAAGTGGGGACTTTGGCACTGAGATTATGAACCAGTTGCTATTTTCTCCTCGATCGCTTTATATCGTAGCAGCTGTGATGTTAGTGTTGGGTCTTTTTTCCCCCATTGGCATCTTGATTACCGGCCCTATTGCAGTTGTCATTTTTGTTGCTGCAAGAAGAATTACGGCGCAGCAAACAAAGTCTGAAGAGCAATTGCGTATTCAGGAAGATGCCGAGCGTGCGAAGACGACTAAAAGTCCAGAAAGTATGTATTCTATCATTCAATTGGAAGCCATCGAGTTTGAATTCGGATACGGATTATTTCCATTTGTCGATGCCGCTCAAGGTGGAGACTTATTGGAGAGAGTATCCTTAATTAGAAGACAAATTGCGCTTGATTTGGGAATTGTGGTCCCAATGATCCGTTTTCGTGATAACATTCAATTACGAGCAAATGAGTACGTAATGAGAATCAAGGGGTCGGAGGTAGCCCGTTATGAAATTTATCCGGGACACTATCTTGCGATGAGTCCTGGTATAGCAGATCCGGAAGTGGTGGGAATTCCGACAAAGGAGCCTGCGTTTGGATTGCCAGCTGAATGGATCAACGAAAGCATGAGAGAAAGGGCCATGCTGGTCAATTATACGGTAGTGGATCCGCCATCGCTCATTGCTACGCATTTGACGGAGGTTATCAAACGTCATGCCCATGAATTACTTGGCCGTCAGGAAACGAAGCAACTGATTGATGCGATTAAAGAAAGGCAACCTGTGCTGGTAGAGGAACTGATTCCGCAGACGTTGACGATTGGAGAAGTGCAAAGGGTACTTTCAAATTTGTTACTGGAAAGGGTCTCTATAAGGGATCTGTCTACGGTTTTGGAAACTTTGGCTGATTATGCAAAGATCACAAAGGACCCGGATCAACTCACAGAGTATGTGAGGCAACGTTTGAGTAGACAAATAACTGCCCTGATCCGAACAGGAGATCAACCAATCACTGCTATTACATTGAGTCAGGCAACAGAGAAAAGGATACAGGAGCATCTCTCCCATTCGGAGCAAGGTGTTCAACTTGCTTTGGACCCTCGAATTGCGCAACAATTGATGAAAAGTGTCAATGATCATATTACCCGTTTGGCTTCTTTGGGAAAAAGTGCAGTTTTGCTTGTTTCCCCTGGTATAAGGGCGCACGTGCATCGTTTATTTATCCGTTCTATGCCTGATCTGTACGTGTTATCGTATTCAGAGATAGATCCTGATGCGCCAATTGAGAGTGGAGGGGTGGTGAATGTTTAATGTTCATTAAGCGGTACCTTGTCAAATCAATGCCTCAAGCAGTGGAAATGATCAAGGTGGAACTTGGTCCTGATGCGGTCATTTTATCTTCGCATAAAGTTCGTGCTCAGGGACTGGCAGGTTTTTTCGGTCGGACTATTTATGAGGTGATTGCGGCCGTAGATGAAGATAAACAGGTAGGTAAAAATTCTTTATCCGATAAGAAGGTTGACAATGATAGAATGGCTTCTCCGGTAACGCCTGCCAATGTCCGTGCGCAATATCAGGCGAACTCTAGAACTACTAGAGAAGTCGTTGCCACCATCGAAAAGCCTCGGTATGAAGTGGAGAACAAAGAACGAGCTCATACTGTGGTGGAAGCTGATCAGGATCCGTCGCCGAAGATACGCAAATGGGAACCGGAGAGAATCATCACTAAAAAGCCCGAATTGCCAGTTGAAGAAACGACGACTATTTCTCCTCCCCCACTTCAGGATATTGCACAGGCAAGAGCAGCATACTCGACAAAAGATTCGGTAGCCAATGAATTGAAAGAACTACGCGCCATGTTGACTCATTATGTGATTGAGGGGCCTGGCACAGAAAAGAATGAAGAATTAAAGCACCTCACATCTTTATGGACAAGCACCGGACTTTCAAGTTCATTGGTGGAACGATTCGTCCAGAAACTTCAATCGTATCCATCCGGAATTGTTGATACTGGAATGTCCATTTCAGAAGCTACGCGTGCATTTGTCCACGAATCATTGGCGGCTTCCGCACCTCTTCGTCTAATTAAGCCGAGCGATCGTATGGTGGCACTCGTTGGGCCAACAGGTGTAGGCAAAACCACCACGATTGCAAAATTAGCGGCACATGCCAAATTAAAAGAGGGCAGAGCAGTTGGGCTATTGACAGTAGATACGTTTCGAGTTGCAGCGGTAGAGCAGTTGAGGACCTATTCTGATATATTAAACATTCCATTTGCCATTGCAGAGTCTGCGTCCGAAATTCAAGATGCAGTAGATCAACTTGCTGATTGCGACTTGGTTTTGATTGATACTACGGGTAGAAGTTTTCTTGATACAGGTCAAATTAACGAATTGAAGCAGTTGCTCACACCCATTCCATTAGATTTGACTTATCTTGTCATTAGTTTGACCGCTCGTCCTGCAGAAGCTTTTAAAGTAGCAGAATTATTAGATCCTATTGGGTATCAGGGACTGCTTTTTACTAAAGCAGATGAAGCCATTCTTCCGTCACTAGCGATTACCATGGCAGATCAGCTTCGATTGCCGCTCTCCTATATATCTGCTGGACAGCATGTTCCTAGTGATCTCTTTACTGCTGACAACGCATGGTTCCTTGAGCGCTTTAGTGGAGGTGGAAGCAATGCCTGATCAAGCCGAACCGCTTCGCCAGTTGATCAAAGAGCAGTTTTCCCCTGCTTCTTTAAAGCAAACGAGATTGGTAGCTGTGGCCAGTGGAAAAGGTGGAGTTGGTAAAACCAATATTGTGCTTAATTTGGCATTGACACTCGCTGCGCAAGGTAAAAAAGTGGCGGTTCTTGATGGGGACTTTGGTTTTTCGAATATTGATATTCTTTTAGGATTAAAACCGGAATATAGCCTGCAGGATATTCTTGATGGTAAAGTAACTTTAAAGAAGGCATTGATGCAAGGGCCTCATAATTTGTGGTTCGTTTCTGGCGGAGCAGGGATACCTGCTGATGAGACCCGCTCCCAAAAGGCGGTTTCCCGCCTCGCGAATGAACTGCATAGTATGGACGGGGAATTTGACCAGATATATATTGATTTTGGAGCAGGGTTTGGTGCTTTAACAGAAGAAATGATGCGACTTTGTGATGATCTATTGCTTGTTGTTACACCAGAAAACACTTCGCTTGCAGATGCTTATGCGCTATTAAAAATGATGACCATTAGAGGAAGCGTCCCTCAAGTGCAATTGGTGGTCAATCGCGTGGCATCATTTGTCGAAGGGTCAGCGACAGCGGAACGTTTCATGCTCGTGGTCAATAAATTTTTAACGATAAACCTGAGAATACTAGGTTATGTACTTGAAGATACTGCAGTTTCCAGAGCGGTCAATCGGCAAATTCCTTTTGTTATTGGGGAACCTCAGTCTGCTGTGACGAAGTGCATGAGCCAACTGGCAAAAAATTCACTTTCAGAGGAATTGAAAGTGACGGATGAACATGGAATAAAGGCCTTTTTTAAGCGGTTTTTTAAGCGTAACTCATAGAGATGAGCGTGAATCTTGTGGGATCAACCAATCACTCTTTTCCCAAATTAATAGCGATTGGCGCCTCTACTGGTGGACCGAAGGCGGTACAAACGGTGTTGGAACAACTGCCTAAACATATACCTTCTATTATCTTTATTGTTCAACATATGCCGGAAAAATTCACAAAGTCTTTTGCCGATAGATTAAGACAGGTGACAGGACATCATGTGTCAGAAAGTAAGGATCAGGAGATAGCGGTCCCTGGTCATATATACGTGGCAAAAGGCGGTTCTCATCTTCTTGTAAGAGAAACAACAGAAGGAATACAGCTTATTCACTCGTCGGACCCTGCCAACACATTGCATCGTCCTTCTGTTGATGTGTTTTTGTATAGTTTTGCAAGTCTAAACGGGGCGAAGCGTGCGGTAATTTTAACTGGTATGGGCGCAGATGGTGCCAAGGGATTACATGAAGTGAGGGTCAAAGGAGGAATCACCGCTGTCGAAAACGAAAAAGATTGTGTAGTATATGGAATGCCAAAGGCGGCATATGATTTGGATCCGGCCCATCAAGTGCTACCATTGATTTCTGTTGGTGATTTTCTCGCAGGAATTAATCAGCCGTGATATATTTTCGTCATATTTTGCACATATAAGGGGGATAACGAAATGGACTTTCATGGATCGATAAAAGTAATAGTTTTTAAAATGGCTGACCAGTTTTTTGGAGTCGATGTGGGACAGGTTATGTCGATTGAACGCGTCAGCGATATCACTAGCGTGCCGCAGACAATTTCGTATGTAAAGGGTATCATCAACCTGCGGGGAGTGGTTACACCAGTAATAGACCTGCGTGAACGCCTCGGATTGCCCACTCAGACATATGCTGCTGAATCCCGCTTGATTGTCGTAAGAAACAACAATCAAGATATTGCGCTGATCGTTGATGCAGCCAATGACGTCATGGACATAGAAGGCAGTACCATTGAATCTCCTCCTGATGTTATTGGCGGTGTCAAAGCTACTTATTTGTATGGAGTGGCAAAATTGAAAGATCGGTTGCTGGTTTTGCTGAACCTGAATCAAATTTTGAATGAAAATGAAATTCAACAAGTGCAGATGATTACGGGGGTATAACTGTGAAAAGCAAGTATCAGCTGGGAGACGATGCTGCAGACGCTCTTAGAGAAATAGGTAATATTGGGGCGGCTCATGCTGCCACTGCATTGTCACAAATTTTGCATCAAACGGTGGAAATGCAGGTTCCCCAAGTTGAGTTGATTCCATTCGACGAAATTGCGGACGTTGTGGGTGGCCCTGAGGCAATTGTAGCGTGCGTATATTTAAAAGTTACAGGAGACTTGAGCGGTAATATGTTTTTTATTCAGTCGTTGGATTCTGCGAAGCAATTAACGGGTGAAGTCTTATCTGAAGTGAAACAGGTTGAAGTTTTGAATGAGCTTGAAATGTCGGCACTTGGCGAAATGGGTAATATTTTGACTGCTTCTTATTTATCTTCGCTTACTGATTTTACAAAATTAAAAATGTATCCTTCGATTCCCTACATTTCTATTGATATGGCTCAAGCCATTTTAACGATTGGCTTGCTATCCGATGCGCCTATGGGAGATTATGCTTTGGTAATACATACTTCGATCCATAATTCAAAAGCAATGGAAAAAGCGCATATTTTTCTGCTTCCCGACCCTGGCCAAGAAGTGGTGTTGCTTCACGCGCTTGGAATGGAGATTCAAAAATGATTCATAAGGTAGGAATGGCGGATGCCAAAGCCGCAAAGGATGGAGATTCTTTGCGTACATTGGGTCTAGGTTCTTGTGTAGGGATTACGCTATATGATGAATTGACAAAAGTGGGTGGAATGGCTCATATCATGCTCCCAGTAAGTAATGTGGACAAAGAAGTGAATCCTGCAAAGTATGCGGATACAGGAATTCCATATTTACTTGAAATGGTATTGAGTCTAGGGGCGGCAAAACCAAGGTTAAAAGCAAAGATAGCTGGAGGGGCACAGATGTTTGCCAATGCGCATGGACTCGAGGTGATTCGTGTGGGCCCAAGGAATGTGGAGGCCGTTCAAGAGGCATTAGGAAAACTGAATATTCCTATTGTTGCTTCAGCAGTTGGTGGTAACTTTGGAAGGACCATTGAGCTTGATTGTACGACTGGTAAGTTGGGAATTAGAACTGCACAATATGGCGAGAGCGTGATTTGAAGGAGACCGTTGAACTGCATGGCATCAGAAGACGCCTTAAATAATGTAGGCATCATCACTAACTACATTAAAATATCTGTGAGCAAAGATCGTTTGTTTGCGTATGCAGATTTTCGCGATCCACCTCTAGACAATGAGGAGATTAAATTTTCGGGAAGGGACTTGCTTGAATTAATTGAAAAATCCGGCGTACGTAAAGGGGTGATTCCTGAATCAGAGGCCAATCACTTGATTTTAAGTTGGATGAGCAAAATGGATCATGTGGAAGTTGCTAAGGGAATTCCCCCCACATCGTCTACCGATGACAAGATTGAATTTCTTTTTGAAAAAGAAATTGTAGCTGCGCCCAAGCAAAAAGATGACGGTTCTGTTGACTATAAAGAGCTTGGCATCTTGCAAATGGTCAATGCTAATGAGCGTTTGGCTATGATAAGGAGGGGGATTCCTGGAACTCCCGGGGTTGATGTATATGGCAATGAAATTCCCATAAAACCTCCCAAGCAATTAAAGTTACCGAAAGGTAAATTTACCTATGAGTCATCGGATGGGATCATTCTTTTTTCTGAAATCAATGGGCAGATCATTTATGCAGGAGATCAGAAAATCAGTGTTTCTCCAGTTTTTCATGTGAAAGAAAATGTGGACTTTTCAACAGGCAATATCAATTTTAATGGCAGCGTGGTAGTTCATGGGAATGTGAATGCAGGATTCCTGATTAAAGCGGAAGGCAATATTGAAGTGATGGGTATCGTCGAAGCGGCTGATTTAAAGGCAGATGGTGATATCGTCATTCGAGGTGGCATTCAAGGTTCTACCACAACAAGAATCATTTCAGGAGGGACCATTCGCGCGCTCTATTTGCAAAATGCAGTGGTGAATGCTATTGGTGATGTGATCGTATCAGACAGTATCATGAATAGCGTAGTGCAGGCTAATGAGGTAAGAGTTATTGGCAAGCGTGGACTTCTCGTGGGAGGACTGACTAGAGTGAAAAAGGGCTTGTTTGCCCGAATCATCGGTTCGCACATGGGAGCAAAAACTCGAATTGAACTAACATATTTTAAACAGCTTGAAGAGAGCATCCATCAATTAGAAGGTGAACAAGCGAAAAAAATGCAGGAGTTGGCCAAAATTGAAGAAGTGATTTCGAAAATGCATCAATTGGAAACACTGCGAAAGACCTTGACGCCTGAACAGGAAGAGAATAAGGCAAGATTGATGGAGACATTAGCAGTAGAAAAAGAAAGGCTTCATGAGATTAACCAACAGTATCAGGACAAACTTGCAGAAAAAGCATCAGCGCCAAAGTCCATTGTGGAGATCGGTTCAATTGCCTACCCTGGAGTAATTGTTTCGACGGGAAACGAGACGATTGAACTCGAAGAGATTTTGCAATCAACAAAAATTATTCAGGATGAGAACGGTTTGCAAAATAGCTGAATCATCAACAGACAGAAAGGAGGAACGAGGAGCGATGTCATACGTTTATGTTTTTTTGGCAGGATTACTTATTGCCATATTGGCTTTTAGTGTGAGAAGCATGAGATCGAGCAAACGCCCTCGCCAGGTGCTAGACAACCTGGAGCATTTCATTGAAGAAATGGAAGCAGAAAACGATCGTTTTGTTGAAATGGTCTCTCATTTGAGAAAAAAAATGGATGAAGAAAACCTGAGTATCAATAACCGGATAGCAGGACTCACTACAGAAATCAAGAGAATGGGAGATCGTTTGCAAAGTTTGGAGAGATCTAGTTCATTTATGGTCCCTGAAGAAATTGGAAAGATCACTGAGGTGAAAGAACCCCCATCATTTTTATCTCCCAAATATCAGGAGGTGGCTCGTCTTCTCATTCAGGGAAAGGAAACTCAAGCTATCGCCAAAGAGTTAGGCATTGGTCGAGGAGAAGTAGATTTTGTAGCTCGTCTATTAGAAAGCGAGCGTGAAGGTCAGTGAATATCAGACCTAATTTTTATGGAGGAATTGGACTTGGGATCATGGCGGCATCAGTAATTTTGGGGGTCATTCATCTAAATCTGGTGAATCAGAATGGCAAGCAAACTACAGAACTCGATACGCAAATACATACATTGCAGAAAAATAATCAGCGATTGCATCGACAACTGAGTTTTTTACGGCAGGAATCAGCAAACCTTGCCAAAAAAAACGCGACAGTCCGTACCTTAAGTAACAGATCTACCCAACATTCAAATCGCAATGGTAAAGTAGCTGTAAAACAACTACCATCATCAACAGCCGGCTTTGTAACCATTGTGGTCTATCCTGGAATGTCTGTCGCGAATATTGCATCATTGCTTTCGAGTTCAGGGATTATCGCTTCGCCTGAAACTTTTATCATTCAGGCAATTAAGTACAATCGTCCGCTTCGTGCCGGTAAATTTACATTTCAAGTCAATGAATCCATTTCTAAAATTTTATACGTGATGGCAACGAATTGACAAATGGGGATTACTACTCGATAAATGTGCTCTTGCTTGAAAATACTGATAATGATATACTCTTGCAGGTGAAAATCACACGTCAGTTGAGGAAGGTTAAGTCTGCAGAAGCAGGGGACTATTCTGAAGAAACTGACGGAGGAAAAACTTGAAGGGAGAATTGGAATGGCAGTCATATCAATGAAACAATTGCTGGAAGCTGGTGTGCATTTTGGTCATCAGACCCGCCGCTGGAATCCGAAAATGGATAAGTACATCTTTACGGAACGGAACGGAATTTACATCATCGATCTTCAGAAAACCGTGAAGAAGGTCGAAGAAGCCTATAATTTTGTCCGCGAAGTTGCTGCAGAAGGAAAATCAATTCTGTTTGTTGGCACGAAAAAACAGGCACAAGAATCAGTGAGAGAGGAATCGATCCGCTCTGACAGTTATTTTGTCAATCAACGCTGGTTGGGCGGAACCTTGACTAACTTTAATACGATTCAAAAACGAATTGATCGTCTGCGCGCACTCGAAAAGATGGAAGAAGATGGGACGTTCGATGTTCTTCCCAAAAAAGAAGTCATCTTACTTCGCAAAGAAAAAGACAGACTGGAGAAATTTCTCGGTGGTATTAAGAACATGGAGAAACTACCAGGTGCACTTTTTGTCATTGATCCTCGTAAAGAGAGAATTGCTGTAGCAGAAGCTCGTAAGCTTGGTATTCCGATCGTCGGAATTGTTGACACCAATTGTGATCCGGACGAAATCGACTATGTGATCCCTGGTAATGACGATGCGATTCGTGCTGTCAAATTGCTGTGCGGCAAAATGGCAGATGCAATTCTTGAAGGACGCCAGGGTGGAGAAGAAGAAACCGAGGAAGTTGGCGTTTAATCAAGCAAAAAGTGATTGTGGCTTGTCCATTATTTTTTGCTAGATGAATAGGAGTGAAATTAATGCCAGCAGTGACTGCAAGTATGGTAAAAGAACTTCGGGAAAAAACAGGGGCCGGCATGCTTGATTGCAAAAAAGCATTGGAAAAATCCGAAGGCAATATGGAGAAAGCAATCGAAATTTTACGCGAACAAGGGTTGTCTTCCGCTGCGAAAAAAGCAGGAAGAATTGCGGCAGAGGGTGTCGTCGAATCGTACATCCATGCAGGTGGTAGAATTGGCGTGTTAGTCGAAGTGAACTGCGAAACTGACTTTGTGGCCAAAACGGAGGACTTCAGACTGTTCGTCCGTGATATCGCAATGCACATTGCAGCGACTAGACCAGAATACCTGAAGCGTGAAGACATTCCACAGGATGTTGTCGATCATGAAGCGGAAATTTTCCGTCAGCAGACGTTGAATGAGGGGAAACCCGAACACATTGTCGATAAGATTGTTGCCGGTAAAGTAGATAAGTACCTTCGTGAGCTTTGCTTGATTGATCAGGCGTTTGTTAAGGATCCTTCTGTCACGATCAGTGAACTGGTCAATCAGATGATTGCCAAGATCGGAGAGAACATTTCTATACGCCGTTTTGTAAGGTATGAAATGGGCGAAGGTTTGGAAAAGAAACAAGATGATTTTGTTGCAGAAGTAATGGCGCAGGTGAAAAAATAACAGTGTCATGGAAAAGTGACGATGAGTAACGTAAATTGGGCGCGAAAGCGCCCAATTTACCATCGTTAAGAACCTGCGGGGGGATTTTATGGTGGAGGCTAAGTATAAGCGTGTTGTGCTAAAATTAAGTGGAGAAGCACTAGCCGGAAACGAAGGATTCGGAATTTCCCCAGAAGTGATCAAATCGGTGGCGGAACAAATTCGCGAAGTGACCCAACTGGGAGTTCAGGTTTCAGTGGTCGTTGGTGGGGGAAATATCTGGCGCGGCGTAAAGGCCAGTGACGAGGGGATGGACCGTGCCCATGCTGATTACATGGGGATGCTTGCCACCGTGCTAAATGCGCTAGCATTGCAGGATGCGTTGGAAAGATTGGATGTTGTCACACGGGTTCAGACGTCGATAGAAATGCGCCAGGTTGCAGAACCTTACATACGTCGAAGAGCAATTAGACATCTGGAGAAATGCCGCGTGGTTATTTTTGCAGGCGGGACAGGAAATCCTTTTTTTTCCACGGATACTGCTGCTGCGCTTAGGGCGGCGGAAATTGACGCAGAGGTTATTCTCATGGCTAAAAACGGTGTGGATGGTGTATATTCGGCAGACCCACAGAAAGACCCTGAGGCCGTCAAATACGAAACGTTAAACTTTATGACTGTACTCAATCAGGGATTAGGCGTCATGGATGCTACTGCCACATCACTTTGTATGGATAATAATATACCAATACTAGTGTTTTCGATCACAGAATCCGGTAACATCAGGCGCGCTGTCATGGGTGAACCTATAGGCACCATTGTCAGGAGGGACATAGTGTGAGTGAGAATCATCTCAAAGATGCGGAAGATCGCATGGAAAAGTGCGTATCATCGTTAAAACGTGATTTTACAACGGTTAGGGCAGGTCGAGCCACACCATCGCTTTTGGATAAAGTACAGGTAGATTATTATGGTACGCCCACTCCGATTAATCAATTGGCCAATATCCAGGTACCTGAACCGCGATTACTTGTCATTCAACCGTGGGATAAGAGCTCGTTGCATGATATTGAAAAGGCCATTTTGAAGTCTGATTTGGGTTTATCGCCAACCAATGACGGTTCCGTTATTCGTTTATCCATACCGCAATTGACGGAGGAACGCCGACTTGATCTTACCAAAATGATCAAAAAAATGGCGGAAGAAGCTCGTGTAGCCATTCGAAACGTTCGTCGCGACACTAATGAAGACATTAAAAAATCTGAGAAACAATCCCTTATTTCTGAAGATGAAAGTCATCGTTTACAAGAGAAAGTTCAGGATATAACGGATAAGACCGTGGCGGAAGTGGACCGGTTATTAAGCCTAAAAGAAAAAGAATTATTGGAAGTTTAGTGATATTGAGAAGTGTATGGTTCTGGAGGATACTGGGATGAGGCCGTTTGGAATAAGACGTAAGCGACGGGATTCGGCCACAACAGATAATCAGCATCAGATTATTCAACATGTTCCTGATCATATTGCGATCATCATGGACGGAAATGGACGATGGGCCAAGGCTAGGGGACTTCCCCGCATTGCGGGCCATCATTCCGGAATGCTTGCAATGCGCGAAGTGGTGAGAGCGTGCGACGATTTGGGAGTCAAGTATTTAACCCTGTATTCTTTCTCTACTGAAAACTGGAAGAGACCGCGACAAGAAATTGAATATCTATGGCGCTTGGTTGACGAATTTTTCGCATTGGATATTGAAGAATTGGTGGAACGCAATGTGCGGATCACCATTCTTGGCGATACGACAGAATTGCCGGCACCTACTCAGGCAACGGTCAATCGAGCCTTGCAATTGACGGCTTCCAATACTGGATTGAGGTTGCAATTTGCCTTAAATTACGGCAGCAGAAGGGAAATCGTGGAAGCTGTACAAGCGATTTCCGAAATGACGGTACTAGGAAATATAAAACCAGAAGAGATTAACGAAAAAACATTTAGTGATGCGCTTGCAACCAAAGGGATACCCGATCCCGATTTGCTCATCAGGACCTCAGGGGATCAAAGAATCAGCAATTTTTTATTGTGGCAAATTGCCTATACTGAATTATACTTTGTAGAGGAAATGTGGCCGGAATTCAAACGTCGGCATTTGGAAGACGCCATACGCGCCTATAACGCGAGAGAACGACGGTATGGCGGGTTAAAATGAGGTGAACCATGTTACGTCAGCGTGTGATAACAGCTGTGATCGGAGCGGTGTTGATCTTTGTCGCTGTTAATTTGGGCGGCATATGGTTGGCTATTTTTTTTGCTGTGATTGCGGCAATTAGCACACTAGAGATAGGTACCATGATGAAAGTGCCACAATGGAGCGTAGAAAGTGTAATAGCCGTACTTTACACCGTTCTTATGGTGATTTGGCCGGCTTTTGAGAGGTTTTGGTATATTCTCTTCTATTTGCTTTTGGTATTAACGATTGTCAGAAGAAAGCAATTTTCTTTTGCTGGTGCAGGAGTGCTTTTCGCTGGGGCACTATATTCAAGCTATGCATTCCGAACCTTGTTGGACCTTCGGCATATGAATTATGGATTCACATGGGTATTGCTTGTTTTTTTTGCCATATGGGCAACAGATACAGGCGCCTTTTTTGTGGGACGAGCTTTCGGTGGACGTAAGTTGATGCCTGAGGTAAGCCCTAAAAAAACCGTCTCAGGTGCGATTGGCGGATTTATACTGGCGATTGTCGTCGCCGCGATTTTTGGCAGCTTGAGTGTGAAAAATGGCTTTCATTTATGGTGGCAATTCGCAAGTATTGGTGCGGTAATTTCTGTTGCCGGGCAAATCGGAGACCTTGTGGAATCCGCCTTGAAGCGCAATTATGAGGTGAAGGATTCTGGGTGGTTATTACCGGGGCATGGCGGCATTCTTGACCGATTTGACAGCTTGCTCCTTGCCGCCCCCATCGCATATCATTTAATCATATGGTTATTTAAGTGAGGAAAAAGAAAGCGGGGCATTCAGTTCATTGCAAAAATCCATTGCAATCATAGGCTCAACAGGTTCGATTGGAACGCAAACACTGGATGTAGTGCGTGCACATCCGGAAGATTTTCGTGTAGTGGCCATGACTGCCAACCGACAGACAGATCTATTGATTGAATTTATTCGTGAATTTCGTCCGGAGTTTGTAGGAGTTCGAGATGAAGAACAAGCCGAAAAAATTAAGCGCGAATCACCATATTCGGTAGAAGTGGGACTTGGCATCGAAGGGCTTATTGCAGCAGCAACCTGGAGTGGTGTCGCTATGGTGGTTAATGCGGTCGTGGGAGCCGCAGGCATCATGCCTACTATTGTCGCGCTGAAGAATGGTAAGGACGTGGCACTCGCCAATAAAGAGACATTGGTGGCAGCAGGTCAACTGGTATGGCAAGCAGCAGAGGTTGGCAAGTCACAGGTGATCCCGGTGGATTCAGAGCATGCTGCGATTTTGCAATGCTTGCTTGGCAACGAAATGAATAGTATACAGAAATTGGTTTTGACGGCTTCGGGCGGCCCGTTTCGTGGCTATACTAAAGAAATGTTAAAAAACGTAACAGTATCCAACGCACTCGCTCATCCCACCTGGAAAATGGGGGCTAAAATCACTGTCGATTCCTCTACTTTAGTGAATAAGGGCTTTGAGATTATTGAGGCCCATTATCTGTATCACACGCCTTATGATCAAATTGATGTGCTGATTCATCCACAAAGCATCATCCATTCGATGGTATATTATCATGATGGTGCAGTCATGGCCCAATTGGGTTCCGCAGATATGAGAATCCCTATTCAGTTTGCGCTTTACGGCGGCAATATAAGGGTAAAATCCTCGTGGAACCCACTTGATCTCACCACGATCAGTTCGCTAACCTTTGAACCTCCGGACCGGAAAACATTTCCGGCGCTTGACCTTGCATACCATTGCGGACGTACGGGAGGTACCTATCCGGCTGTGTTTAATGCAGCGAATGAGGCAGCGGTAATTGCGTTTCTTGATGAACAATTACCTTACTACCAAATTGTTGAAACAGTGATGCGTACGCTGGACGCTCATGATTCCATCTCATCGCCTACGCTGGATCAGGTGATGGAAATAGATGCTTGGGCGAGAATGGAAGCTGCGAGAATTATCCGTGAGAGGAGGGCTTTCTCGTGATAGCATGGCTGCTTACCGGTGGACTGAAGTCCATTATCGCCGTTATTGTGGTGTTCATGGTTTTGGTAACGATTCACGAGTTTGGCCATTTTATCGTAGCAAAAAAAGCAGGGGTATTAGTGCCGCGCTTTGCGATCGGGTTTGGGCCAGCTCTTTTTCGTTTTAAAAAGGGGGAGACGGAATACTCCATCCGATTGTTTCCACTCGGTGGTTACGTCATGTTGGCTGGTGAAGTGCCACAAGAGCAACTTTTCAAAATAGGCGAAACGTTGTCTGTTCACGTAAACAATGTGGGGGAAATCACTGAAATCAGCGACCCACGAGGCCTACCCGATGGCATTCAGGGTGAATTGAAGCAGGTGGAAATGCAGCACGACTATACCATGTCCTTGCAATTGCAGGACGGTGTGGTCTCCTACCCAATTTCCCAAAAAGCCATTCTGATCAACGGAAAAGACAAAATTCCACTCGCACCTCCCGATCGACAAATGCACAATAAGTCATTGTTAGCGAGAATGGCGATCGTGCTTGCAGGACCTTTTATGAATGTAGTATTGACGGTGGTGCTTTTTGCCATTGTTGTCGGGGTGATTGGAGCCCCGAAAACCCCTCCTTCGATTGCCTCCGTGGTTCCCAACACGCCTGCAGCAAGCGCCGGGCTTCATGCGGGTGATGTGCTCGAAGCAGTGAACGGTCATACGATGACGAATTGGAATCAATTTGTGATGGCGATTCAAGGGAATCCCAATCAGACTGTACACTTAAAAATTGAGCGAAAGGGGAAAACCTTTAATTTACCTGTTCGTCCCGAGAAAGACAGTCAAGGAGTCGGGTTCATCGGAGTATCACCTACCACAGTTCACGGACCTGCGATGGCGATTACCGGTGGCGTCACACAAACTTGGAGCTACACTCAACTCATTTTTGACGCACTTGGCAATCTTTTTACGCACAAGAACGCATTTGTCAAAGATATGGGGGGACCTGTCAAAATCGTAGCTGTCATTGGGCAACAGGCACAGCTCGGGATGCTCAACCTCGTGAATCTGACGGCAATTCTAAGCCTAAATCTAGCAATTTTTAATTTATTGCCGATTCCGGCTCTAGATGGCAGTCGGTTTTTATTCATGCTAGTGGAAGGAATACGCGGGAAACCCATTGATCCAAGGAAAGAGTATTTAGTACACGCGATTGGGTTTGCAATCTTAATACTGTTCACGGTATTTCGAACCTACTTGGACGTGACTCAACTTTTCTAAATTGATGGCTTGATTTTTTTCTGGAGAGAGGCGACTTATCTTTGCAGTCGGATCTATCGGTTACGGGGACATTACCATCGCATCGAATGTTAGATATGACGAAAATACAAGGTATGGAACAGGAATTGGACGTTGCAGTGCAGCTTTTACTCGCGCAAAATGTGCGAGTATTTTTATCACAAAAAGAGCGTAAAGTAACAATTTCGGTGTCTGTCAATGAGCAAATGGATCCCATGCAGATGGCGAGAAGTTGGTTTTCTATTCAACAAGCGTTGCCTAATGTGAGGGTAGTGTTGCAACAAACCGAGCCTGATCCCACTTTAGGTAGTACGCCTTCAATGGACGGAGATTGGCAACGCTACGAAGATTATCTGTATGCGGCATGTACGCTACTTGCAGCGAAAGAAACGGGACTTTTGCCACTCTTGAAAAATGTTCATTGGACGGTCGATGAACACGGAACTTATCGTTTAATGATCGCTGGGACACTTGATGTGCCGAAGCGAAAGCGGTTGGATGTGTACCTGCAATCTATTTTGCAGAGTTTGTCAGGTAAGATGATTAATGTGGCGCTTGAATCACATCATGACTCCGAAGAAATCGTTCGGGCGTTTCGCGAGGATATGGACGCGGATACGCTTGAATATGTTCGCAAACAAACCGAGGTCTCGCTGCGGGAGGAAGATAAAATCAGCGATAACAGGCCGCTTATATTTGGACAACCATTTTCCGATGAAACAATCCCCATTTTATCGATTCAGGACGAGATGAGGCGAGCTGTCATTGCAGGTAGGGCCTTTGGTCTAGACACTAGGGAATTACAAAGTGGGCGAAAATTAGTGACCTTTCATGTGACTGATCAAACGGACTCGATTACCTGCAAAGTCTTTCTAAAAGGCGGAAACAAGGACAATCAATCGCTGGACTGGGTAACTGAAAACACCTATGTGCGTGTACGTGGAACGGTCCAATTTGATCCTTATGCCAAAGAATTGACCCTACAAATCAGTGATGCGATGCCTGCAAAGCCGACTGTTATCGTGGATGATGCCGTGACGAAAAGGGTGGAATTACATGCGCACACTCAGATGAGTTCGCTTGATGGCATTGTGTCCGCCACGGATCTCATACGTACAGCGAGTGAATTCGGTCATTCAGCAGTGGCGATCACTGATCATGCGGCTGTACAAGCCTACCCAGAAGCATTTGCGGCCGGTAAAAAATACAATGTTAAGGTGCTGTACGGGGTCGAAGTCAATTTGGTTGATATGGGTCAAGCCATTGTCTTGCAACCAGCGGAAGCGGTACTGGACACGGGCACAGAATACGTAGTGTTTGACACAGAAACTACCGGATTATCCGCCTATGAGAACGAACTGATCGAAATCGCAGGGGTGAAAATGAAAGCGGGCGAGGTGATCGACACATTTGCGAGCCTGATTCAACCATCGGTCTCGATTCCAGAGAAAATCACGGAGATCACCAATATTACCAACGAGATGGTCAGGGGTCAGCCCACAGTGCACGAGGTGTTACCAAGGTTTTATGAATTCGCTAAAGACTGCATCCTTGTCGCCCACAACGCGGAGTTCGACCTGTCTTTCTTAAAAGAGCAGTGTAGACGGCTGAATCACCCCGCTTTTGAGCAACCTGTGATTGATACGTTGGCGCTAGCACGGACGCTTTTGCCTGATGATCGGAATCACCGCCTGAAAACATTGACGCAAAAATTCAACGTCAAGTTGACGCAACATCACCGTGCCCTAGCGGATTCCGAAGCTACTGGCAAGGTATTTTACCACCTACTGGAGATGGCTGACAAAAAATATGGCGTTAATCGCTTAACAAGATTGACTGCTATTGGCAAGGAAAGTGGCGATTTTAGCCGAAACAGGGCCAACCACGCCACGGTTTTCGTAAAAAATCAGGATGGACTAAAAGATTTGTATCGAATTGTTTCGGAGGCTCATGTCAAATATTTTTATAAACAACCCCGTACACCGCGAGCGCTTCTCCAAACGTACCGGGAAAATTTTTTGATTGGATCAGGCTGTAAATTCGGGGAATTGTTCCAAGGAATGGTCCGAGGGAAATCCAAAGAAGAATTGAAAGAAACCATGAAATTTTATGATTTTATCGAATTGCAGCCACCTGATCATTATCAGCCGTTGATTGATTCTGGAGAAATCAGCAGCCTGACCATCGTCAAAGAGTATCAACAAATGTTGCTGCAATTAGCAGATGAGCTTGAGCTACCCGTCGTGGCAACTGGCGATGTCCATTTTTTGAAATCAGAAGATGCGATTTATCGCGAGATCATCATGTACAGTTCCGGTCCAAAGCGCGATCAGCAAAAAGTGGTCAAACAACCAGCTCTTACTATGAAAACAACAAGTGAGATGCTAGACGCATTTAACCATCTTGGAAATCGGGCACAGGAAGTGGTCATCGATAATACGCAAAGAATCGCTGCGCAAATAGAAGTCATTCGTCCTGTACCAGATCGTGTCTATCCACCCAATATGGAGGGGGCAGATGAGCAGGTAAGAGATCTGGCGACTAAAAGAGTGCATGAATGGTATGGCGAAACATTGCCGGAAGTGGTCCAAGAGCGGCTTGACAAGGAACTGAACAGCATCATCACGAATGGGTTCTCTGTCAATTATTTGATTGCGCATAAACTGGTGACGAAATCTCTATCAGATGGATATATCGTCGGTTCGCGTGGGTCGGTCGGATCTTCTCTTGTCGCCACCTTGCTAGACATCACCGAAGTCAATCCACTTGCGCCGCATTACCGATGCGATGCCTGCAAGCATAGTGAATTTATACTTGATGGTTCGGTGGGAAGCGGTTTTGATCTGCCGGATAAAAAATGTCCTCACTGCGAGAGTCCGATGATCAAGGATGGTCAGGACATTCCGTTTGAGACGTTCCTTGGGTTTAAGGGCGATAAAGTGCCGGATATTGACCTTAATTTCTCTGGGGAATACCAGGCGCGCGCGCACAAATACACCGAGGAACTGTTCGGCCAGGATTATGTGTTTCGCGCAGGTACCATTTCGACAGTCGCAGAGAAAACAGCTTATGGTTACGTGAAAAAATGGGCGGACGATCAAGGCAAAGTGATGCGAAACGCGGAAATCGCAAGACTGGTGGCAGGATGCACCGGTATCAAACGGACGACAGGTCAACATCCTGGAGGGTTGATTATCGTGCCGAATGATCATGAAATTTATGATTTTTGTCCGATTCAGTACCCGGCGGACGATCTGACGGCGGAAATGCAGACCACTCACTTTGACTTTCATTCTATACACGACAACTTGTTGAAGCTCGACATCCTCGGCCATGACGATCCGACCGTGCTCAGAATGCTACAGGAACTGACGGGGCTTGATCCTCGCAAAGTCCCCGTCGATGATGAGAAGGTGTATTCACTATTTAGTGGGACGGGCGCGCTCGGCGTAAAGCCAGAAGACATCCGTTCTAAAACAGGCACCTATGGCATTCCGGAATTCGGGACAAAATTTGTCAGGCAGATGCTAGAGGATACGAAACCGAGCACCTTTGCTGACTTAGTTCGCATTTCGGGATTGTCTCATGGTACTGACGTCTGGCTGAATAATGCACAAGAGTTAATTCGCAGCCATACTGCACCATTGCAAGAAGTGATTTGCTGTCGCGACGATATCATGGTCTATCTGATCTATCGTGGATTGGATCCATCACGCGCTTTTAAAATTATGGAGGGCGTTCGTAAAGGGAAGGGACTGACTGACGAGGACACAGAGTACATGAGAAATTTTGATATTCCTGAATGGTACTTGAATTCTTGCCGAAGAATAAAATATATGTTTCCCAAAGCTCATGCAGCGGCGTATGTGCTGAATGCAGTGCGGATAGCTTATTATAAAGTACACATGCCACTTAGTTTTTACGCCGCTTATTTCACTGTCAGAGCAGAGGATTTTGACCTGGAATTGATGGTGCGCGGTGCGGATGCTATCGCCTATCGCATTGAGGAAATTGAAACAAAAGGCGTAACGGCCACCACTAAGGAAAAATCACTGCAAACAGTGCTTGAAGTGGCGCTAGAGATGACGAGAAGAGGGTATCACTTTCTGACACTTGATTTGACCCATTCGGACGCGACGAAGTTCTTGATTCAAGAAGATAAATTGTTGCCGCCATTTGCTGCAGCTCCAGGTATCGGAGCCTCCGCCGCAACAAATATCGTCGATGCGAGAAACCAAGGGGAATTTATCTCTGTGGAGGATTTGCAAGAGAGGTCGCGGATTTCCAAAGCGGTGGTGGAGTTGCTGGATCATTATGGTTGTCTTAATCACTTGCCGGAGTCTAATCAGTTAAGTTTGTTTTAATAAGTAAGCAGAGGGTAGTTTATTGCAATGGAATGGTTGCCGTGCTATACTAAAAATAATGTGTGGAAGTATAGATGACGGTTGGTAAGAGTGGGGGTTCCCCACTCTTTCGTTTGCTAAAGGTAATAAGGCGCTTTTGGAGATGGGTAGGAGGTTCATTATGGCAACCAAGCAAAAAATAACAGACCTTGTCACCGAGATGGTCGCGCCGATTTTGCAGGCATCCGAGCTTGAACTTGTTGATGTTGAGTACAAGAAAGAGGGAGCCAATTGGTTTTTGAGGGTGTTTATTGATCGGGCAAGTGGCGCAGTGGATCTTGATGATTGTGCGCTTGTCAGTGAAGCCCTTTCTGTCAAGCTTGATGAAAAAGACCCCATCCCGAACGCTTATTTTTTAGAAGTATCCTCCGCAGGTGCTGAACGCCCACTAAAGACAGAAAAGGACTTCGAACGATCGATAGGCAAACGAGTTCACGTTACATTTTATGAACCTTATGTTGGCGTTAAATTTATGGAAGGCACGCTACTCCGTTATCAGAAGGATCAACTCGAGATGAAGGTTGATGAACAGACCGTCGAAATACCTACAGAAAAAATTGCCGGCGCGCGTCTAGCACTCGAATGGTAGCATGTGCGGCGGCAAATCTATGAAGGGGGGGTGTCTTGGCAAATGAATGCTGATTTTATCGCTGCACTTGATCAATTGGAGACGGAACGCGGAATTAGCAGCGGTGTGCTGCTAGAAGCGATTGAGGCGGCTTTGATTTCTGCCTATAAACGCAATTTCAGCTCAGCTCAGAATGTAAGAGTAGAAATTGACAGATTAACTGGCGAGATCAAGGTTTACGCAAGAAAGACCATTGTTGACGAACCTACAGACCCACGTATGGAAATTTCCCTGGATGCCGCTCTTGATATCAATCCCAACTATCAACTAGGCGATATAGTGGAAATGGAAGTGACACCACGAGAATTTGGGCGCATTGCCGCGCAAACGGCAAAGCAAGTGGTCACGCAACGGATTCGCGAGGCGGAGCGCGGGATTATTTATTCCACCTATGCGGATATGGAAGAAGATATTATTACAGGAATCATCGCAAGGCAGGATGGGCGTTTTTCCTATGTAGACCTTGACCGCACCGAGGGTTTGTTGCCGGTGACAGAGCAAATTCCACTGGAAAGATTGCACATGGGCGACCGCATAAAAGCCTATATTTTGCGTGTGGAGAAGACGACCAAAGGGCCTCAGATTATGTTATCCCGCATTCATCCTGGACTTTTACGGCGGTTATTGGAACTCGAGGTTCCGGAAATTTTTGAAGGGATCGTCGAAGTGAAAGCAGTGGCGAGAGAAGCTGGTGCGAGGTCGAAAGTGGCTGTGTTTTCAAGGAATAAGGATGTTGATCCGATTGGTGCCTGCGTGGGTCCAAAAGGAATGCGAATACAGGCGATTGTGAGCGAGCTTAAAGGCGAGAAGATTGACGTGATCGAGTGGAGCAATGATCCGGCGATTTTTGTGGCCAGTGCCTTATCGCCAGCCAAAGTGGTCGATGTCGAAGTGCTTGAAGGGGAAAAAACGGCACGCGTTGTCGTTCCTGATCATCAATTGTCACTAGCCATTGGTAAAGAGGGTCAAAATGCAAGATTGGCAGCCAAACTCACCGGTTGGAAAATCGATATCAAAAGTGAAAGTCAGGTCGGGCGGATGGCTTCTGTTTTTGCTGATTTAGATAAAAACTCTTTTTTCAGTGAATAGGAAGGGGGATGATTTATGCGAAAAGTTCCTCTTCGTCAGTGTGTGGGTTGTCAAGAACAAAAACCAAAACGAAGTATGTTACGCATTGTGTTCACTCCACAGGGCGAAATCATGATTGATCCCACTGGCAAAAAGGCAGGGCGAGGCAGTTACATTTGTAATGATCGAAACTGTTTTGACCTCGCCAAAAAACGTAAGGCGCTGGATCGAGGCTTAAAGACCCAGGTGGCAGATGAAGTTTATGAAGCACTTTTAAGGCAGATAGATACTTATGAAATCCAAAACTGAGCTCTTGGGAATGTTAGGCCTTGCAGCACGTGCGCGACTTCTTGTGATCGGTGAATCTGCCTGTTTGCGCGCCGTTCGGAACGGACAAGTCAAATTGGTGCTCCTCGCTAGTGATGCGGGAGCCAATGGGGCAAAAAAAATCCTTGATAAGTGTGCGTTTTACAAGGTGCCCGTTTTTCAGTCAATGAGTAAAGATGAAATATCGCAAGCCATTGGCAAAGAAAACCGTGCGGTGGTAGGAATCATCAGTGAGCAATTCGCAAAAAAACTCGCTCAACTGACAGTTTTAAAAGACGGAGGTGAAGGCGTTTGACTAAATTGCGAGTTTACGAATACGCAAAGCAATTAAACATGTCAAGTAAAGAGATTATTACCATTTTGAGTCGGTTGAATATACCGGTAAACAACCATATGAGCGTGATGGAACCAGGTATGGTTGAGGCGGTGGAGGGGTTTTTCTCTGAAGTAAAGGCACGCGCCGCAGCACGGACAGCAGCTAAACAGGAGCAAGAAAACGCGCGTAAGCAAGAAATGCTGAATCAAATGGCAAGCAAGGAAGAACAAAAGCAGGAAAAAACACCGGAGGAATCCGTTCCCACCGTTCTAAAACAGGACAGTGCAGTGGCAAGTCCAGTGGCAAAAGCGAAAGTGGAACACTCACGTGTAACGTCTAGACCAACAAGACGTGAAGAAGAGGACGAGGCGATTTCTATTACAGGTGCAAGAACGCAGGCTTATGTGGCCCATCGACCCATGCAACGAACAGGATCAGACAAACCGCAGGACCATCATCAACAAAATTCATCTGCAACCAGAAATAATACAAATAATACAAACAACAGAAGACCAGGCGATCGTCCGAGTGAACACACTGGTGAACGCCAAGGGGAAAGATCATTTGACCGGTCAGGCCCTCGTACAGGCAATGCACGTCCGAGCGGAGAAAAGCGAAACTTTGATCAACGTGCGCCGCGCACCGGTCAAGGCAATGACAATTTCAAGCGCACGGATGAAAGACGGCCATCTAATTACAGGAAAGATGGCGGATTTGGCCAAAATGCATCACCTCAGCAGAGCCAGAGCGGTTCCTCGTCAAGGTACGGGAACAGTGGCGAAAGAAATGCGCCTACAGGTGGAACGGGCAATCGCAGTAATGGTACGAGAAGCAACCAGGGCGGTACGAGAAACAACTGGCGCGGTAATGATCACGCGAAGCCACCAGTTGCTGAAGGCGCCAAGTTTGAAAAACAAGAAGCTACGCGTCCAGCCACCAGCGCCAACTCTTCCCGAAAAAGAACAGAAGGGAATTCGCGGGATTTTACCCGTACTTTATCTGCTGAAAAACGTGAAAACAGTAAAAAATTGCAACAAGCTAGAAGCAGGTCGCAAAACAAATCTCAAACGGTCAAAATACCGGAAGGGCCAAAACAGGTTACGGTGGATGGCCCATACAACGTTAGTGAATTTGCTAGGTTAATCCGTCGGGAAGCGTCAGAAGTGATCAAGAAACTGATGTTCCTTGGTGTGCTTGTCACTATTAATCAAGAAATTGATACGGATACGATGGTGTTGGTCGGGGCAGAATTCGGCACGGAAGTCATCGTACAAGCGCCTCGCGATGTGGAAGCAGAGGAAATGCTAATCGAGGAAGAAGACGAGAGTTCACTCGAGACGCGGCCACCAGTGGTCACCATCATGGGACATGTAGACCATGGAAAAACCACTTTGCTTGACGCCATTAGGGAAACCAACGTTACTGCCAGCGAAGCAGGAGGAATCACGCAGCACATTGGCGCTTATCAAGTGGAAATTAATGATCGCAAAATTACCTTCCTTGATACGCCGGGTCACGCGGCCTTTACTACCATGCGCGCTAGAGGTGCTCAGATCACAGATATTACGATTCTAGTGGTCGCTGCAGATGATGGCGTAATGCCGCAGACAGTTGAAGCGATTAATCACGCAAAAGCAGCTAACGTGCCAATCATCGTAGCTGTTAACAAAATCGATAAGCCGGGAGCGAACCTGGATCGCATCAAACAGGAGTTGACAGAACACGGTCTTGTCGCAGAAGAGTGGGGCGGCGATACAATTTTTGTCACTATTTCTGCGCTTAAAAAACAAGGGATCGAAGAGTTGCTAGAAATGATCCTGCTCGTTGCGGATATGGCAGATTTAAAGGCCAGCAAAAGCTCGCGCGCTCGTGGCACCGTCATTGAAGCACAACTCGATAAGGGGCGCGGGCCTGTAGCAACAGTGCTCGTCCAAAACGGGATGCTACACATTGGCGATGTGGTGGTGGCGGGTAACACGTACGGAAAAATCCGTGCCATGGTGAACGATCGAGGGCGCCGAGTCAAGGAAGCCACTCCGTCAATGCCTGTTGAAATCATTGGTCTCTCTGATGTCCCAAGCGCAGGTGATCTGTTTGTTGTTTATGATGATGAGCGTCAGGCTAGGATTGTGTCTGAACGTCGGGCGACTCGTCAACGTGCGGAAGAATTGAATGCGACAAGCAGGGTGACCTTGGATGATCTCTATAAACAGATCCAGGAAGGCGAAATTAAAGAACTGAACATCATTCTGAAGGGCGATGTTCACGGTTCCGTAGAGGCAGTCGTAGGATCGTTACAAAAAATTGAGATCAGCGGAGTGCAAGTGAAGGTCATTCACACTGGCGTTGGCGCTATTACCGAATCAGATATTCTCCTAGCCTCTGCCTCGAATGCCATCGTGATCGGATTCAACGTGCGCCCGGAAGCGAATGGCGTGAAGATGGCGGAAGCCGAAAAAGTGGAAATACGCCTTTACCGAGTCATTTATAGCCTCATTGAAGACATTGAAGCAGCCCTTAAAGGTTTGCTTGACCCCGTTTTCAAAGAGGTAGTTGTTGGTCATGCGGAGATTCGTCAATTGTTTAAGGTATCCAGAGTGGGAACTATTGCTGGTGGATATGTCCAGGACGGAAAAATGATAAGGGATGCTGATGTAAGACTTCTGCGCAATGGCGTGATTGTCTATGAAGGCAAGCTCGATTCTCTCAAGCGGTTCAAGGATGATGTGAGGGAAGTTAACTCAGGGTATGAGTGCGGTTTTACACTGGAGAATTTTAACGACATCAAAGAAGGGGATGTCGTGGAAGTCTATAAAATGGAGGCCGTATCCGCAGAGTAGGTGATGACTGTGAAAGTTCGTGCAGAACGTATTGCGTTTCAAATGCAACGAGAAATCAGCGATATTATCCAAAATCAGGTAAAGGACCCACGCGTTGGGTTCGTAACAGTGACTGGTGTGGAAGTGACCAACGATTTGCAACACGCAAAGGTATTCGTGTCTGTACTTGGCAGCGAAGATGAGAGGGCCAACTCATTGCAAGCACTAGAGCGCGCAAAAGGATTTATCCGTACGGAAATCGGCAGACGTATTAGACTTCGACTGACGCCGGAAATTCATTTTAAGCTGGATGAATCGATGGATTACAGCATGAAAATCGGCAAGGTGTTGCACCAGATTTTCCCAGACGAAGAAACGGACGGTGAAACTCGTGGCAGTGACGGGGAATAACACGTACCAGGAAATTATGGATGCCATTTTGGATGAACCGGATCAAGTGCTCGTGGTTTGTCACATCAGTCCGGATGGAGATGCCGTGGGAGCGGCACTCGCAATGGTGCATTTTTTGGAACAGGCAGGGAAGTCGTTTGCGGTGGTGAATGATGACCCTGTCCCGTCACGCTATGATTTTTTGCCAGGAGTGAATTGGTTCCAACGAACACAATCGGTTGCTCGTAAGTTCAGCACCATTGTGGCGGTGGATTGTGCAGACCTGAAAAGACTGGGAAATACAACTCAATTGTTTGCTGACTCCCATCGATTAATTAATATCGATCATCATGAGACTAACAATAGGTATGGCCACATGAATCTGGTACAGGCGGAGGCCTCCGCCACTTGCCTGGTGTTATACCGAATGTTTCACGCCACAGGAATTGCCATTGATCGCAATGTGGCGATCTTACTTTATACGGGAATTCTTTTTGATACTGGTGGTTTCCGTTATAACAATACGACGCCTGAAATACACCATGCTGCAGCAGATTTACTGTCGCGGGGATTTGAACCTTTTATGATTGCTGACCGCGTGCTTGAATCGCTTACTAGGGAGCAGGTAGAACTCGTTAGATTGGGTCTTTCTACTTTGAAAATCCACGATTTGGGGCGAATTGCCTACGTAGTCGTCAGTCAGGAATTGTTGCGCATGTCAGGGGCGACTGATGACGATACAGAGGTACTGCTACCCTACACCCGTTCTCTTTCAGGAATCGAAGTGGGCATTCTTTTTCGGGAGCGGCCAGATGGATCGGTAAAGGTCAGTTTACGTTCAAGAGACCGTGTGGATGTGGCAAGTATTGCCCTTCAATTTGGCGGTGGCGGGCATGTGCGAGCAGCTGGGTGCAGTCTGGATGGGCCGATTGAACAGTCGGTGGTTCAACTGGTGACTGTGGTGGCAGCTGCGGTGAAAACCGCCTTTGCATGAGATGAACGGAATATTCGTATTGGATAAGCCAAAAGGGCTTACGTCCCAACAGGCAGTGACAAAAGTCAAAAGAATACTCGGTGCCAAGAAAGCCGGACATGGGGGAACGCTCGACCCCGATGCGACAGGTGTTTTGCCTATTTATCTTGGGCAGGCAACGAGGCTTTCCGAGTATGCCCTTGGTGGAGATAAAGAGTATCTGGCAGAGGCAACGTTTGGTTTTTCCACTGATACGCAGGATGCTAGCGGACGAGTAATGGAGACGGGCGATCCCTCTCATTTGACTGAAGCGCAAATACACGATGCACTGATCAGATTTGTCGGTACTTATGAGCAGATGCCACCAAAGTATTCAGCCCTGAAAGTGAACGGTAAACCCGCCTATACGCTCGCCCGAGAGGGTAAGGAAGTCGACCTCCAACCCCGCCAGGTTAAGATAGACTACATTCGCGTGGAACAAATTCTACTGAACCCTCAAGAGTATATGGTTCGCTTTCTAGTAGGATGCGGGAAAGGCACATACATACGCACACTTTGTCATGATGTAGGCCAGTTGTTGGGAGTCCCCGCACATATGTCAGGGTTACAACGCACAAAGTCCGGCATGTTTTCCATCGCAGAAGCTCATCCCTTTGCTGAACTAGAGGAAAGTAATTGGTCGTTGGTACTACCAATGTCACAAGGTGTCATGCATTTGCCAATCGTGATGCTTGGTCATGATCTGATTCTGAAAATTCTTCACGGGCAAAGCGTTTCGATAACGAATAATGAGGGCAATCTGCAGTTGCCGATGGATCGTGAATTCTCTATGGTCAGGGTACATGATGAGGCTGAAACGTTGATCGCCATCTGTGAAGCTCGTGCTGTTGCGCATGAAAGCATCCATTTGCGCCCGCAAAAAGTTTTTTTGAATGATGAGGTGGGCATTTGAAATGCAAGAACCATTTGTGTATCTAACCTCAGCCAAAGAGATTAAAATAGATGACTTGCCACGTGTTTTTGCCATTGGTAAGTTTGATGGGTTGCACATTGCTCATCATGCGGTATTGAAAGAAGCAGTGGAAAAAGCGCGCGCCACCAGTTCTACACCTTGTATCTTTACCTTTTCCCCTCATCCGCGCTTCGTGCTGACTGGCGATCCAGCGTACGATAATATGCTGACTCCTCCTTATGAGAGAGCAGAGGTGGCAAGAAGGGTTGGCATCGAGGAGATTTTTGTTGCTGACTTTAACAAAGAGTTCAGGGCGCAGAGCGCAGAAGAATTTTTGAGAAACTACCTGCTTCCTCTCGGTGCAAAACACCTGGTGGTGGGTTATAACTTTCGGTTTGGCAAAAACGGCGCCACTGACGCAGAGGGCCTTAAAAAAATTGCCAGTGGCTTTGGCATGACGGTAGACGTCATTGGCTCCATTAATGATCATGGAAAGCCGGTAAGCAGTTCGCGGATTCGCATGTATCTGGAGTGCGGTGCCGCGCTTAGCGCTTCTGAATTGCTCGGAAGGCCCTATCGGGTGCGCGGTGTAGTGGTAAGGGGCGATGCCCGTGGACGCAGTATTGGTTTTCCTACAGCCAATCTGAAAGTGACAGAATCATACGTATTGCCCAAAGTCGGCGTCTACGTGGTTGATGTGACGGTTTCAGATAATGTGTATCGGGGAATGATGAACCTTGGATTTCGTCCCACGGTGGACAACGCGGGGCATTTATCACTGGAAGTGAATTTGCTTGATTATGAAGGCGATTTGTACGGTAGGGAATTGATCGTTGATCTGCTTCACTTTATTAGGGACGAAAAAAAGTTTGCCTCACTTTCAGAACTTCAGGAGCAATTGAGAAAAGATCGGGATTTTGCCCGAAAATGGCCAAACATTTGATCGTATTTCCTTTACTCGCTTAATTCGGAAGTGTATACTTGTTATCATTGTGTCATACTGAAATTATGCGTTTCAGCAATGATCGATGCCTGTCATTAGTGCAGTAGGCGACTTCGCGGTACCCCGCAACCTCGGCGGATACTGGGTGGTTCGTTACCTGGCAGGGATAAAAGAGGAGGTCATTACAGATGGCAATGACGCCAGAACGCAAGGCGGAAATTATCAGGGATTTTGCTGTGCATGAAGGAGATACTGGTTCTCCGGAGGTTCAGGTAGCGCTTCTCACAGAACGCATCAATTACCTGAACGAACACTTCAGGACTCACAAGAAAGATCATCATTCCCGTCGTGGATTGTTTAAAATGGTCTATCAACGCGCTCATTTGTTGAGGTATTTGCGTGAACATGACATTAATCGTTATCGGACACTCATTACCCGTTTGGGATTGCGTAAATAACGAAAAAAAGCGGGGTCAATCCCGCTTTTTTCTATCTTTTTGCTTTTGAGAGGAGGTTTTGGCTTGGTTTTTCATCAACAAACAACGCTTGGCGGAAGACCGCTCGTTCTCGAGACAGGGAGGCTTGCCAAACAGGCAAATGGGGCTGTGCTGGTTACCTATGGTGATACCGTGGTGTTAGCAACAGTGACCGCTTCGAAAAATCCAACGGAACTCGACTTTTTTCCCTTGACTGTCAACTACGAAGAGCGTCTCTATGCGGTAGGAAAAATCCCTGGCGGATTTATCAAACGAGAAGGTCGTCCCAGCGAAAAAGCGATTCTTGCAAGTCGCTTGATCGATCGCCCCATTAGGCCGCTTTTTCCTGAAGGATTTCGCAACGATGTGCAGGTGGTCACTTTAGTCCTTTCGGTTGATCAGGATTGTGCACCTGAAATTGCTGCCATGATTGGGGTATCTACTGCGCTTGGCGTTTCCGATGTGCCGTTTAACGGACCCATTGCAGGCGTTATTGTGGGTAGAGTGAATAGTGAATTTGTCATCAACCCCACTCCCGCTCAGGCGGAAGAGAGTGACATGCACCTTGTCGTGGCAGGAACAAAGGAAGCCATCATGATGGTGGAGGCAGGTGCGAAAGAAGTTCCGGAGCAGGTGATGCTTGAAGCCATTATGTTTGGCCATGAGGAAATCAAACGCATCATTGCCGTCGAGGCACAATTGATCGCCGAAGCGGGTAAACCCAAAATGCCGGTGATCGTTCATCAAATTGATGAAACTATTGAAAATACCGTACGTGCCTATGCAATGGACAAGCTACGCAGCGCCATTTATCAGGCAGAAAAACACGCTCGTCAGGAAGCCATCGATGCGGTCGTCGATGAGACTAAATCGTATTTTGTTGAACAATATCCTGATCATATGAGTGATATTGGCGAAGTGCTTCACACCATTGTTAAGGAAGAAGTTCGCAAAGCAATTCTCGACGATGGCATGCGCCCTGATGGACGTTCCCTCGATGAGATAAGGCCCATTTCAGTCGATGCGGGAGTCTTGCCGAGAACGCACGGTTCAGGACTTTTTACACGTGGGCAAACTCAGGCGTTATCCATCTGTACACTGGGTGCGATGGGAGACGTTCAGATTCTGGACGGCATCAGCCCCGAGGAAAGCAAGCGTTTCATGCATCACTACAATTTTCCTCCGTTTTCGACAGGAGAAGCACGTCCGCTTCGTCCGCCGAGCCGTAGAGACATTGGCCATGGAGCACTGGGAGAGCGTGCACTGGAACCCATCATTCCTAGAGAAGAAGAGTTTCCGTATACGATTCGGGTTGTCTCTGAGGTGCTTGAATCGAATGGTTCTTCGTCACAAGCTTCCATCTGCGCCTCCATTCTTGCCCTGATGGATGCAGGCGTGCCGATTAAGGCGCCTGTAGCAGGTGTGGCAATGGGTCTCGTTAAAGAAGGCGACCAAGTCGCCGTGCTCACTGACATTCAGGGGATGGAAGATCACCTTGGCGATATGGACTTTAAGGTGGCTGGCACAGAAGCAGGTGTCACAGCGCTGCAAATGGACATCAAGATCGGCGGGATTACTCGTGAAGTTCTTGAGCAGGCTTTAGCAAAAGCGCACGTGGGCAGGATGTTTATTTTGGACAAGATGCTGCAGGCCATCAGTGAGCCAAGGGAAAGATTGTCTCCCTATGCGCCAAAAATCATCTCCATGCGAATCAACCCTGACAAAATCCGCGAAGTTATCGGTCCTGGAGGTCGGGTGATTAACAAAATCATTGATGACACCGGTGTGAAAATCGATATTGAGCAGGATGGTCGCGTGTTCATCTCCACTCCGGATCAGGAGGCAGGGGAACGCGCTAGGCAGATTATCGAGGGCATCGTTCGAGAAGTGGTAGTGGGTGAGACGTATGAAGGCAAAGTGATGAGAGTGGAAAGCTATGGTGCTTTTATCGAAATTTTGCCTGGCAAAGAAGGGCTGGTTCACGTATCCCAGCTTGGTGCAGACAGGGTAAAACGAACTGAAGATGTGGTCCAGGTTGGGGATCATTTACAGGTAAAAGTGACCGAAATCGACAGCCAGGGACGGATTAATCTGTCTCACCGCGAAGCACTTCGCGATGCGGGAGTGGAAGTGGCTGAACCGGTGGCACGCACTGAACGGAGTGAGGGCAATCGAGGTCCGCGCCGCGAAGGGAACCATCATCGGCATGGGGAACGTAATGATCGTGAACGCGGGGAGCGCAGAGGATCAAGCGAGCGCCCTGAAAGGCCTCATTCGCCAGTCAACCACTGAGTTGATGTCATGCAAAATGGAACTATAATGAAGGGCAGCCGAAAAAAAGGCTGCTTTTGTTATTTTTTATCATCAAATGGCGCACACTTTCCTAAAGGAAGGTGTGATAAAGTGAAGGCCAGATTACTGACAACGATGATAATGAGTACCATGTTTTCGGGAATGGCAATGAATCCACTTTGCATGGCTAGCCAAAAACCGGGGATTCAGGATTCCCCCAACATCATCTTGATGCGCATCGATAAAGCCTGTCAAAAGCAAGCTGTGAATGCACGAATTGATCCAGTATGGCAATTGATTCCTGCCTTAAACGGTGTCCGGCTTAACCAAAAAGACTCGATGATAGGCTGGAACCATAAAAGTCTAGAACTGACTCCGCTTGCATTCGACCAGATTCCCCCCTCCATCGGGACAGAAAAATTCTCCGATTCTCCTATTTACAGAGGGAATCCAGAGAAACGGCAGATAGCACTGATGTTTAATGTCGCCTGGGGAGAAGAATACCTGAATTCCATTCTTGCCACCTTAAAAAAGTACAACGTTAAAGCAACTTTTTTTATCGATGGTAAATGGGCTTCAACTCACCAATCACTGGTGAAAACCATTTTGAATTCGGGCATGGAACTTGGTAATCACGGGTATCAACACCATCTGTTCAGCGGACTAGCCAAAGTGCAAATGGCCGCTGACATTTCAAAAACGAATGCCATTCTCCATTCTGCAGCTGGTGTTATACCTACGTTGTTCGCACCGCCAGCTGGGGACTTTAACCTATTGACCGTTAAGGTGGCGGCGTCATTTGGCATGAAAACGATCCTTTGGACTGTGGATACCGTGGATTGGAAGCGTCCACAACCAGAAGTGATTGCCATGCGGGTATTGATGAAAAAATCAACAGGATCTCTTGTGTTGATGCATCCCACCCTTCCTACCAGCCAGGCGTTGCCATCCATTATCACCAATTTACAAAAAGAGGGCTACCACCTTGTTACGGTGAGCGATCTAATCAGCCCTGTTCGTCCGGTTCCCAAAAACATAAAAGAGGCGCTTGCCAGCTTGAGATCGCCTCAATAAGTTGATATAGTAGGTTCAGTTTGCATACTGGGCGTTGAATACGGTGGAGGAGGAAACATTTGGTACAGCGTTATATAATATCTAATGGGGTTCGATTTGTATACGAAGAGTTACCGCATTTGCGTTCGGTGAGCATAGGGATTTGGATTGGCACAGGTTCAAGGGATGAGACCTCACAATTAAGCGGGATTTCCCATTTTCTAGAACATATGTTTTTTAAGGGGACCACGACTCATCAAGCACGGCAATTGGCTGAACTGTTTGATCAGGTGGGTGGGCAGGTCAATGCCTATACTACCAAAGAGTATACGAGCCTTCATGCAAAAGTTCTGGATGAACATGCGGAATTCGCATTGACGTTATTGGCAGAAATGCTTTTTGATTCGACGTTTGATGAAGAGGAAATGGAACGCGAAAAGAAAGTCATCATGGAAGAGATCAAGATGTATGAGGACAATCCGGAAGAAGCGGTCCATGACTGGATTGTGGAAAAATCATTTGACGGGCATCCGCTTGGCGTGAATATTCTTGGTACGGAAGCCCATTTACGAAGCTTTGCGCGACAGGATCTCATCAATTATATGGAATCTCGTTATACACCCGATCAAATTATTGTTTCCATTGCAGGGCGGTTTGATGTGGAGCGAATCCTTATGTTGGTGCAAGACAAATTTGGGCACTTGTCGCGTACGCGAAAAGAATTGGTGATAGCGTCACCAAGCTATGTGGCCGCGAGTGTCTATGATTCGCGTCACAGTGAACAGACACATGTGTGCATGGCTGTGCCGGGTTGCGCGTATACGGATTCACGGATTTATACACTTGCCCTTCTCAATCACTTGCTAGGCGCGAGTTCCAGTTCGCTTTTGTTTCAGGAAATCCGAGAAGAACGGGGACTTGCCTATAATGTGTTTTCCTATCACAGTGCGTTTCGCGATACAGGCCTTTTCACCATCTACTATGGGTGCTCACCTGATCAGGCAAGCGAGGTCCATGCGCTAATATTAACCATAATCGATCGACTCAGAACGGATGGCATTGACGAAAACACACTTCAAAAGGCGAAGGTCCAAGTCATCAGTTCGTTTTGGCTAAGTCATGAGAGCACATCGAGCCGAATTGGAAGAATGGCTAAAAATGAACTGTATTTTGGCAAACAGGTGGAGCCGGAAGAAGCCGTGGCAGCGATTCAAGCGGTGAGTGTGGATCATTTGCGCACGTTGACACAGGAACTATTTGCAGAACCATGGTCATTTGTGGCATTGGGACCGGCAGAGCATTCTTTTACCTTCAAGCCAGAATAGGAACGAACAGATGGAGAATGGACGTTTTTTTGAGTGGGTGCCGGGTGTTGATTTTGCGTGTTTGGAGTTACCTCAACGGCAGACAAAAGCTGCTGCGGGGTATGACCTTTTTTCGATTAAGGAAGTTAGGATTACTCCTGGAAGTGTGTTGCTGGTATCGACTGGGGTACGGGTAAAACTACCTGTTGGGGAGTTTTTGGCGATTTTTGCCCGGAGCAGTTTGGCGATTAAACGTAAACTGATGCTGGCCAACGGGGTTGGCGTCATTGACGCGGATTATTATGATAATCCTGATAATGGTGGAGAGATTATGATACCACTTTTCAATATGGGGGAAGAAGAGGTGTTGCTGCCGCGCGGTGAGCGGATCGCCCAGGGCATATTCATGAGCTACCTCACCAGCACGACAGAGGGTTCATTTTTGGGGAAAAAGCGAGTAGGTGGATTCGGATCCACTGGAGATAGATAGTGAATCAGTTTTTGAAAAGGATAGGTCCATTGCCGAAAATTCGATTCATACTTTTTTCTAACAGACTTCCAGCTAGAATATGGCCTTTTTCATTCGGATGCCAGCCATCATGTGAATAGGGTTTATAGGTTTGATGATGAGCTTTTAGGTATGCCTTCATTTGGTTCATCAGATCAATGTAATACACATTAGGATTATGGAGTTGCTTGACGACAAGTTGTTCTTGCTTGTCGTATTTTTCTACTTGTACTGGGTACTGCGTATAAGTGGCTTTGGTAATTGGCGGCGAAACGACAAGAATCACAGCATGATATGTCAGTGCTGTATTAATTTCCTGTTTTAAATACATGGCAAAGTTCGCATAAGTGGTTTTTGGCAATGCGTCATTCAAGAGTCCCCAGGAAATCACCACTACGGTAGGATGGATGGTAGAGAGCCATTTGATGTAGTCCCCCTTATACATGGTAGCCAGTTGATGACCGTTTGCTCCAACGATGGCGCGGTTGTAAAAAGCGTATTTGACGTTGGTGACCTTCTGATAGGTTTGAAACGCTCGATGCAGGTATCCCTCTCCCTTAGCGTCTTTCCAACCGTAGGCTACTGACCCTCCAATCGCCATCACCCGTTCATTGACAGGTACAGATGCATGTTTTCTTGATGCAGCAAGCGTGATTCCTCCAAAAATAACAACAATGGCAAAGCCAATGAGAGCAAAATACAAGCGACGCATGTGGATCACAATCTCCTCTCTTTCTTTAATGAATTGATGTAAATGGAGCGCTGCGCCGAAAGAGGGTTGTGTTTAGTGTGCAGGAATACTTTTAAAAACATCTTAATAGATCTTTGATTCACCCCCATTTGGGTATCCGCATATGATGGGCTAGGCGTAACGGGCAGCCGATCAAAATAGTGGTAGGCTTGCTATTTGTGCGACATGGCGTACAATGAGTGGAAAGGGGTACCCGGACGTGATACTAACGGGGATTAAAATCGCATTTCTCGGTGGAGACGCGCGAATGGCTGAGGTGATTCGCTATCTGGAAGCATGGGATGCCTCAATACTGCTGTTTGGATTTGATCATTTTCACTTTGACGGTCTAGACGTTCGGAAGCAGGAATTAACCATACCAGCGCTCCAGGAAGCGGATGTCATCATTTTTCCAGTAGCAGGCATGACTGAAGAGGGCGCAGTGGAAGCTCTTTATGCAGACAAACCCCTGCAATTGAATGAAGATTATTTTGCCGCACTCAAGAAAGAGACACTTCTTTTTACAGGGATCTCGAGAAATTATTTCTCGTCGATCGTGAAGAAGTATGGGGTGCAAATGATTCGTTTGATGGAACTGGATGAAGTGGCGATCGCCAATTCGATTCCCACCGCAGAAGGTGCCTTGGCGCTTGCGATGCAGCATACCGATATCACGCTGCACGGCTCAAAGTCTGTTGTGTTGGGACTAGGGCGTTGCGGACTGACACTGGCTAGGATGCTCGCCGGAATAGGGGCAAGAGTTAGTGTCTGCGCCAGAAGGCCTGCCGATTTGGCGCGTGCGGAGGAGATGGGCTTTCCAGCCTATGCCATGTCGCAATTGGAGACTGCACTCGCAGATGCGGAAGTCATTTTTAATACGATCCCCGCAATGGTGTTGACAGCAGATGTGCTAACCCAAATTCCGCATTCTGCAGTCATCATCGATATCTCCTCTGCTCCAGGAGGGGTAGACTTTCGCTATGCAGAGAAGCATGGTTTAAAAGCCATTTTGACCCCCAGCTTGCCAGGAATGGTCGCTCCCGTTACTGCCGGAAGAATACTTGCGCAAATGATTGTGCGGGTCATTGACCAACAACGGAAGCAGGAGGAGTTCAACCATGAAACTGGAAGGTAAAACTATCGGTTTTGCGGTGACCGGATCTCATTGCACATACAGTGAAGTTTATCCTGAAATTGAGCGTGTGCTTGAGGCAGGAGCAGGAGTTATCCCTATTTTTACAAATTCAGTGATGCAGGTCTCTACCCGTTTTGGCGATGCGGGTACTTGGGCTTCTAAAATAGAAGAATTAACAGGGATGAAAGCAATCACGACCATTCCTGAAGCGGAACCATTAGGACCGACAAAGCGTCTGGATGCGCTGGTGATCGCACCGTGTACGGGAAGTACACTCAGCAGGCTGGCAAATGCACAGACCGATTCACCTGTACTCATGGCGGCAAAGGCTACCATGCGCAATGATAGGCCAGTGGTGGTCGCTATATCTACCAATGATGGCTTGGGTTTGAATTTGCATAATATTGCCAAGCTTTTAAATATGAAGAATTTGTTTTTTGTTCCTTTCGGTCAGGATGATCCATTTGCTAAAATGAACTCACTAGTCGCTGAAATGACCAAAATTGTGCCCACCGTTGAGGCGGCATTGGAAAAGAAACAATTGCAACCTTTATTACTTGAGAGATATAAGGCGATGTAAAACTACCAAGTAGGTTTGCATCGTCGGGAGAGGATGGGTTTTGTGAGTAGAGACGTCAATGTAGCCATTGTCGGTGCAACAGGAGCGGTGGGGCAAGCTATGATCGCCACGCTCGAGAGAAGAAAGTTTCCCTATTCGACATTAAAATTATTGGCGTCGAAGCGTTCAGCGGGACAAGAGGTGCAAATTTCGGGGCGTACTTATGTAGTGGAAGAAGCGGTACCAGAAGCGTTTAAAGGAATTGATATTGCCCTCTTCAGCGCCGGTGGAGATGTTTCTTTAAAACTGGCACCGGAGGCAGTGAAGCGCGGTGCTCTGGTGATTGACAATACCAGTGCCTACCGCATGGATCCAGAAGTACCTCTCGTGGTTCCCGAAGTGAACGGCGAAGATATGTTTGGCCATAAAGGCATTATCGCCAATCCGAACTGCTCTACCATTCAAATGGTGGTGGCGTTGAATCCGATCTATCGCAAGTACGGAATTAAACGCATCGTGGTTTCCACTTATCAGGCGGCATCTGGTGCGGGTCAACGTGCCATCAATGATTTGCGGCAAACAGCGCAGGCCATACTTAGGGGCGATGAGCCGTATGCGGAAGTGTTGCCAGTATCCAAGCTCTCAAAACACTATCCGCTTGCATTCAACATCTTGCCGCAAATTGATGTGTTTGAAGAGAATGGCTACACCAAAGAGGAAATGAAAATGGTCAATGAGACTAGAAAAATATTTCACGACCAGGAAATCGCGGTGACCCCTACGGCAGCTAGAGTTCCTGTCGTATATGGCCATTCAGAGTCGGTTTATGTGGAGACTAGGGCGCCATTTCAACTAGAAGACATCAAGTCATTGCTGAATGCTGCCGATGGTGTGGTGGTACAGGACGATCCAGCCCAACAATTGTATCCTCAGCCCTATTATGCCGCCGGTCAATTAGAAGTTTTCGTAGGACGCCTTCGTAAAGACCTGTATGAGGATAATGGTCTCTCTATGTGGGTGGTGGCGGATAATATCCTCAAGGGAGCAGCCTGGAATGCAGTCCAGATTGCTGAACGCTGGATTTCCAGGGATGGTGTGAAACATTGAAAATCATTGTCCAAAAGTTCGGCGGAACCTCTGTTTCTACGCGTGAAGTGCGGGAACTGGCGATTGAACATATTGAAGATGCGCTTGCACAAGGGTACAAAGTGGCAGTGGTTGTCTCCGCGATGGGACGCTCCGGTGAGCCCTATGCGACAGATACCCTTTTGAACCTGATTCCCAAAGAGGATAAAGTGAATAATCGGGACCTTGATCTCCTCATGTCTTGTGGAGAGTTGATTTCAGCAGTTATTTTCAGTGCCATGTTAAGGGCAAGAGGGCATGAGGTGACTGTGCTATCCGGTGCGCAGGCGGGCATTGTCACTAATGGTGATTTTGGTAACGCTCGCATCGCTAGCATCAATCCAGAAAGAATTCTGTCTGAACTCGAAGCGGACCGTATCGTTGTAGTTACTGGATTTCAGGGAGCGACACCGGATGGAGAGACCACGACGCTCGGAAGAGGCGGAAGTGATACCTCTGCAACAGCGCTTGGCGTGGCACTGAATGCGGAACTTATCGATATTTTTACCGATGTGGACGGCATCATGACGGCAGACCCGCGAATTGTTTCGAATGCATCACGGTTGCACCAGGTAACCTATGCGGAAATCAGTAATCTTGCCTATTACGGGGCAAAGGTGATTCATCCCCGCGCGGTTGAGATTGCCATGCAAAAAAATATTCCCATTCGTGTACGCTCGACTCAATCGAAGGAGCCAGGAACGCTCGTCACGAGTGGCACAGCGTATTTTGAAGGGCACCACACGAGTGACCGTATTCTGACGGGTGTGACGCATTCGTCCAATATCACGCAAATTCGAGTAAAACGTTCAGAGACTCCCCATTTTCAGACGATAGTTTTTCAAACAATGGCTAAAATGGGAATTTCTGTAGACTTTTTTAATATCTCACCTGATGAAGTGGTGTATACCATTCCCAATTATCGCGTGGAACAGGCAATGATGGCACTATCGGAGCTTGGATTTGAAGTCCGTACCGTACCGGACGTCGCCAAAATTGCCGCTGTGGGAGCCGGAATTCACGGCGTGCCTGGCGTTACAGCGAAAATTGTGGAGGCGTTAAGCGAGGAAGGAATAGAAATTTTGCAATCTGCTGATTCCAATACCACGATATGGTGCCTGGTACATGATCAAGACACCATCAGGGCGGTTCGGGCGATTCATGACAAATTTGGTTTGCATACCCTAGGAGGGGCATAAACATGTTTGGCAGATTGATCACAGCAATGGTGACTCCTTTTGACGAAAAAGGGGAGCTTGATTTATCCCGTTTGCCTCGACTGATCGACCATTTGTTAAGCACTGGAACCGAAGGGCTAGTTGTATGTGGGACGACCGGTGAATCACCAACATTGTCTCATGACGAAAAATTGGCGCTTTTTTCTGCAACAGTGGAGTACGTGTCGGGAAAGGTGCCGGTCATTGCAGGGACAGGCGGCTATGACACAAGAAGTGCCGTAGAGTTTACACGAGAAGTGGATAAACTTGGTGTTGATGGATTTTTGCAGGTTTCGCCATACTACAATAAACCTTCCCAAGAAGGCCTATATCGACACTTCAGGGAAATTGCAGGTTCTACAGATAAACCTGTCATTATCTACAACATACCTGGAAGAACCTCAGTCAACGTGCAAGTGGAGACCATGGTTCGATTGGCTGGTATTCCTAACATTGTGGCGGCAAAGGAGTCTTCAGGAGATTTTGCGCAAATATCGAGAATGATTTCGGAAACTCCGGATGACTTTATGGTATATAGCGGAGATGACAAGTATGCGTTGCCCATCATGGCACTTGGAGGGACAGGGGTTGTGAGTGTCGCTGCTCATGTGGTGGGGAATGCCATGTCGGATATGGTAAACGCCTTTTTTGCAGGGGATCTGAGCACAGCACGCAATCTTCACCATGAATTGTTTCCAGTTTTTGAAGGGCTTTTTCGCACGACCAATCCGGTACTTGTTAAAGAAGCGCTCAATCTAATCGGTGTTCCCGTCGGATCTGTCAGGTTACCCTTAGTTTCGGCAACCACAAATGAGAAGCAGGAACTAAAAGAAGTGCTCAGCAAATGGACGTCTGAAGTGCAAGTGGATGTCAATTGAACGGTCGGCTATAATCAGACTACCAAACTGGTGCGGCCTTTTTAACATGGAGGTGTACAATTGAAAAATAATTCCCAGAAATTATCGATCATTCCCTTGGGCGGATTAGGCGAAATCGGCAAAAACATGACAGCCTACATATATGGGAATGACATTATTGTTGTAGATGCAGGTCTTAAATTTCCAGATGAAGAAATGCTTGGGATTGATATTGTAATTCCCGATATTACATTTCTTGTGGAAAATAAGCATAAAGTCCGGGCGATTTTTTTGACACACGGGCATGAAGACCATATTGGCGGATTGCCTTATGTGTTGAAAAGCATTCCTGTCCCCGTCTATGGGACCCGTCTGACATTAGGACTTGTAGAACCAAAACTGCGGGAGCACGGGATTCTTGATCAAACAAAACTGATCACGATCAATAATAAAAGCGAAATCAAGATTGGCCACTTTACTGTCACATGCTTCAACGTCAGTCATAGTATCCCGGATTCGGTGGGGTATGCCATTGATACGCCAGAGGGGCTTGTGGTGCAGACGGGGGACTTTAAGTTCGACCAGACGCCTGTCAGTGGGGAACCGCCTGATTATGCCAAAATGACGGCTCTCGGGGAGCGTGGTGTACTGGCGCTATTATCTGACAGTACCAATGCGGAACGGCCAGGAATGACCATGTCGGAGCGCACCGTTGGCGTGACGATTGACGATGTTTTTCAATCTGCAGAGGGCAGGGTCATTTTGGCCACTTTTGCGTCCAATATTCATCGCATTCAGCAGGTCATTTATTCTGCAGAGCGGACAGGCCGTAAAGTGGCTGTGATCGGGCGCAGCATGGTGAACAACATCGGAATTGCCAAAGATCTTGGATATCTAAAAGTGAATCCATCGACGCTTATTGAACCGGATGAAATATCTCGTTACAATGCACGGGAAGTGGCGCTTTTAACCACAGGTTCGCAAGGGGAGCCGATGTCAGCGTTAACGCGTATGGCTAGAGCTACCCATCGCAAGGTAGAGATCATACCAGGTGATACGGTCATCATCGCGTCATCCCCAATTCCTGGGAATGAAAAATCAATTTCGAGAACGATTGATCAACTTTTCCGGGTAGGCGCGCACGTGATCTATCAGTCCGTTTCTGGCGTTCATGTATCCGGTCATGGCAGCCAGGAAGATTTGAAACTCATGTTGAATTTTATTAAACCCAAGTATTTCCTGCCGGTTCACGGTGAACATCGGATGCAGAGAAAACATGCAGAATTAGGCGAAGCAACAGGAGTAAACCCTGATCAGATCTTTTTGCTTGACATTGGCGATGTGATTGAATTCCAAGGTGGCGTGGCACGTCTAGGAGGCAGGGTCACTGCAGGTTCCGTGATGATTGACGGACTTGGTGTAGGCGATGTGGGTAACATCGTGCTGAGAGACAGGAAATTATTGTCTCAGGATGGAATCTTGGTGGTGGTCGTTACCTTGTCTAAACAGACGGGTACTATTCTATCTGGGCCGGATATCATTTCTAGAGGATTCGTCTATGTTCGGGAGTCTGAGGAATTGCTGGAAGAAGCGAATCGGATCGTATCTGCTACGCTGCAAAAACTGGTTAGTGAAGAAAATGTCAACGACTGGTCAGGGCTCAAAACAGGGGTTCGTGACTCGGTAAGCCGTTTTCTTTATGAACAGACACGCAGGCGACCAATGGTGCTTCCGATTATTATGGAAGTCTGAATTAGACACCATCATTTGGTTCACACTAAACCCTGTTAAGGGGGGAATCAAATGGTGCAAAATCCAGGCAACTTGGGAGAATACACGACATCTCCTTCGGAATCTCCTGTGGACATGCAGGATCCAGGCGTCTCAACACTTGAGAAATTCGGGCAAACGCAAGTATTACAGAACGAATCCAACATCTATTGTTTGACAATTATTGGACAAGTGGAAGGCCATTATGTCCTTCCACCGCAAAACAAGACGACGAAGTATGAACATGTCATTCCTCAGTTGGTTGCAGCAGAGCAGAATGATAATATTGAAGGCGTACTCATTATCCTCAATACAGTCGGTGGGGATGTGGAAGCCGGTTTGGCGCTGTCAGAGATGATTGCTTCGCTGTCTAAGCCCACGGTCACACTGGTCTTGGGGGGTGGGCATAGCATTGGTATTCCCGTGGCGGTGGCAAGTGATTATTCATTTATTGCGGAAACAGCATCTATGACAGTGCATCCCATTCGCCTGAATGGGCTTGTCATTGGGGTACCGCAAAGCTTTGAATACTTAGAGCGCATGCAAGAGCGTGTGACGCGGTTTATCACCCAGCATTCACGAATTTCTGAGGCTACCTTGCGCGAATTGATGATGAAAACCGGCGAGTTGACCCGCGATATTGGAACCACCCTGATTGGACCCGATGCAGTCGAATATGGGCTCATCAACGAAATTGGCGGGGTGGGGTCGGCAATGGCCAAACTGAAGGACATGATTGAAGAATATCGATTGCGCAAACCAAAGGGTGGCATACAATGATATGGTCAATCGTTCCTTCCGAATTTATTTTTCAGAATCTTTACGAACCGCCTACTCAGGGGAAAAAAGAAACCTTGCACGTAGGTGGAGTGGTCATGGTTGTGGAAGTAACAGGTTTTGGACAAGCCAAAATCGAACGGTTAATTTCGCCTAATGCCGGGGATTACCTAAAGCCGGAATGGATGCCAGGACAGGTGATTCGCTTGTTTCCATAAGGTTCCGCGATGCGGAACCTTTTTAATGCAGGAAACCGATCATGTGTTCGCGAACTAGTTGTGAATGGTGAGAATTTGGAGGAAGTTTGATGGCTAAGCTGGATCACACGAAACGTTTACTCAAATACGAGATATTTGGCTTGGCGCTACTGGTGCTGGGACTGGTCATACTGGGGGATCTGGGTGCGGTAGGACAATCCCTCGATGATCTGTGTGTCGTATTAGCTGGCAACTGGCACTTCTTGCTTCCTCTTTATCTGTTATGGATGGCGGGTTGGATCATGATCAAGCGCCATCGCTTTCGTTTTACTTCACTGCAAACTGGAATTTTGATGTTGCTTCTTGTGGTATTAACTTGGAGTGAAATGGATCTTTATGCGTTAGCGGTGAAAGCATACGGGAGCAATCCTAACTTGTTGGCGCTAACTCGGACAGGGATTAATACGCTTTCCGCTTCACTAAAGGTCCTTGTGGAAACCAAAAACGGGGTAATGCCTCCTGCAAGTGCGGGTGGCGGGATGATCGGTTTTGCTCTTTTCAGCGGATTAAAATATCTGTTTGCCGTTACTGGAACTACACTCATTCTGATCGCATCGACTTTAGTAGGGTTAGTGTTCATTACCAGGCGCTCTCTAGTTACGACTCTTGGCAAAGGATCGAAGTATTTTGAAAAACGCATTGATCGCGGTTGGACGCGAGCGGTGAAATGGTTCTCCCGCTCTTTGCAGGCGGAAGGCAATAAGAAAAAAGTCCGTCGTCAATCAGAAAAAAGCACACCATTGCAGAGCAGTGAAGATGAAATTCACGAGGAGTTGCCAACTAGTAAAAGAAAAGGTCGCAAAAGGAGAAAAGACAATTCGATGGCGCAGGATGCGGTGAAGACGTTTGATGAATTGAATGAGGAAAACACCATGTCTTCCAATTCTTTTCCTTTTCCTGACTTTGGAATGCCATACCATGAAGAGCCGAATTTTGAGCATTTCATCACTACGGAAAGTGGGCAAATAGAAGCCGATTGGCAACACGACGAACTCCACGTCGAGGACAACGGAATTAATGAGCCACAATTTGAGGTGCAGGCTGAGGATCATCGAATCGTCGTTCGGTTGCCAGAGCGCGAATTTCAGGAATTGGCGCCGGACCCACTCTTCACATCATCCGTTGGGGCACAGGTGACACCCAACCATCCTGTGCGTCCCTATCGATTACCAGACCCACGACTTCTCCATCGAAGTGAGGCTAAAAAAGGGGAAAGAACCGCATCACAGCGAGAACTTCAAGCAAATGCGGCGAAGCTGTCCGAAACATTTGAGAGTTTCGGCGTACATGTTAAAGTGTTGGGCTATAGTCGCGGACCGGCTGTGACGAGGTATGAGATACAACCTGCGACAGGGGTTAAGGTTTCGCGGATTCTCAATCTGGCAGATGATCTCGCGTTGGCGCTTGCCGCGAGGGATATTCGCATTGAGGCGCCGATCCCCGGCAAGTCGGCGGTGGGGATTGAAGTGCCGAATAATGAAGTGGCTGTGGTGACGCTGCGCGATGTGATTGAAACCCCTACATTTCAGGAAGCAAAATCACCACTTTCCTTTATCCTTGGTAAGGATATCGCAGGTAATGCCATTATTGCAGATCTGGCCAAAATGCCCCATTTGTTAGTGGCAGGAGCTACTGGATCTGGGAAAAGCGTATGTATCAATGGGCTTATCTCTAGTATGCTTTTTCGTGCAAAACCGGATGAAGTCAAGTTTATTATGATCGACCCCAAAATGGTGGAACTCGGTGTATATAATGGCATTCCCCATCTTTTCTCGCCAGTCGTGACAGATGCTCGTAAAGCGGCTGGTGCCTTGCGAAAAGTAGTGGCAGAAATGGAGCAGCGCTATGAGCGTTTTTCCAAGGCCAAAGTTAGAGATCTTGAACGCTACAATCAATACGCTATCAGTCAGGGAATTCCGACTCTGCCACTGATCGTGGTGATTATTGATGAGTTAGCGGATTTGATGATGGTAGCACCAGGTGATGTGGAGGACGCCATTTGTAGACTCGCACAAATGGCTAGGGCAGCGGGCATTCATTTGGTGGTAGCCACTCAGCGCCCCTCAGTTGATGTCATTACGGGGCTGATCAAGGCAAATGTCCCTTCGCGAATTGCCTTTTCCGTATCATCCGGTGTGGACTCCCGCACCATTCTTGACATGGCTGGCGCTGAAAAATTGCTTGGTAGGGGAGATATGCTTTTTATGCCTGTAGGCGCCTCCAAACCCATTCGTTTGCAAGGGGCATTTATTTCTGAAAATGAAGTCGAAAAACTTACCGAATATGTGCGCAAACAACAAGAAGCCGAATATGTGGAGGACTTTAGCCACCTTGAAATCGAGAAAAATGATGCCAGTGCTGATTATGATCCGCTTTATGAAGAGGCGGTACGACTGGTGGTGGAGTCTGAGCAGGCCTCTGTTTCCTTTATACAAAGAAAATTAAAAGTGGGATACGCTAGGGCAGCGCGTATTGTCGATCAATTAGAGCAATCTGGAGTGATCGGACCATTTGAAAACAGTAAGCCAAGAGAAGTGTTACTAAGTCGGGAAGCTTGGGTAGAGCGTCAATCCAATATGTAAATGTGGACATGTTTTCCTGTTTGATGCGTATACATGTATTCAGCATCTGCAGGAGGTTCACAAATGTTCATAAAATGGATAACGAGAAAAAAAGTGTGGCTAATATTGGTTGGCGCTATTGGTTTGGCGTTTTTGTACATGTGGTTGGGGTATTATCCAAAACACACGACCAGTCTTGTACCTATCTCGCCGCCTGTCAAATTTTCAAACCTCGCCATTTCAGCAGGAGTGGAAAAAAAGCTTTCGCTTGCGTTGACTAGCGCTGTGCCGGAACTTGAAGAAGTCTATTATCAATTGTTAAAAAACGGGGATTTAATGATTGTGGGAACCGCATCTTTAGACGGGTATGGAGATGAGTATAGCATTGCATCTGACATGACAACTCGCTTTTTGCAAACCGCCTACCAAGTGTCACCTATTCCTGTTGACTATGCTGCGCTTTACACCACTTATCATGGAAGGTATATGATGGCGGCTGGGCTTGGAAGGAAGGCGTTACAGGAAGTGTCGCTTACCGCACTTGCTGCGGACCAGGGGACGGAGCTGATGAATCAGTTGGTCCATATCGATAATTTTAATGGGGCGCTATCCACTCAGGCGTTTGCCGAGTACCGATAGCGCCTCCAGAATCTTCGTCGTGCACCGTACTGTTTAGGGTTCGTAACGGTGATTTTCCGCGCCAACTATATACAGTTGCGTAAAGCCAATCTGGGATTTGCGAATGTGTTTGATGAGCTGTCTGAAAATCGCTTCATGGCCCGTTTTAAAGAGCGTCTCTATGATGGTGTGGGCGGTGAATGGCTCATCTAAACTGGCTCGAACATTGGGATCATCTTCAAGATGACCGATCCATTCGTCCTGATACCTTTCTCCACGTCTCTCTGCATACGCGCTATGGTAAAGATCCTTTACTGAAAAAGGGGCTTCGATGGTCTTCAGATAGAAATTTAATTGATAAAACGCTTGGGCCACTGACCGATGGTCCTTATTTGTATTCATTGCTTACACCTCAAATTTATTATGAGACAACATGAGTTAACTAGCAAGTCTGGATTCTATGATGGTACAATAAATGAACAAAATAAAATTGATGGGGTCAGGATTAATGCATCATCGTTTGCGCGTGATTTTGAGTTTTCTAAGTATGGCGACTGTTTTTTCTCTTGCAGGTTGTGGTTTTATCAATGTGGCGGATCTGACTCCCACAGTCAAAAAGACAAGTGTGCTGGTGGTGGGGCCAAACACATGGTTGAAAAGCGCACAAGTGGCAACGAGGATAGCTGAATCACCGCAAGGAGTAAGTGTCATTTCGCTTGGGACTGATGGCGTGGCCTTGTCCAGTTTGCTGAAGCAAATTGAAAACTCTACAGCCAATTCGGTCATCCTGATACAACCAAGTGCTAAATTGATGCAATTGCCAGCAAAGCATCCCAATACGCATTTTTATTTGGTTGGAAATTCAACAGGAGTTACGGGGAAGAATATCACATCGCTTACCGCTAGCGATCAACAGTTGGCATCTATTGCCGGGTATATTGGGGGTGGAAGTACTGCACGCGGGCAATCCATCAATATCTTGCCGGGTTATACCGTTCCCTCCACGGTCAAGACGTCAGTGGTGGATGCCGTGTATTCGGGGGCTCATGCTGCTTTTTCATCGAATCCAGTGCAGTGGGTCAATCCACCAGTCAGTACCACCATCTCTCAAGGAGTATGGGTGGTGTGGGGGACAGTGCCAGCAAGCGATCTTTCAAGACTGGTGACCGCCAATCAAAAGTTAGTCGCTGTGAACAGCAACAACAACCTGTCAGGCACAGCCGTTCTCGCAAGCTATTCAGAAACGTCATTGATTGCAAACGGCGTCGAAGCAGCACTGAATGCGATTTATCACCATCAATCCCTTCCGTCGGTGTGGAATGTGTCTGTCCAATTTCAACTGAATACCGTTTCCAGTTGGCAGCATCAAGTCGGTGTGAGCAATTACGAACAGATGATCTCCACAGGCACGCTCTCGCCCACAGGGTTTCTACAAAACGTACCAAGCGTAAGTACCGCGCAATCGCTACATCTGCCGGTTCCTCCTACGCTTAATACCACAACAGGTTAGGAGTGATAGTTTGAACGAATGGTATCTTGAATATCATATTTATAAAGACCGTTTTGGCCTACTTGGAGACATAGCCTCACTGCTTGGCATGATGGCCATTAATATTGAGACTCTCAGGGATATTGAGGATCGAAGAAGGGGTTTTTTGATTCGCACCGATGATCCTGCCAAGATAGAGAGCTTGCGCACGTTGCTTGAATATGTAGAAAATATTAAAGTGACTGCATTGCGGCAACCCACATTATTGGACCGATTGGCGCTTCGACATGGCAAATTGATAACAAAATCGGAACAGGAAGAGAAAGTGAATACCTATCAATTTACTCGTGATGAACTGGGTATGTTGGTAGATTTTCTCGGGGAACACTTGAAGGTTACCGGGAATCAGGTGATGGGGATAAGAGGAATGCCGCGAGTCGGGAAAACCGAATCCTTGGTGGCTGCCAGTGTGTATGCAGGGAAAAGATGGACGGTTGTTTCTTCCACTCTGCTGAAGCAGACCATTCGTACTGATTTGGAAGATGAGGAGTTCAGCACCGATGATCATGTGTATATCATTGATGGCATTGTGTCTACACTGAGGGGGAACGAAGATCATATGCGATTGGTGAAACGCATTTTGAGACTCGATGCACCTAAAATTATTGAGCATCCAGATATTTTCGTTCAGCACTCGGAATTTAATTGGAATTTGTTTGATCGCGTGATTGAATTGCGCAATACTCCTGATGAAGAAATTACATATGAAGCGCTCGAGCACTTAGGTCAATAGGATTAGGGGTAGGGGGTGTTTCGCCTGCAAAGCAATGGCCCAGGCTCCTCTAAGGAGGCAGAGCATCAAGTAGCCCGTTTGCATGAGTTGGGTGAATATCTAAAACGGACTCGGGAAGAGAAAGGAAAGACAATTGATGAGGTGGTGGAAGCCACCAAAATACGCAGCCGGTACGTCCAGGCGATCGAATCAGGGGACCTCAGTGTATTGCCCGGAATTGTCTATGCGCGTGGTTTTGTGCGTGGATATGCGGATTATTTGGGGCTTGACGGCGCAAAGATAGCGAATCAATATTTGGGCAGTTCAGCCGAACAAGCACAAGAAGAACGAGAGGTACAAAAACCTACTGTCTCTGTGCCTGCAATGCCACCGCGTAAGGCAAAGCCCTCTAGTAATAAAGTGATGGCTGAACGGAAACAACGCGGGGTGGTAGGTAAGCCAGTTAATAAACACCGATCGAAGTCATCTGGCATCATGTGGGTGGCGGGCGTGGTGCTACTTTTTACTGCTGCGGTCGTTGCGTATACTTCTTTGAGTTCATCACCTTCCCATCCGCAGTCCAAGTTGCCATCAACGGGTACAGTTATCAATCCGAAGGCCACAGGTTCTGCGGTAGCGCAGTCACATGGCACTAAACCAAAGCATCATCCAAAGGCAGTCTTGCCATCGGTCAATTTTGTCCAAACAGCGACAGGCAGATATTCGGCCACTTACTCAGTCATCACGAATCAACCGTTAACGATAGCGGTTAAAGCGGTGTCAGGGAAGTGCTGGTTTGAGGTAACGGCAGATGGTAATGTGATTGTCCCCAGCTTAACTCTTCAACCTGGCGAACAGCAGACTTGGAAGGCAAATTCAAGCATGTCGATGATTGTGGGAAACAGTTCACATATTGAAATGACGATTAATGGGGTCAATGCCCCCTTGAATAAGCATTCAAACGGAGGCTTCACCTATACCTTTAATCGCAAGTAAGTTTAACTGAGGGGGAGTTTTAATCGTGGCGAAAGAGTCATCTTTTGATATTGTGTCAAAGACAGACATGCAGGAAGTGGTCAACGCGGTCCATCAGGCGCAGAAGGAAATCGAAACTCGATTTGATTTCAAGGGGAGCAAAAGTAGTCTAGAGTTACAAGGAGAAGAGATCGTAGTGATCGGTGATGACGAATTTAAGTTGACGAGTGTCATCGATATCCTGCAATCCAAATTGGTGAAGCGGAATGTGACACTCAAATCCCTCGATTATGGCAAAATTGAACCGGCATCACAGGGAACTGTCAGGCAAACCATCAAAATCAAACAAGGTATTTCTCAGGACGTGGCGAAGCAAATTGTGAAAGCAGTCAAGGACTCAAAAATCAAAGTCCAGGCTTCTATACAGGGGGATCAGGTACGTGTAGTAGGAAAAGACAAAGACGATTTGCAGTCTGTCATTCAACTTTTGAAGAGCCAAGACTACCCAGTTGATTTGCAATTTGTGAATTATCGATAAAGAGGTTACAATTACTTTTTGACACATTTATAAAATAGCGATATAATTTCAAATTGGGTAATGAGACCAAAAATCAAGTGGCGGTTTTACCGCTACATTTTTTTGTCAAAAAGCTTCTGGAGGAACAAGTGATGACAGTGCAACGCGTTTCAATTGTCACTTTAGGCTGTGAAAAAAATCTGGTAGATTCAGAAGTGATGTCCGGATTGATTGAAAAAAAAGGCTATGTGATGACCGAGGATCCGGAAGAAGCGGATGTTGTCATTGTCAATACGTGCGCTTTCATTGATGTCGCTAAGCAAGAATCGGTGGATACCATTTTGCAAATGGCGGATATCAAAGTGAAAGGGTCCAGCAAGAAATTACTCGTTGCCGGCTGTATGGCTCAGCGATATGCAGATCAATTATTGGAGGAAATACCCGAGATCGACGGGGTTGTGGGTACGGGTGAATTCACTCGCATCACTGAGTTGATGGAACGTGTGGAATCTGGTGAAAGACCTAAATTTGTTGGGAATCCTGTGTATATTTATGATGAGTTGACACCGCGCAAATTGCCGGAACACCTTTCCTCTGCTTATGTCAAAATTGCAGAAGGTTGCGATCATCAGTGTACGTTTTGTGTGATTCCCAGGATGCGTGGGAAATTTCGCTCACGTCCCATTGAGAGTATCGTGAGGGAAGCCGAAGAACTGTCGCGTAAGGGAGTCAGGGAAATCAACCTGATTGCCCAGGACACCACACAGTACGGTTATGATTTATACGGTAAGCGCCGATTGGCGGACCTGTTGCGAGCATTGAATGAAGTGGAAGGCATCGAATGGATTCGCCTTCACTATGCCTATCCCGGGTATTTTACTGACGAATTAATTGCGGCATTTCGAGACTTGCCAAAAGTGGTGAAGTACATTGATCTGCCGTTGCAGCATTCGGAAGATCATCTTTTGCGATCTATGCAACGCCCAGGGCATCAAGCCCACATTCGTAAACTGATTGCAAAAATTCGCGAGGAAGTTCCGGATGTGGTGATTCGCACTTCCATTATCGTCGGATTTCCAGGGGAAACAGATGAGGATTTCGAGAACTTGAAGCAATTTGTCCGGGACCTTGCATTTGATCATGTTGGAGTTTTCACTTACTCTGCAGAAGAAGAAGCGCCATCCTCTCTTTTTGCTGATCAAGTAGAGAGCGAAATCAAGGAACGCCGCGCAAACGAACTGATGGAAGTCGCGCGTGTGGTGGCATCTAAGCGCCTGGAACGTCACATTGGACAGGTGGTCCGCGTTTTGATTGAAGAAAAGAGTGAGGAATACGAAGGCCAGTATGTTGGACGCACACCGTTTGATGCGCATGAAATTGACGGCGTAGTGCATGTCATTGGCAATAACCTGACAGTGGGAAGTATTGTTCCGGTACACATTACCCACTCGCTCGAATTCGATCTTGTTGGGGAGGCCATCTAAGTGAATCTGGCAAATCGAATCACGGTGGCACGAGTCATTCTGGTTCCGTTTGTCATGGTTTTTTTGCTTATTCCCACTCCTGGTTGGGGGTGGCATATGGCAAACAGTTGGGTTTCTGGAGGTGCGATTATCGCGACAGTGATTTTTATTGTCGCATCAGCCACTGATACGCTTGATGGGTACATTGCAAGAAAAAGAAATTTAATCACTAATTTTGGAAAATTTATGGATCCACTTGCCGATAAGCTGTTGGTTTCGACAGCGTTGATATCGCTAGTCGCGCTAAATAAAGTACCGGCTTGGATCGCCATCATTGTGATTGGTCGAGAATTTGCGGTGACTGGTCTTCGCTCTGTTGCTTCGACATCTGGGACGGTGATCGCAGCCAGTTGGCTTGGGAAATGGAAGACCGTCACGCAAATGATTGCAATCGTGTTACTTATGTTAAATAATTTTCCATTTGTCTATATCGGCTTTCCCATGGATCAGGTAATGCTCTATGTTTCTGCATTGATGACGCTTTGGAGTGGGTTTGACTACTTCTACAAAAATCGCCATGCCATACGTGCGGACGAATAATGGCGGAGGGTGCTGTGAACGCTGAATTTATTGCATTAGGAACAGAAATATTACTCGGAGACATTGCCAATTCTCATGCAAGGTTTTTGTCGCTTGAGTTCGCCAAACTTGGAATTGGCGTTTATTATCATGCGGCGGTGGGAGATCACTTGGGGCGGATTGTCAGCCAATTACAACTGGCACTCGAACGCTCACAAGTGATCGTCATTACGGGAGGACTTGGTCCCACTGATGACGACTTGACGAGAAATGCGGTTGCAAAGGCTTGCGACTTGCCACTTGTCTATGATGAAGATGCGTTTCAGTCACTCATTGTCCCTTATTTTGATAAACTGGGACGACCCTATCTAGAGGTACATAAGCGGCAAGCAGAACGGATAGGCGATGCAAAGTTTTTGCCTAACGCGCGCGGGACTGCGCCTGGTCAGTACTTGGAGTGGAATGGGCGACACTTGTTCTTACTTCCGGGTCCGCCGCTTGAAATGCAAGGGATGTATAGCGACGAGGTCAAACCAATTCTTGAGCGCATCTCTGGTTCGGGATCGATTACGAGCCGCGTGCTGCACCTGTTTGGCATCGGTGAATCGGCTGCTGAGGCCAAGGTGCTGGATCTTTTGCAGACGCAGTCCAATCCCACCATTGCACCTCTTGCAGGTGAAGGGGAAATGCTTTTTCGCATTACGGCTAAAGCACAAACCAAAGAAGAGGCGCTTGCGCTTATTGCTCCTATAGAAAAGGAAATCACAGCTCGTTTGGGGCAATACATCTATGGTTATGATGAGGATACACTATCACTGGTTGTATTTCGGCGATTGCTTGAGAAGCGTGTGAAAGTAGGATTCGCAGAAAGCTGCACTGGCGGCCTATTGTCATCGATGCTGGTTGACATTCCAGGCAGTTCAGAAGTGTTTGCAGGAAGCGTAATCGCCTATCACAATGAAGTCAAAGTAGCGCAACTGGGTTTAAGTGAATCGATACTGTTGAAAGATGGCGCGGTTAGTGAAGAGACAGCAAAACAAATGGCACTTGGCATCCAGAACAGATTAAACTGCGACTTTGGCGTTAGTGTGACGGGAATCGCAGGTCCAACCGGAGGAACAGCGGATAAACCGGTGGGGTTAGTTTATGTGGCCGCCACAAATGGACAAACCACCACAGTGGCTAGGCATGTGTTTCCTGGAAGCAGGATGCAGGTGAGGGTAAGGGCTGCAAAAGCGGCACTAAAACAATTATTGGATTTGTTAAATGATACAGAGGTGAAAATATGACGACTTTTTTAGATTTTCAATTAAGCAAAAAACTCCAAGACGCCATTGATGAGATGGGTTATGAAGAACCATCTCCAATTCAAGCTACCTGTATTCCTTTGGTGCTAGAGGGCAAGGACGTGATTGGACAAGCCCAGACAGGTACCGGTAAGACCGCTGCTTTTGGGATTCCCCTCGTAGAAAAAGCATCAACGGGTCGCTTTGTGCAGGCGATTGTCCTGCTTCCTACCCGGGAACTTGCGATTCAAGTAGCGGGTGAAGTGAGGAGAATCTCTAAATTCAAGCGGATTAAGGTGCTCCCTATTTATGGCGGACAGTCGATTGGCCATCAAATTCGTGCACTGGAGCAAGGGGTGCAGCTCATCATAGGCACTCCTGGTCGGGTGCTTGACCACCTTCGCAGAGGCACATTAAAACTCGATCGCGTACAGTCGGTAGTGCTTGACGAAGCGGATGAAATGCTCGATATGGGCTTTATTGAAGATATCGAGACGATTTTGCAAGCTACACCAAATGAGCGGCAGACACTTCTTTTCTCGGCCACTTTCCCGCCTGAAGTCAAGCGCCTCGCGATTCGTTACATGAACAAGCCAGAGCACGTGCAGATGGTGAGTGGCGAGATGACCGTCCCGCTTACAGATCAGGTATACTATAAAGTGCTGGAGCGCACCAAACTTGACAGCATGTGTCGGGTAATTGACAGTGAAGACGTGTCGCTTGGCATCATTTTTTGCCGGACCAAACGCGGTGTCGATGAACTGACCGAAGCCCTCATTGGACGCGGTTATATGGCGGATGGCCTGCACGGCGATATGAGCCAGGCGCAAAGGGATCGAGTCATGAAAAGGTTCCGCTCCGGTGACATTGAACTTCTCGTAGCCACTGATGTGGCGGCAAGAGGCATTGATGTGGGAAATGTGACCCACGTGTTCAACTATGATATCCCGCAAGATACAGAAGCCTACGTTCACCGCATTGGCCGCACTGGACGTGCTGGCAAACGCGGGCTTGCCATCACCTTGGTGACACCGCGTGAATTCAAACTGTTAAAGATGATTCAACGAGACACGAAAGCCACCATTGAAGGACGGGATCTCCCTACACTTGCGGATGTGGCGGAGCGTCAGGCTGAAATTTGGAGGGAACGTTTGCATGTCGCAGTGCAGGAAGGCGGACTTTCCCATTATAAAGCCGTATTGGGGCCGCTTGTGGATGAGGTTGACCCTGTGGACTTAGCCGCTGCAGCTTTGAAATTGGCTTCAGACGGAGACCTTGAAGTGAACAATTATGACCAATACGATTTTGGCGATACAGGTGGAGCACCAGGAATGGTGAGGTTTTTTATCAACCTTGGCAGAAGTGCCAAAATGGGTCCCAGTGAGTTAGTGCGTACGATCTCGTCTGAATCAGGGATACCGAGTTCTGCAATTGGCAAAATTGATATCTTTGATAAGTTTTCGTTTGTGGAAATTGAAGAAGATTCGGCGCCTTTTGTCTTTGAAGCGCTTCGTCAATCGCGCGTCAACGGTTCCAGGGTCAATATCGAACCGGCAAGGCCTAGAGGCGCTGGTCAATCGTATCGCAGATAATGCAAAAATCCCTCTCGGCATTGGCTTCAGAGAGGGATTTTTTTATAGTAAAGTTACGAACAAATGTTTGTGTTTTTCCTCTCTTATTTGTACAATAGCGGTGAGTAGATTATTAGGTTAGGTAAAGATGAACGGCAGGCGTCAGGGAAAGGTGTGAATGATTTGGCAGATCGAAAAACGGCGTTAGATTTGGCATTGAAGCAAATTGAGAAGCAGTTTGGTAAGGGTTCTATCATGAAGTTGGGTGAAGCCAGGGCGTTGATGAATGTAGAAACTGTATCGACAGGATCTATTGCGATCGACATCGCACTTGGCGTCGGGGGATTTCCTCGGGGGCGAATTGTTGAAATCTATGGACCTGAATCTTCCGGAAAAACCACAGTGGCTTTGCACGCTATTGCAGAAGTGCAGAGATTGGGAGGGCAAGCCGCATTTATAGATGCAGAGCATGCACTCGATCCTCAGTATGCCCATAATCTTGGAGTTAATATTGAGGAATTGCTGATATCTCAGCCGGATACTGGAGAGCAGGCGCTTGAAATCGCTGAAGCATTGGTCAGGAGCGGAGCGGTAGATATCATCGTCATCGATTCTGTGGCCGCGTTAGTTCCAAAGGCTGAGATTGAAGGAGAAATGGGCGATGCGCATGTAGGCTTGCAAGCACGTCTCATGTCGCAAGCACTGCGCAAACTGAGCGGAGCAATCAATAAATCGAAGACCATCACTATTTTTATTAATCAGATTCGCGAAAAAGTAGGAGTCATGTTTGGCAATCCGGAGACAACGACTGGTGGTCGTGCTCTTAAATTTTACGCTAGTGTGCGCTTGGAAGTGCGCCGTGCTGAAGCGTTAAAGCTCGGAAATGACCTCGTCGGCAACCGCACCAAAGTAAAAGTAGTCAAGAACAAAGTAGCACCGCCGTTTAAGCAAACGGAAGTGGATATTATGTTTGGGGAAGGGATTTCGAGGGAAGGTAGTATCGTGGATATCGGTACCGAACTCGACATCATCCAGAAAAGTGGCGCATGGTACTCGTATGGCGATGAGAGGTTAGGCCAAGGTAAGGAAAATGTGAAACAATACCTCAAAGAGCACAAGCAAGTGGCAGATACCATCGAACTAAAAATACGCGAACTCACATTGACAGGAGTAAATGCCGCCCCAATTCAAAATACAGATGCGGAAGATGATCTTGCTTTTGATTTTGATGAATAGTTAATTGAAGAGGCGTCATCTTATGAGCGAACACGTTGCACTCCACGTGGCATCCATAACGCCAGACATTCGCCGACAAGCATTACGATATCTGTTGCTAACTGACGGAAGAACGTTAGGTCCGTACCAAGCCAGCAGTATTATCGCTTGCAGCGTGTCAAAAGGGTGTGAGTTTGATGAGTCGCTAGAGCGACAACTTGAACGTGCGGATCAGATTTATGCTGCCAAGCAGTTGGCTATGTCGTATTTGGGTTATGCTCATCACACGGAAATGGAAGTGCGTCATTATTTAAATGGCAAAGAAGTGACTCAAAGCATTAGCGAAGAGGTCATTGGATGGCTTCGGGAACAGCAATGGGTTAATGACGAGGAAATTGGCCAATACTTGATACAAAGAGCGAAGCAACCAGGCTCCACAAAAAGCAAAAAAATGCTGGCATCCAAAATGATGAAACGCGGTTTATCAAGTGCATCCATAGCAAGTGTCATGCAAAATGAAATTTACGACGAGATTCCTGCAGCCATATTGCTTGCTGAAAAAAAATGGAACGAGTTCGTTCGCAAACAAGTAGACAATCCAAAGATGAGGTTGGCAGCTTACCTGAGCAGAAGAGGATTCTCCAATTCAACAATTCGTAAGATACTTAAAGAGCTAAATGAATTTGAATCAAATTAACTTTACAAAATTTACAATTAAAGTAAATTAGAATAGATTAAAAATCATTTCTCAGCAAAAAGTGAAAATTGGTTGACAGGGTTTTACAAGTATCGTACAATTTAATTGCGTATATCTGCTTATTTATCGTTATTGCAGACGATTCCATTGTATTCGCGTGTGCTCGGAATGACTGTTAAGGGATTCCTTTTTTGAATCTCGGCGTCCTTGCTTACAATTTAGCAAGGGGGCAATTGATTGACGTGATACACTTTGCTGTATTTATTATCAGTCTTTTGGTTACCGCGATCATCGTTGCCATTGCAGTGGTTTTCTGGTTTACGTCCCGAGGTAAGGGTGTTGAGACATCGCTTTCTGCGGCAAGGGCGCAGGCAGAACAAATCATTGAGGCTGCGAAAAGAGAAGCCGAAAGAAAGATTAAGGAATCAGTTTTAGAAGCAAAAGAAGAGTCCCATCGGATTCGCAATGACGCGGAACGCGAACTTCGCGAACGCCGTTTAGAAGTTCAGAGATTAGAGCGCAGATTACTGCAAAAGGAAGAAGCGCTAGATCGTAAGACTGAATCCATGGAGAGACGAAGTGAAGCCTTGGCTTCAGAAGAACAAGCGGTAGAGGACCTTAAGAAGAATCTTGAGGACTTAATGGCTGAGCAGGTATCGGAATTGGAGCGTATTTCAGGTCTTACGCAAGACCAGGCGAGAGAACAGATTCTTTCTCAAGTTGGTGCTGAGTGCAAGCATGATGCAGCACTTCTAATGAAGGAAATTGAACTTCAGGCAAAAGAAGAAGCTGATCGTAAAGCAAAGGAAATTATCGCAACTGCCATACAACGGTGCGCTGCCGATCATGTAGCGGAAACTACAGTATCTGTGGTATCTCTGCCAAGTGACGAAATGAAGGGCCGAATTATTGGGCGTGAAGGTCGTAACATACGCACGTTAGAGATATTGACTGGAGTAGACTTGATTATTGATGACACGCCAGAGGCGGTTATTTTATCAGGCTTTGATCCGATTCGCCGTGAAGTGGCGAGAATCGCGCTGGAGAGACTCGTGGCGGATGGGAGAATTCATCCGGCGCGTATCGAAGAAATGGTGGAAAAAGCACGGCGTGATGTCGATGACCGCGTTCGTGAAGAAGGCGAACAAGCCGTTTTTGAAGTGGGAATACATGGAATTCATCCTGATTTTGTGAAGATATTGGGCCGACTTAAATATCGTACGAGTTACGGTCAAAATGTTTTGAAACATTCCATTGAAGTAGCACATCTGGCTGGCCTTATGGCTGCTGAACTGGGGCTGGACATCACTTTGGCTAAACGTGCCGGATTGTTGCATGATGTGGGGAAAGCTATTACCCATGAAGTGGAAGGTTCTCACGTGGAAATTGGTGTTGATTTGGCGAAAAAGTACAAAGAACATCCCATTGTGATTAACGCGATCGCTGCACATCATGGAGATGTGGAATATACTTCGCCCATATCTGTACTGGTGGGAGCAGCAGACGCATTATCCGCAGCACGCCCTGGTGCCCGTCGGGAATCGCTCGATGTGTACTTGAAACGATTGGAACGGTTGGAGGAAATCGCAAGTTCCTATGAGGGCGTGGACAAGTCTTTTGCCATTCAGGCCGGACGGGAAATTCGTATTATTGTAAAACCTGAGCAAGTTGATGACGCCGAATCTGTTCGTGTGGCGCGTGAAATTTCTAAGCGCATCGAAAGTGAATTGGATTATCCCGGGCAGATTAAAGTTACCGTCATTCGCGAGACAAGAGCAGTAGAATACGCAAAATAAGGCGGCCAATTGGCTGCCCTTATTTTTTTGGATGGGGCGGTTATGTGAACCTTTTATTCATAGGAGATGTGACAGGAAAAGCGGGAATTACCTATTTGGCGGAACAACTAAAGCAATTGAGGCGGGAAGAAACGCTTGATCTGATTGTGGCAAATGGAGAAAATGCTGCAAAAAACGGAAGAGGAATCACGATTGGAGCGCTCGAAGAACTGTATGATTCAGGGGTAGAGCTTGTCACACTTGGCAATCATACATGGGATCAAAAGGAGATCTATGATTCCCTCGATAGGGATATGCGTATATGTCGACCGGCCAACTTTCATGAGGATGCTCCGGGGCGAGGGTACCTCAATTGCGAAGTGAACGGGAAGCAGGTAGCTGTGATCAATTTGATCGGGAGAACCTATATGGGGCTGTATGAAAGTCCTTTTCAGATTGCCGACAAAATAGTTTCGGAAATTCGTCAAACCACCTCTTATATTTTCGTTGATTTTCACGCTGAAGTGACATCTGAAAAACTGGCGTTGGCATGGTATTTGAACGGAAAGGTATCTGCCGTTGTAGGGACGCATACACATGTGCAGACTGCAGATGAACGGATTTTACCCGGTGGAACCGCCTATATCACAGATGTCGGCATGACAGGTCCTCGTGATGGGATTATTGGTCTTAAGAAGGGACCGATGATTCAAAAATTTATCGATCAAATGCCGAACAAGCACGAACTCGAAGAAGGGCCTAGACAATTTTCAGCTGTGCTGATTACTATCGATGAATCTGGTAAATCCACAGCGATCAGGCGCATCTTACGCACTGAAGATTGACAATTCAAAAACCGGGGGAGAGGGTAACTGTGTACAGAGGGTTGAAAGTGTTGGATGGTCATGCGGATATTTTATATCGCATGGAGACAGAGGGACTTTCTTTTTATGACGCGGATTCAAAATTGCAACAAAGTGCGGCAAAACTGCAAAAAAGCGGGATCGATGTGCAGGTATTTGTCACGTATGTAGATCCGTCATTTACGCCATCTGAGCAACTATATAAAGTGTTGTCATCGCTTCATCGGTTTCACACTGATGTGGAAAAAAACGGGGCCGTTGAGTTAGTCACTACTTCCGGAGATATTGAGAAGCTGATTGCATCGCGAACAACAGGTGCCATTTTGTCCTTGGAAGGCGCCGATGCCATTAATGGACAGATTGCGGTATTACATGCGCTTTATCGCCTTGGCATTAGATGGATTGGGATCACCTGGAATGGCGCAAACAGTTTAGCAGATGGTGTGGGAGAGGAACGCGGAGCAGGACTTACGAATTTCGGCAAAGAAGCGGTGGCGGAAATGCAACGCCTAGGGATCGTGGTGGACGTATCACACCTCGCCTGGAGAGGGGTGGAGGATGTCCTTTCCATGACTAAAAAACCGATGGTGGCCTCCCACAGTAACGCGCATGCTGTCTATCCTCATCGCAGGAATTTGCCGGACGAATTAATTCAAGGGATCGTTCAAAGCGGGGGGACGGTTGGCGTCACGTTTGTTCCGCATTTTATAGGAGGAAATGAAAGCCAATCGATTGATGACCTCATTTTGCACATGGAACACTTGCTTCGCGTGGCAGGACCGGATGGGGTAGCACTGGGTTCAGATTTTGACGGGATCACGGAGACTCTCGTCAATTTAAGAAACGGTGAAGAGTATCCGGCTTTGCTAGATCGGCTGATCGATGAATTTGGCATGGAAATAGCGAAGAAAGTGGCAGGGGAGAATTTATTGCGGGTACTGCGAAATACCATTCACTAATAACGCCGGGTTGCCGGCGTTTTTTTATTGGATTCCTCACCAAACATGGGCATATGGCATAGAGATAGGAGTACAGAACAAGGGCTTATGAAAGAGGAGGATCAGCGCGATGATCGCAAAAGATTCGATTTGTCGCGAAATTATCACCCAGGCGATATGCGGTAAAGGGACCAAATACACCACAGAGACGTTTACCCTGAAACCGGAAAATCCGCCTACTACAGTAGGTGGCTGCTGGGTGATGAATCATCATTGTTCAGGAACGCTTATCGACGATTTGGTGGAAATTCACGGCCGCTTTGACTTAAATCTGTGGTACTCCTATCACGATAACTCGGAGACCACTGTTGCCAAAGATTCAGTGGACTACACCATTCAAGTTCCACTCGAAGAATTGGATCCCAAGGGGACTTTTGAAGAAACTTCAGTGGATGTCCGCATGTTGCAGGATCCCAACTGTCTTGATGCTGTTTTGAATGAGGATACAGGCGAAGTGGCGGTAACCATCGAGATGGGGCATCAAGCAGAACTGATTGGTCGCACTAAATTATGGGTGATGGTATGCGACCCTACGCCGAAAAAAGAAAGCTATAGCGATTATTCAGAAAGCTACCTCGATGAGGAAAGTGTAGAGGAAAGTTCAAGCACTGTTCGATAGTCACACAATGAATTACTAAAAGGTGGGTGGGGGCTCGTGAAGAGCGCCCTTTTTTTGCGAGATATGCTGGGGGTGGCCCATTTGGAAAACATCCAGAAAACTGCATTTGCTATGTATGCAATATTGGGTAGAAACAAAAAGTTTGGTCCACAGGATCGTATGTTCAGGGATTTGGCGAAGATCGCAAGTGGCAAGGGGATGGATTTCTTTGTGCTGGTGCCTGGATTCTCACAAGCTGGTCCTGAAATAGAGGGATACCGCTTGCAAAATAGTATAGATAGCCCTCACGACGAATGGGCGAAAATGAAAGTCATCTGGCCACAGGTGGTTCTTCGGAGAATGGTGCATTATCCCACTTCGCTAAGACGTCTGATAGCTGAAGAAGAAGATTGGTTAGAGCGGGAAAGTCAACTGATTACCTTGCCAAGAAGGTGGGGAAACAAGTGGAGGGTATATCAACAACTGCAAAAAGATGCGTTCTTACGCGCTTATTTACCGCACACGTCGATCATGAAAAGAACAAGTGAAATATTTCCTTTTTTAGATACTATTGATGATCTCTACGTTAAACCGGTGCTTGGCTCTCAGGGCAGTCGTGTAATGAGAATACAAAAAAATGAGAATGCCGTCATTCTTGCATCAAGTCAGACGGAAATCAAAGCTTTTTCCAGCGTGGACCAAACTGGTTTGATGCAGGAAGTCAATGAAAGGCTTTCGGGACAAACGGCCATTGTTCAGGAGACTATTGATCTATTGCGCACACGGGAAGGGGAACCTATTGACCTTCGTTATCTAGTTCAGGCAACTTCAGAACAGCACCATCCCAAGGTGACAGCGATTGCAAGAGTGGGGAAAAAAAGCGGAATCACGACTAACCTTCATACTGGCGGGCAGGCTTTTTCTACAAAGAAAGTGGTAGAGTTGCTTCCAAGTGAGCAAAGGTTGTCGTGGCAGCGTGGTGTGGAGGAAGGTAAAAAAGTAGCACGTAAAGTTTTCCGGTTATTTCAAAAAGAATATCCGCCACTCGTTGAATTGGGAGTTGACCTTGCGATTGATCAATCTGGACAAGTGTATTTTCTTGAAATCAATCCATGCCCGGGCAGGAGGATGCTGAGAAAAGTATCCAAAGATTGGCGAATTCAATCGCTCGAGCGTATCGTGGATTATGCCAGTTATCTCACTACTCGCAAAACCTGATAAGGGGCGAATCTCGATGATGACTGAGTCACTATTGCGCCCTGATATCGGCATTATGGCGCGTGTTCGATTTGTTGACGGCGAATTTGTTGGTCAGCAGGGAGCACTCTTAACTCACTATTTGCAAATTGCTAACAAAAACAGGCTGTTTGCCTGTGTGTTCGATCCGACAGGGGTAGATGTAGAAACAGGGATGGTATCGGGGTATGTCCTTACCCGCAGGGACGGAGATGCCACGGAGAGAATAGCGAAAGTGACCCTCTCGGTGCCCAATGTTATTTATGACCAAGTATTATCAAGGAAGTATGAAACCGCCAGAAAAATTTCTGCGAAACGTCAGTATTTGCGAAAACACGCGGTCATTTTTAATGACGGTTACTTTAACAAATGGCAGGTGTATGAATGGTTGAGTGAAGTTCAGGAATTGGAGGAGCATCTGCCGAAAACCTTCCGCTATTCGCTCACTCGCTTAAGAGATTATTGTTCCTTATATCCTGTGATTTTCATCAAACCTGTTCATGGCAGTCTTGGCAGGGGAATAATCAAGCTGATTCGTCAAGAAGAAGGATGGCAAGCGATGATTCGACTAAAGCACTCAATAAAAGAAACGAAATTTACTAGTGATTGCGAGTCTATTCATCATCATTTTTTGCCTCGTACTGAAAGACAACCGTATTTGCTTCAGGAAGGTGTGGCTTTGCTTGAAGTGGACCATCGTCCTCTCGATATTCGGGTTCTTATGCAAAAAAATGAGCGTGGCGAATGGAAGAGTACAAAAACCTACATTCGATTAGCTGCCAAAGGTGAATTTGTCTCGAATTTATCATCAGGGGGAGAGGCTTTCGCCATCAGTTGGCTTAAAGACGAGTTGCCATCCACCGTCTATCAACGGATGCGTAAACAAGTCAAAAACCTAGTCAAAATGTTGCCGGATATCATTGAGCAAAAGGCCAAACGTACGCTCGGTGAAATGGGTCTGGATTTTGGGGTGGATCAATCTGGGCAGGTGTATCTGCTCGAGATCAATTCAAAGCCCCGAAAAAATGTCGAGACGACCCGTGGAACAATTGAATTGGTGGAACGGGCACTGGAGCGACCGCTTCTGTACGCCATGCACCTATATGCCAGCTCCCATCGAGAATTGAGAAAAGGTGTATAGGAGGGGAATGTGATGCGGTTTTTTCTTCTCCATGGTGGGCAGGCATCGGCGACTCGACTTGCCAAACGCGTGAACGGGCTATTGCCTGTCCAAGAGGTAAAAGGCATCAAATCGGATGATCGGTTGATTCGATTTGGCAATACGGAGGACCTCGATTTGGGTTGGACTGTCAATCGACGGGATGCGCTACTTAGTGCCGATTCAAGACGGACGTTGCTACGTTCTCTTCGCAGAGCGGGAGTCTCGTGCCCGCGAAGTCGCAGTGCGGAAGAAGACGGAGAAGTGAAAATGCAGTTGCACCGACACTACCGTGTGCCTGTTTTTGATCTTAAGGCGCTTAGCTGTTTTCGTACAGAAAACAAATCAGTGTGGCTGAGCAAGCGGATTAACCAGATTACCGATTCATTTGTGGAAGTGCCTTGTGAACTAGATGAGGAAACCAAAAAAATCACGCAACTCGCCGTGAGGGCCGTTCATGCATTGGGCTTGGAATTTGGGCTTGTTAGTCTGGGAGTGCTCTCAAAATCACGGCAAGTAGTGCTCGATGTCGCGGCTACTCCGGTCCTGAAGGGGAGAACTTTGGACCTCTATGCCGATGCGGTAAAGGAGTGGATGAGCCAAGAAGAAAAACTCCAGCATCCGGATTTTCGACATTTGCTTCTTGGAACGGATTTAGAATTCATGCTGAGATCCAAACAAGGGAAAATGGTGATGGCCTCTAGGTATTTTCCGCAAAAAGGGCCGGTTGGGTGCGATGACCGAACATTTGCTGGTGACCGAAATCGCAGACCGCTCGCGGAAATCAGGCCTGATCCTGCTGATACGCCGGAGGAGTTAGTAGGCAACGTAAAAAAAGTGCTTAAAAAGGCAACACAACTTGCCAAACGGCCTTATCCGGAGTGGTTGGCGGGCAGTGCCCCTTTTTCCCGCTATCCAATTGGAGGACATCTGCATTTCAGCGGAGTTCCTATGTCAGGGCGGCTCGTCAATCTGCTGGATATTTACTTGGGGCTGCCGTTAATGCTCATTGAAGATCCTGAAACGGCAAGCAGAAGAAGGCCAAAATACGGATTCCTGGGTGACATACGGATCAAGGATTATGGTGGATTTGAGTACCGAACGCCAGCGAGTTTTCTTGTCGACCCACAGATTACCTACGCTGTTTTCGCACTCGCATATACCGTTATCCACCATCATCATGAATTACCGTATTTGCCGCTTCATCGGCAGGATTTTGCGAGGGCGTTTTACAAAAGCGACAGAGACTACCTGCTTCCGCTCGTCGAAGAAGCGATCCGCGAATTGGAAAAGACAAAAACGTATGCCAAATATCAGGATATGATCGAACCCATTTTTACGATGATTCGCCAAGACGAGGTATGGGATGAATCGCTGGATATCAGGACAGCCTGGGGGCTACCACAATCTGTAACGATGAAAAAACGAAGTGCAGCGTCCTAACGAGAGAAGGTGTAATCATGGCAACTAAGCGTCCCATCATGGGAATACTAGTGACCGAAAAAAACTGGAATTCTCATTATATACGCTCTATTTTGCGGACCGCAGGTGAAGCAAATGTAAAAGCATTTCGATTGACTCCGGAAGATTTGCAAACATCGCTTCGCTATCACGGGAATAGAGCCTTACCAACAGTGATCTACAACCGCATCCCCACTCGTAAAGAAGAGTCTGATCCTCACACCAAAGCGGCAAAAGGATGGCTGGCAAGGGCTCAGATCCCGATCTTTAATTCGAGGTTTTTTAACAAGCGGGAAGTTGACAGGTGTTTACGGAAAAATAATGAGACTTCGAGCTATCTGCCGTCTTCGTGGTATTTTTGGGAACCGGATCAAATCGAATCCTGGTTAAACCAGTTTGGTTCGCTTTACTTAAAGCCGATCTCCGGGAGTTTGGGAGAGGGAATTTGCAGGTTAGAAAAAAAGGGGTCACGGTTTTTACTGGAGATGAGAAATGCAAATGGAGTAGAAGTGACGTCTTTAGAAGGGAAAAAAGAGCTTATTGCCTACTTCAAACGAAAAATCGGCCATCATCAATGGATCATTCAAGAAGAAATTCCGCTTCGTACGTACCACGATAGAAAATCAGATTTTCGCGTGCATGTCCAGCGACTTCCTGGTGGCGATTTCAAAGTAACGGGTTATGCAGCAAAAGTGGCAGCAAAAGGGGCTGTCACCACACACGTTCGAAGTGGCGGAAGCATTGTGAAAGGCTCTACTGTGCTTGATGCGTGGTTCCATGATCAAGCGGAGGCGGCATATGATGCGATGGAGGCGGCAGCAATCACCATCAGCAAAACCATCAGCGACACGCTTGAACCTGCCATGGGGGAATTAGGGCTTGATATGGGGTTTTCAAAAGATGGCAGACTGGTGTTGTTTGAAGCGAACGCCAAACCGGGGCGATCAATTTTTCACACCCCTTTTCTTCGCAAAGAAAACGCCGCTTCCCTGCAGCTTCTCATTGATTATGCTGTTTCACTCTCAGAAAACGAATGGAAAACAATAGCTTACCAAGGAGTGGTATCCTGATGGGGAGCATCGGCATTTTGACGGCGGGCGGTAACGATGGGGAAATCGGCGGCAACATCGCTCATTTTCGGCGGCTAGGCAAAATGGCACAGCAAATGGGGCAAACAATGGCGCTTTTTCAAGTGAATCGCGATGGGTCAGTGGATCCTTATGAATGGGTGGGCAAACGCGAAAGGTATGTACCGCAGCCCAAACTCTCTGTGTCACCCGTGCTTTATAATCGCATTCCAAGTCGTCCCCTTGAAATATCACGAAAAATCCAAGGGAAAATGGACGAGTGGGAAAGCAATGGACACGTCATTACTAATCCGCATTTTTTAAGTAAGTGGGAACTCGCAAAAATCTGGCGCGAAGAGGAACTAATTCGCGGTTATCTACTTGAAACGGAACAATTGGTAGATGCGGATGATCTAGCCCGTTGGCTCGAAGAAAGGTCGTCATTTTATCTAAAACCAATCTCGGGAAAAGCGGGCATTGGAATGATGCATCTGCAAAAAAATGCCTCCGGGATTCACGTTCGGGAGCAACAAAAAGGCAGGCTAATCGATCACGGTCATTTATCATGGCGCGAACTCAGCTGGTTTTTAGATCAATCAAGAAGATACGGGCGGTACCTCTTGCAGGAGGAAGCAAATGTTGCTACCTGGAACGGTCACCGGTTTGACGTGCGAATGCTGCTTCATCACCAACCAGAGTCGGGATTTTCGGTATCTGGAATGGCGATTCGCAGTGCGCCACTTGGAAGCGTGACCACACATGTCCCAAATGGAGGCACCCGTGACCGGATCGATCGGGTATTTACGGATGTGTTTGGAAACGACCATGATGCAATGATCAGTGATCTGGTGAGCGTGGCGGAAGCGGCTGCTAGTGCTATCGCCCGAACGCCGGGGACATGGACTGAACTCTCAATGGATGCGAGCGTGACACCGGATGGAAGGCCCATTTTATTTGAAGCCAATGCTAAACCGATGAAATTTGATGAACGGGACATTGAACAATATGGAAAAATGAGATTATTGGATAGTCTCACAAGTATTGCTAGGCGTATGGAAAAGCGCTATCAGGGTATGATAAAGTAAAGACATCAATTCCTTGATTACCGTTTATTCCTTGTTGCAATATACGCCTCTACTTGTTAACATAATCTCACCTGCGCTGCACGTACGAACGACTTATGTTTTGAACCTTACGTGTTAAACGGGAGACAGGAATACGACTTCGTGCTGACAGGCCCTCTTGAAGGGAAGCCAAAGATCGAAGCGCGAGTCCCCCACCTGCGAGAGCGGGTTCGAAAACACGTGTTCTGTACGGCATGTGCGGGTGAGTATCATAATCACAGTAGATGAGAACGACGAGCCGAAAGGCTCTTTTTTTTGTTTAAATATAAGATCAATAAAATGTGAACGTTTTAAGAAATGTCTTGGATGGCAATCCAGGTGTGATAAATATCTCATGGTATAAGTAAGCGAAAAATTAAAATGTAATCACTTGATAGCGACAAAGGTTGAGGAGGATTTGTATTGAGTGGACCAGCGCTTAGAAAAGCGGACAGCCATCACTTGATTCACTTGGCTGCTGCAGGAGAGGGCACGGATCTCACCATGCTTGCCAAGTCACTTCTTGCAAGCGGAAGAACTGAGGAAGCGTCTAAGACACTTGCTGTGCTTTGTGAGCACTGGCGGGAATCTACCTTGGAACACGCCAAAGAAGAAGAATCGGGCTGGTACCTTGAACTAATGGAGAATGAGGATGTGAAGCCCATCGTACTTGGGTTTCGCCGGGATCATTTTCTAATGGAGCGCTTTGTCATGGAGATGGAACAAAAGCTCCAACAAGGAGATTCACTCGATGAAGTGATGATGTACGCAGAAGGGTTCCTGAAGCTGGGACAGATTCATAGTAAAAGTGAGGAGAAATTTATCTCCCAGTTGGAGGAAGGGGTCTGGTAAATGGACGCCACATGGATGAATGAGGCGCTGCATCAGGATCGAGCCGATTTATTGGCGCTTATCAGGATGCGTTTCAATAAAAATATCAGTCAGTGGGAAGAGGCCGTTTCCCGTGTGGATGATGGCGATTTTTTGGAACGGATGATTCTGGTGGTGGCAAATGCCCCGAATTATGAGGCATTCGAAGAAGAGTGGAAAGCGGGTCCTAGTCGCTTTCGCATCGATCAGCAACCGGGATACCAAAGCTCGCAGGGCACGAGAAAGGAAAGGTAGATCGCGATGGATCAACGTCACAAGGTAAGGAATGGCCGACTGCATTTTTTGCGGCGTGGAGAGGTATTCAATCAAAAGTGGTCAGAAGAGAGCCCCCGTTCCCGTGCGTGGGAAGACCTTTATCGGGGACGCTGGCAGCATGACAAAGTAGTCCGGTCGACGCATGGCGTCAATTGCACGGGCTCTTGTAGTTGGAATGTATACGTGAAAGACGGTCTTATCACCTGGGAGACGCAAAAAACAGACTATCCTTCACTTGGCCCGGATGTGCCGGAATATGAACCAAGGGGCTGCGCTCGTGGCGCCAGTTTTTCCTGGTATACGTACAGCCCGCTTCGTGTGAAGTACCCTTATGTGCGAGGGGAATTACTTGAAATGTGGAGGGAAGAGCGTGCGAAAGGCACAGCACCCGTAGAGGCGTATGAGCGCATCGTGAATGACAAGAACCGTTCGGCACGTTACAAAAAAGCACGCGGCAAAGGAGGCCTTGTACGCAGTAACTGGCAGGAAGTGAGTGAAATCATTGCTGCTTCGATGCTACATACTGCGAAACAATACGGTCCGGACCGAGTGGTGGGATTCAGTCCGATTCCCGCTATGTCGATGGTCAGCTATGCGGCAGGTTCCCGCTTTTTGTCGCTGTTTGGTGGCACGATCCTCAGTTTTTACGACTGGTATGCAGATTTACCGCCCGCCTCGCCACAGATTTGGGGCGAGCAGACGGACGTGCCGGAGAGCGCTGACTGGTACAACGCATCCTACATGATCATCTGGGGCACCAACCTGCCAATGACGAGAACTCCGGACGCTCACTTTATGGTGGAATCCCGTTATAAAGGCATGAAAGTGGTCAGCGTCAGTCCGGATTATGCGGAATACGTGAAGTTTGCGGATGTATGGCTCGCTGCCCGGGCAGGCACGGATGCAGCGCTTGCGATGGCGATGACGCATGTCATTATGAAAGAATTTTATATCGATCATGCTGAACCGTATTTTATCGATTATGCAAAACAGTATACCGATTTGCCTTTTCTCGTAACGCTGAAAAAGCAGGGAGATAAATGGGTGGCAGACCGGTTTTTAAGTGCGAATGATATCGGGAATCAAGTGGAGAACGGCGAATTCAAGACGATTTTGTGGGATGAATTCAGCAACCGCCCGGTGGTGCCAAACGGCAGTCTCGGTTTTCGATGGGACAAGTCGAAAAAGTGGAACTTGAAGTCAGAGGATCAAGACGGAAACGCGATTTCGCCGAGGCTCAGCCTCCTTGGCATCGAGGATGAGAATGCGCTGGTGGAGTTCCCTGTGTTTGAAGAGGGTGGCAAGCGCCACGTGACGCGCGGGGTGCCGATGAAAGCGTTGCAGGGGCACGCCGACGAGACGTTTTACGTCACCACAGTTTTTGACTTGTTTGCCGCACACGTTGGCGTGAACAGAGACCTTCCGGGGGATTATCCAAAAGACTACGACGATAACAGTCCTTATACACCCGCGTGGCAGGAAGCGATCACGGGCGTCGATCGGAACCTTGCGGCGCGCGTAGCAAGAGAATTTGCGCAAAATGCGGCGATGACTAAAGGTCGTTCCCTGATTGCAATGGGAGCAGGAACCAATCACTGGTATCACAGTGACTTGATTTACCGCTCTATCTTGAATTTGGTCCTCTTGACTGGCTGTCAAGGGGTGAACGGCGGTGGTTGGGCGCATTACGTGGGACAAGAAAAGGTGCGTCCCCAAGAAGGTTGGGCGACTGTGGCATTTGCACTCGATTGGGTGCGTCCGCCGCGCCAGCAAAATGGTACATCTTTCTTTTATTTTGCGACAGAACAGTATCGCTATGAGGAAAAAAATACAGCTTCAAGCGAAATGGGGCAACCTGGTCGCTTTGAAGGGATGCATCCGGCAGATGTGAATGCCATGGCTGCAAGACTTGGTTGGTTACCCTCTTTCCCGCAATGGACGCAAAATTCACTCGATGTGGTGGCGGCGGCAAAAGCCAAAGGGGCCACCTCAACGGAAGAAATCGTCCAACAAGTGGCAAATGGTCTGAAGCAGGGAGAGATTGAATTTGCCGTCGAGAACCCTGATGATCCTAGGAACTTCCCGCGCGTCCTCTTTGTTTGGCGATCCAATTTGCTTGGTGCAAGCGGTAAAGGACATGAGTATTTCCTGAAGCATCTGCTAGGCGCAGATGGCCATGTTTTTGCGGATGCAGAGACTTCCTGGCAACCGGACACGATCAAGATGAGCGAACAGGTGCCGGAAGCCAAATTAGACCTTTTAATCGATATTGATTTTCGCATGACCAGTAGCGGCCTGTATTCAGACATTGTCCTTCCGGCTGCCACCTGGTATGAAAAAAATGATCTCAGTACGACGGATATGCATCCGTTTATCCATCCCTTTCAGGCGGCAATCTCCCGCCCTTGGGAGACAAAGAGCGATTGGGACGCGTTTCGAACGATTGCCAAAACCTTTTCTGTGCTTGCCAAAGATGCGCTTCCAGAGGTCGATGATATCGTGATGGCGCCACTTTCCCACGATTCGCCGGATGAACTCGCGCAACCGCACGGGAAGGTGAAGGACTGGAAGAAGGGCGAAGTGGATCCCATTCCGGGCAAAACAATGCCCAAACTGGTGAGGGTGACCCGCGATTATACGAAGCTGTACGACCAAATGACGATGTTTGGTCCGCTCGCCAAAAAAAGCATTTCGGCAAAAGGTATCACAATCGATACAAAAAAAGCATACGAAGAGCTTTCGAAAAAAGTCGGCACCCGCCAATTAGCAGACGAAACCTATGCGAACCTTGAGGAAGACAGACAGGTAGCAGAAGCCATCATGACTTTCTCTGGTGCCACGAATGGCAGGCGCGCGGTGGAAGAATGGACGGCGCTAGAAGAGATCACCGGCGTCCCGTTAAAGTCGATTGCAGAAGCGCATGAAGAAACCGCCTATCAGTTCTCCGATCTCGTCGTGCAGCCTCGTCTCACGTTAGAGGCGCCTGTCTGGAGTGGACTTGAAAAAGAAGGCAGACGGTATTCTCCTTTTACCTCCAACATTGAATACAAAATTCCGTGGCGAACGCTCACGGGGCGTCAACACTTTTATCTGGATCACGAGATGATGCTGGACTTTGGCGAGGGCTTACCCATTTATCGCCCGCCGCTAGATTTTGCGCCATTTACCGACAAGGATACGCTTGCAGGCAAAGTCAGTGGGCCGTCTGTCACCGTCAGGTACCTGACGCCTCACCAAAAATGGGGCATTCACTCCACCTACACAGACAACCTACGCATGTTGTCGCTCTTTCGCGGGGGGCAAACGATCTGGCTCAGCGAAGAGGACGCCAAGGCGATTGGCATCAAAGACAACGACTGGGTGGAAGTGTACAACCGCAACGGCGTCATTGCGGCAAGAGCGGTCGTCTCTTACCGGGTGCCAAAGGGTGTTTCGATGATGTACCACGCTCAGGATCGCACGATTGCAGTACCTGGAAGTCAACTCTCTGGCGATCGGGGAGGCACGCACAATAGCGTTACGCGCATTCTGCCTAAATCCACCCACATGATTGGTGGATATGCCCAACTCAGCTATGGATTTAACTACTACGGACCTACGGGCCATCAGCGCGATGTGTTTGCCCTGGTGAGGCCACTGAAAGAGGTGAAATGGCTTGAAGATTAAAGCACAAGTCGCCATGGTGATGAACCTGGACAAATGCATCGGCTGTCACACCTGCAGTGTGACGTGTAAAAACACCTGGACCAACCGCCCAGGCAGCGAGTACATGTGGTTTAACAACGTTGAGACAAAACCAGGCCCTGGTTTCCCTGAGAGATGGGAAGATCAGGAGCGTTATCGTGGTGGTTGGACGCTAAAAAACGGCAAGCTGCGTTTGCGTTCTGGCAATACGGCAAAACGCCTCGCCAACATCTTTTTTAATCCGGATCAGCCGGTGCTTGACGATTACTACGAGCCTTGGACCTACGACTATGAGCACCTGACGACAAGCGGTAAGAAGAAGCATCAGCCCACCGCAAGGCCGCGTTCCCTCATCACCGGCGAGTGGATGGAAAAACCGAAAAAAGGCCCGAACTGGGAAGACGATCTGGCGGGTGGTGAAGCGTCCGCCTCGCAAGACCCGAACTGGAAAAACGTGCAGGAACAAGTGGCTTTTTCTTATGAGCAAACGTTCATGATGTACTTGCCGAGAATTTGCGAGCACTGCCTGAACCCAGCCTGTGTGGCCGCGTGTCCGTCCGGCGCTATCTACAAACGGGATGAGGACGGTATCGTGCTTGTCGATCAGGAAGCCTGCCGTGGCTGGCGGTATTGCGTCAGTGCCTGTCCTTATAAAAAAGTCTATTTTAACTGGAATACACACAAAGCGGAAAAATGCACGTTTTGCTATCCGCGGATTGAGGCGGGCTTGCCCACCGTCTGCTCGGAAACCTGTGTCGGTCGCATCCGTTATCTTGGTGTCATTTTCTATGATGCGGATCGCGTGATGGAAATGGCCTCCGTGACGGATGAAAAAGAATTGTACGAGGCGCAGTTGTCTATTTTCCTCGATCCAAGTGATCCGGCGATCATTGCGGAAGCAAGAAAAGCGGGTATCAGTGAAGCGTGGATTGAGGCGGCCCAGCGCTCGCCTGTTTACAAAATGGCAGTAGATTGGAAAGTGGCATTGCCACTTCACCCGGAATACCGCACATTGCCGATGGTGTGGTATGTGCCACCACTCAGCCCGATCGTGAGCCAATTGCCAAATGCGGATGAATTGAACGCTTCTTCTTTTCTCGCCTCCGTCGATGAAATGCGGATTCCACTCTCGTATCTCGCCTCTATTTTGTCGGCAGGGGATGTCAGTGTGGTCAAACGTGCGCTCTACCGCTTATCTGCGATGCGCGGACATATGCGCGCGGTGACGCTCGGTCAGGCTACCGATCCCGAATATCTTGCGAAAGCGGATCTGATATCTGCAGATCTTGAAGCGATGGCCAGGATGTTTGGTGTGGCGAAGTACGAAGAACGGTTTGTCATTCCCACCGGACCGCGTGAAAATGATCCAGACCTCGCCTATGAGCAGGGGGCGTGCAGCCTTGAAGATATTGCACCACCAGAAGGCATCATTGCGCCAGTACTCGGCAGGGGAGTGTGAGGAAAATGGATCAGCAGGATGTGTTTCAGATGGCGGCGCTCCTTCTCACCTATCCCGAAGCGGATTGGTTTGTCACAGAATTAGAGGACGTAAAGAGTTGGATCGGTGCGACAAAGGATACCGAACCATCGACCCGCTATCTGAAAGAAGCGGTGTCGACCTTAGCAGGCACTCCGAACGCCGTACTGACTCGAGAGTACGTGGACACCTTTGATTTTGATGAAAAAAGGGCGCTCTACCTGACGGCTCATGAATACGGCGACAAACGGGAGCGAGGAACCGCACTCGTTGAATTGCGTCAGTTACTGATGAAGTCAGGTTACGAAGAGATCGAAGGAGAGCTGCCGGATTATCTGCCATTGTTACTTGAATTTCTCGCAGAAAACCCTGATGCAGGAAGAGAACTGGATTTGCAGGGGCGCATACGACAAGTGTGCCGGACGATCGTGGAGCATCTTCTCGAAAATAGCCCCTACCAATCCGTATTTGCTGCGCTACTTGAAGTGCTTCCGGAGGCGATGGCAGGTGCTGTGCCTGAAGCCAGGAATTTGATTGATGAAGAGGTTCCTTATCCAATCACGTTTGAATAGGCAAGAGGGGGATAGATAGATATGTGGAGTCAGTTTTGGTGGGTGATTTACCCTTATTTGACCCTGGGGCTGATGGTGATTGGCGCCATTTACCGAGTGATTGATCGCCCGATTGGCTGGGGGTCGAGGTCGAGTGAAATTTTAGAGAAAAACATGCTCCGTTGGGGAAGTCGTCTTTTTCATTGGGGGATCATCTTCGTCTTTGGCGGACACGTGGTGGGACTGCTTGTGCCAATTGAAGTGTTCCACGCGCTTGGCATCCCGGATGAGATGTACCATGTGACGGCGGACATCTTTGGCGGACTAGCAGGCATTGCCGCGTGGCTTGGCATGCTGATCCTGCTTGTGAGAAGGATTTTTCATCCAAGAGTTCGAAAAAATTCCAGCGTGGCGGACATTCTCGCCGTGTTCCTTTTATTCTTTGTGATCACGATCGGCGATGCGGTGACCTTGATTTACAACAACGTGGTGGGGCCCTATGAGTATCGGACAACGGTCAATCCGTGGATTCGCGATGTGCTCGTGTTCCATCCGGACAAAACCCTGATGCTGCATGTGCCGCTCATCATTCAGATTCACATTGTGGTGGCGCTCGCGCTCCTCGCGGTATCTCCGTTTACCCGTCTCGTGCACATCTGGAGTTTGCCGATCCGCTATGCAGTGCGTGCCCCCATTCAATACCGGGCCCGTCACCTGTATCAAAAGCGGGTAGGATAATGGATACTTTCTTGAATGAGAGAGATATTTGACAGCCTCATAATTTGTCGTACAATGAAAAAGGCGCTGGTTTCATCGCGGTGCCTTTTTTTACTTTACAAAAAAGAGTGGGTGCAGGATGGAAAAAGAGATACACCCGAAAAATCTCGTGACACTTTCTGAGGACGAACTTCGCACCTGGTCGCAGGCAAGAAGGCCAAAAATTGACGCAAATGATCTAGTGAATGAAAAATACCAACTGGCGGAAGAACTTCGCCATACTGCGGATGGAAAAAAATTTAAGATCATCACCTATGGTTGCCAAATGAATGAACACGATACGGAAACCATGGCAGGGCTGCTCATGGCGATGGGCTACGAAGAGACGTTCGTCGATACGGAAGCGGATCTCATCCTATTTAATACTTGTGCGGTGCGTGAAAATGCAGAAAATAAGGTGTTTGGCGAAATTGGACGGTTAAAGCCGTTAAAACATCAGAATCCTGAACTTCTTTTGGGACTTTGCGGATGCATGGCGCAGGAAAAAGTGGTGCAGGAAAAGGTATTGAAAACCTACCCCTGGATCGATCTGGTGTTTGGCACACACAATATTCACCGGCTTCCCGAACTGGTGATGCAGGCCATCCATAGCCAGGACACGATTCTGGAGGTGTGGGACAAGTCGGACGCCATCTATGAACACATGCCCAAATCTCGTAAGGAAGGCGTGCGTGCCTGGGTAAATATTCAGTACGGATGCAACAAGTTTTGCACGTATTGTATTGTTCCTTACACAAGGGGACGCGAGCGCAGCCGGACGCTGGAGAGTATTGTGGATGAGGTAAAAGGGCTTGTCGAAGAGGGTTTTCAAGAAGTCACGGTGCTCGGACAAAACGTGAACGATTACGGGATTGATATCGGCAGTGTGGATTTTGCCGATTTACTTCGTGCGGTGGGACATGTGGAGGGGATCAAGCGAGTGCGGTTTACCACCTCGAATCCCTGGAACTTTACCGATCGCCTGATCGCTGCGATTGCGGAGACAGAAACCGTGTGTGAACACATCCATCTGCCGGTGCAATCTGGTAGCAACCATGTATTAGCAAAAATGAACCGCGGTTATACGAGGGAATTTTATCTACAACTCGTGAACCGGATTCGCAGGGCGATTCCAAACGTGGCGCTGACTACGGACATCATCGTCGGCTTTCCAGAAGAGACGGAAGAGGACTTTTTAGCCACACTCTCACTGGTTCGCGAGGTGGAGTATGAATCGGCGTATACGTTTATCTATTCGCCGCGCGCGGGGACGCCTGCTGCAAGGCTGGAGGACCCGGTAGAAATGGCGGTGAAAAAAGACCGTTTACAGCGCCTGGCGGACGTTCAAAACCAGATTTCACGGCGCATCAGTGACCGTTATTTGCATCGAACGCTTGACGTGCTGATTGAAGGCGTCAGCAAAACGAATGAGAACATCTTATCCGGGAGAACTCGTTCCAATAAGATTGTACTAGTAGACGGGCCAAGATCCTGGATTGGTCAGGAATTTCCTGTAGAAATCACAAACGGCAACACCTTTACCCTATGGGGCCAAAGGGTGGAAGAAAAAAGTCGACTGGCAGAATAACCCTGACGAAAAGAGGAGATGGGGGAGACTACGTGACCAAGCGGACGCCTATGTTAGATCAATATTTTTCGGTAAAGCAGACGTGTGAAGACGCGCTGCTTTTCTTTCGTCTCGGCGATTTTTACGAACTCTTTTTTGAAGATGCAGAGGTAGCAAGCGAGGTACTTGATCTCACTCTGACTGGTCGCGGGCAAGGGGAAAATCGCGCGCCAATGTGCGGTGTTCCCTATCACGCGGCGGACAATTACATTGCCAAACTGGTGGCATCCGGTTATAAGGTCGCCATTTGCGATCAGATGGAAGATCCGAAAATCGCGAAAGGCATTGTCAAGCGGGAAATCACCCGGCTGATTACACCCGGCACCGGTTTTGATTACCTGAAAGACGAAGAGACGCGCACGCTTGTTGCCACCATAGTGGAAAGCCATCAGATCGCGATGGGCGCTGTGGCTGACCCGTTAACTGGTGATATTTGGATGAAAAAAGGGAGCCGCGACTTTTTAAAAAACTGGTTTCTTCAACTGGGTGTAAGCGAAATCGTGGCAAGCGATGCGTTACCGGAGAAGGATCGAGCATCACTCCTGGCGCTAACGAGTGAGGCGAAGCTGGTTTTTTCCTTGCTGCCAAAAGCAGAGTGGTTGCGCGAACCAGAGGTTCAAGGCGCACCTGAACTACTTGTCAGATACCTGGAATACACAGGGAAACGTCAACTCACGCACATGAAAACGCCGGTGTGGCTGGAGGATGTCGATTTTCTCCAAATCAGCGCAAGCGCGCTCCGGAATTTAGAACTGTTGCAACCGCTACGTGAGGGTAGAAAAGGTGCTACTCTTTTTGAAGTGATTGATTTTACCCGAACTGCGATGGGAAAACGTCACTTAAAGGAAATGATCGCACGTCCGCTTCGACGCGCCTCGGACATTGAAGCTAGACAAGAAAGTGTGGCGGCTTGGTTGGGGGATGTGATCACGTCTGCAGAGGTGGAGGAACACTTAAAAGGCGTTCACGATCTGGAACGGCTGGTGTCACGAATTTCTTATGGCTCGGCACTGCCACGCGACCTGGTACAGCTCGCAAAATCGCTAGAAGCAGCCACCATGCTTAAAAATCGACTGGCGATGCGGGAGCTGCGCGGAGAGGTGGCGCTCGTGGCGCCAAAGCTCAGGGATTTTACGAGTGTGGTGACGCAAATCCGCGAACGTCTGATCGATGATCCTATTGGCACGGGTAAGGATGGCGGGATCATTCGCGACGGCTTTGATGCGGAAGTGGACAGGCTGCGCGAACTCGTGAAAGGTGGGCGGTCTTTTATTGCGGCGCTGGAACAAAGCGAGCGGGCGCGTACCGGGATTAAATCGCTTAAAATCGGTTATAATCGTGTGTTTGGCTATTATATAGAAATTTCAGGCGCCAATCTCCATCTGGTTCCCCCTGATTACGAGCGCAAGCAGACGCTGACAAACGGCGAGCGCTTTGTCACGCCTGAGCTTCGGATGCGCGAGCAGGAGATTCTTGCGGCAGACGATGTACTGAAAGAGCGGGAGTATGAACACTTTTTAAAACTACTAGAAGAAATTGCAGGACACCTTCGCGATATTCAGGAGAGCGCAGAGGCGATCGGCAGAATCGACGCGATCCTGAGCATGGCGCTTGCGGCTAAAAAGCACCGCTATGTTCGACCCAATGTGGATGATTCGCAGGATCTTGTCATCAGGCAGGGGCGACATCCGGTCGTCGAGCATCACGTCCAAGGTGATTATGTGCCAAATGATGTCAGACTAAATACGGAAGATCGGCAAATTGCACTGATCACTGGCCCGAATATGGCGGGAAAAAGCACCTACATGCGACAAGTGGCGCACATCGTCATTCTCGCGCAAATGGGATCGTTTGTTCCAGCGAATTTTGCGCACATCGGGCTCGTGGACAAGCTGTTTACGCGCATTGGGGCATCGGATGATGTGTCAGCAGGACTCAGTACGTTTATGGTGGAAATGACAGAAGCGGCGGAAATCATGCGAGAATCCACGCCGCAGAGCCTAATTTTGCTGGATGAGGTGGGGCGCGGGACGGCCACGTACGATGGCCTCAGCATCGCCGAGGCCATGGTCGAGTATTTGCATGATCATTTGATGGCGCGAACACTTTTTGCGACCCATTATCATGAACTGACGGCGCTGCCAAAACGGTTGCCTAGGGTGTTCAATTTGTCAGTAGCCGTAGTGGAGCATGGCGAGGAAATTGTGTTTTTGCATCAGATAGTGGAACAGGCGGCGGACAGGTCATACGGGATTCAGGTGGCAAAAATCGCGGGTATGCCGCACCAGGTGACCAGACAGGCCAAACGCATCCTGAAGCAATTAGAGAGCACTCAAAAGGTACAAAAAGGGGACGGCGAGCAACTGGCGCTCGTCTTTGAAGAAGGCGTGAGCGAGGAGTATCTTGAATGGAAGCGGGAGATCGAGAACCTCAATCTGGATGACTTTACACCGCGAAAAGCCCTGATGTATTTGTATGAGCTGCAGACGCGAATCAAGGAGGAGTTGGGATGAGCCTGATTCAAGTGCTGGATGAGCAGGTGGCCAATCAGATTGCTGCAGGCGAGGTGGTTGAGCGCCCTGCGTCTGCGGTGAAAGAACTCGTCGAGAATGCGATCGACAGCGGTGCCACTAACATCGAGGTGCGCATTAAGGGTGGCGGGCTCGAACTGATGGAGGTGCTGGATAACGGCGGTGGAATTCCAGAGGCGGAAATCGAGACGGCTTTTATTCGGCATGCGACCAGCAAACTTCGCCAAATCAGCGATTTTTCGCATTTGAAGACGCTGGGGTTTCGCGGTGAGGCGCTGCCATCCATCGCGGCGGTGAGCAAGGTCACGATTCGTACTCGGGAACCATCCGCCTTAGCAGGAACGGAAATTCAGTACATCGGTGGAGAAAAAGTAGCTCGCCAACCGATTGGGGCGCCGATAGGGACAAGAATGCAGGTCAGCGATCTATTTTTTAATACGCCGGCTAGACTGAAATTTGTACGATCGCTGCAAACGGAAACGGGGCATATTGTGGATGTGGTCTCTAAAGCGGCGATCACGCACCCGCAGATTGCGTTTACGCTAGTAGCCGATGAACGGGTCATGCTGCAGACGATAGGCGATGGGCAGTTATTGTCGGTTTTTGCGGCGATATACGGTGCGAATGTGGCAAAAATGGCGATGGCGGTGATCGGTGATCACCCGGATTACCGCATGACGGGACTGGTGGCAGCGCCTGAGCACGCGCGGGCGAGTCGAAATGTGATGTGGTTCGCGGTGAACGGTAGGCCTATACGCAGTCCGATGCTGGTAAGTGCCGTGCTCGAAGGGTTTGGCACTACTTATCACAAGGGACGCTTTCCGATCACTTTTTTGTCGCTGGTAATGGATCCGGCGCTGGTCGATGTGAATGTGCACCCTGGTAAGCTGGAGGTGCGGTTCAGCGAGGAGAAGGACGTCCGTCAATTTGTCATAGAGGCGGTAAAGGATGCCCTCGTCGCGAGCGCTCATATTCCGGACGTTGGGTCGCTTGATGCGGATGTTGTCTATCGGGGTGGAAATTCTGGGGCACAGGCGGATTTTTCGGCGCCGATGGCGCCACAAACGCTGGAGCGCAAAGTGGAGCACACAGTGGAGCGCGAAAACGGGCAACAGCGACTTTCTGAGCGTCAGGCTGCTTTTTCATGGGAACAGCGAGTGGCAAAAGATACGGAAGCTTCGCGCCAGGCGGCTTTTTTGATCCAACAGCCGATCGTTGAGGAAAAATCACCAACTCTGGCCGAATGGGGAGTCCAAGACTATGCAACAGCGGACATCACTTTGCCACCAGAGGTATCTGTGGAAGCGCCGCGCGGGGAACTGCGGGCGGTGGCACAGGTACTGAAAATGTTTATTGTGGCGGAGGATGGGGAGAGCGTTTATTTGATTGACCAGCATGCGGCGCACGAGCGGGTGCTCTATGAGCGATTTCGCGCGAAGTTGCACGCAAGTACGGTGAGGGCGATGGAACTCTTAGTGCCGATGACGTTTAGCCTGCGTCCCCATGAGGTGGATGCGATGCTTCGTCAGTTGCCAGTGGCAGAAAACTTCGGCTTATTATACGAGTCGTTTGGCGATGATGCGGTACTAGTGCGTGCGATACCTAACATTTGGGAGGGGCTTGATACTCACGCACTGGTCCGCGAAGTGTTCGATCATTTTCTTGATGAAAAAGACGTGTCGCCATTTGCCAAACTGGAAGACAAGGTGATCATGAGTGCCTGTAAGGCGGCGATCAAGGCCAATCAGCGACTGAGTATCGCGGAGATGGACGCGCTGCTTCGGGCGCTTGCTCCGCTTGACAATCCTTTTACATGCCCGCATGGGCGACCAACCGCACTGAAAATTACGCGCGCCGATCTGGAGCGGAGATTTTTTCGATCATAAGGGTGAAAATGATGACACCACCACCGATTCCTTTCATCGGAATTGTCGGCCCGACCGCCGTAGGGAAAACTGCGCTCAGTTTGGAATTGGCGGAAGGATTAAACGGGGAAATTATATCTGCGGATTCGATGCAGGTATACAAATACATGGACATAGGCACGGCCAAATTGCCCCCTAGTGAGCGTCGGGGCATCCCCCATCACATGATTGATGTGGTGGCGCCAACGGACAACTATACAGTGTATGATTATGCGAGTGCGGCGAGGCAAATTATCCGCGATGTCTACCACAAAGGGAAGGTGCCCATTGTCGTTGGGGGGACAGGGCTGTATTTTCGTTCGCTGGCGGATGAATTTGATTTTACGGAGACGGTAAAAAACGAGGCATTGCGCGAAGAACTGGAGCTTTTGGCGGAGCGGGAAGGGACACAGGTGCTTTTTGAAAAGCTCAGTGAAAAAGATCCGGAGGCAGCGGGCAGAATACATCCCAATGATAAAAAGCGGCTGATTCGGGCACTAGAAATCGTGCTGCAAACGGGAAGTCCCATGCGCGAAAGTTATCAAAAAAGGGAGAAACAATTCACCCCTGTTTTAATCGGCTTAAATGATGAGCGGGATCGCTTGTACGAACGTATTGACGAGCGCGTTGATCATATGATAAAAGTAGGATTGCTTGATGAGGTAAAAAAGCTCATCACGATGGGATGCAATGAAAACCATACTTCGATGCAGGCTATTGGCTATAAGGAACTGCTCGGGTATTTGAATCAGCGTCTCCATTTTGATGATGCAGTGAATGAGATAAAAAAGGCAAGCAGACGCTATGCGAAAAGGCAGTTATCCTGGTTCCGCGCTGATCAGAGGATAAGGTGGTATCACCTTAAGGAAGATGGTATGATGGATGTGTCTTTCTTACTGAGAGAAGCTGGGTTATTATGGAAAGATAAGGATAACATCGGAGCAATGGCGCCAGAAGATAGATAGAATTTTGGGGGGCACCAGCGTGACAACAAGCAAAACGGTCAATATCCAGGACAATTTTTTAAATCAAATCCGCAAGGAAAACATTCCTGTCGTGGTGTATTTGGTGAACGGATTTCAAATTCGCGGGCTCGTAAAGGGTTTTGATAACTTTACTGTGGTAATTGAATCCGAAGGGAAGCAACAATTGATCTACAAGCATGCGGTGTCTACGTTTACGCCCAGTCGCAATGTGCGGTTTGACTTTGGCGAAGAGGCCCAACCGAAAAATGAAGCTTAGCTCTATTTTTCGTTGACTTTCCCATGGCAAGCATGATATATTCAGACATGTCGTCGTTGATGCCAGCGTAGCTCAGCAGGTAGAGCAACTGACTTGTAATCAGTAGGTCGCAGGTTCAATTCCTGTCGCTGGCTCCAGCTGGAGGGGTACCAAAGTGGCCAACTGGGGCGGACTGTAAATCCGTTGCGAAAGCTTCGAAGGTTCGAATCCTTCCCCCTCCACCACTATGATTTGTGGACATGGCGATGACGAAGTACTTAGGGTGTTGCTTTTCAGGAATTTAATACAGGGGTGTAGTTCAGCTGGTAGAACGGCGGTCTCCAAAACCGCATGTCGTGGGTTCGAATCCTGCCACCCCTGCCAACATCCATAACATGGTGGACGTGGCGAAGCGGTTAACGCACCGGATTGTGGCTCCGGCATACGTGGGTTCGAATCCCATCGTTCACCCCACTTTGGGGAGTAGCCAAGTGGTAAGGCAACGGACTTTGACTCCGTCATTCGCAGGTTCGATCCCTGCCTCCCCAGCTTGTTTGAGCCATTAGCTCAGCCGGTAGAGCACCTGACTTTTAATCAGGGTGTCGCAGGTTCGAATCCTGCATGGCTCACCATTTTCGATGCGGGTGTGGCGGAATTGGCAGACGCACCAGACTTAGGATCTGGCGGGTAACCGTGGGGGTTCGAGTCCCTTCACCCGCACCATTCTAAGTGGCGGAAATGGAATGGAACTATCATATCGGAGTTTAGCGCAGCTTGGTAGCGCGCCTGCCTTGGGAGCAGGAGGTCGCAGGTTCGAATCCTGTAACTCCGACCATAAAAGCCTTGATTTAACGCCGTTTTCTAGGTGTTGTATCAAGGCTTTCAACTTACCAAGCTACAAATGAGCTACAAATTATTTTGCCGTCATATATTTTTTAATGCTTCTTCTAGCTTTTCTACTGCCTTTTCCTGCATCGTCTCTGTCACATGCGAATAAGTATTCATCGTCATGGTGATGGACGAATGACCCAAACGTTCTTGAACGACTTTAGCTGGGATTCCCGCTTCTAAAAGCATGGTAGCATGAAGGTGTCGCAAATCATGAAATGACATATCCGGTAGCTGTAAATCAATAATTGCTTTGCGAAAATCTCTGGATAGTGTCATTGGATCAATAATGAATCCATCAATGCGTCGTAGGATGAAATCATCATTATTCCAGGGTACTCCACGTTCTTGGGTGTGCTGTTGATGTAAGTTGTTCCAATCTCGCAATAATTGAATCACTTGATTGCCAATTGGTATTTGACGAATACTGGCTGCTGTTTTCGGTGCGCCTACGATATCCACCCCATTTCTTCTCTGTCGAGATCGAACTACTCGTAACATGTGCCGTTCTTCATCGAAATCATTCCAAGTAAGGCCGCATAATTCTCCGCGCCGCATTCCCGTAGAGATGGCTAGTTGCGTGGCTACATAAGTTACGGGATGGTGCTGTTTCAAGTGCGTTAAAATTTGTGCAATATCTGATAGCCCAAGCGGTTTTCGTGATGTGGTTTTTGATGATGGAGATTCTACTCTAACCATTGGAGATACCGTTAAAATCCCTCGCTTTACCGCACGATTCAAGGCTGCTCGGAGCACACGATGAGCTCGATGGACACTGGAAGGTTGCACACGTTCAGCTAGTTTTTTATACATTTCTTCAATTTGATTTGGAGTGATCGAGTTTAATTTTGCATTACCAATATAAGGAATAATAAATGAATTACAGGTGTGTTGGTAAGTTTCTAAAGTGCGCGGTGAATTTCTACCTGCCACAGATCGCGTTAACCAGTCTTCTAAATAATCTTTTACTGTCATCGTCGCTTTGGAAGCTGCATTGACATCAAGATCTGTTAAATCTTTTGTCATTGCCTCTTGTGCTGCCTTCTTTGTCTCAAAACCAGACCGCCATCGTTGCGGATAACGTCCTTTTTGGGGATCATAGGGAAGGCTAATCACATAGGCCCACTTCCCATTTCGTTTGATCACACGCCCTGTTGCAATATTTAACACCCCCAGTTCATTTCTGATTGCTCATGAATTAAAAATTTAGCTAAACTTTCTTTCACTACACCGTCCAAGACCCCGATCACACAAAAATCGGTTGTCCCCAGTTCTAGCGGTAAAATCTGATCACCTCCCACGCGAAGAGTCACGGTCGGATTGTTGATACATTCCAGCATTTTGATAGTCACTTCATCACCCATCGTGAGAAGACAGATTTGACCTTCTAAAGAGGGCCAGCGCTGCTCACGGAAAAGCAGGTAATCACCTAGATCAATTCCGAAGGTGGATAGTCCCTCGTCTGCGATCTGCA
>JAJZCW010000039.1 GCA_021828865.1 Bacillota bacterium
CCTTTGAAATGAGCTTCCCGTAATTGCTGAATAAGCACTTGTGAATTCCTCCGTTAAGGCTAGTATGAAGATTTTACGACCAACTCACATTTTGGTCAACAAAACAACAATTTAAACGAACAGCCCCAAAAACAAAGTACGGGCGAATGGTAGTCTTTATTGGGAATAACGAGAATGTGGCGCTGTATTCAGGCGTTCCTGTGAAGAAAATTAAACTATGGACCTATATAGCGTCAGGCTTGATGTCGGGACTAGCATCAATCGTTTTAGGGTCCTATTTTGCGTCAGTGCGTGGGGATATGGGGCAAGATATGGAACTTCAAGTGATTACTATATGCCTTGTTGGAGGCGTCAGTATATTTGGTGGCGTGGGTAGCATCTCTGGGGTAGTGCTTGGCACTTTTATTTTGGGCATGCTGGCACAAGGGCTTAATCAGCTGAATGTGCCAACTTCAGAGCAATCGATAATTACCGGCATCATCCTTGTTTTGGCTGTCGGTATGCAGCAGCTTAACGCAGTGTTATCCAGGCAACGAAGCGTTGGAGATTCTAAAAAGGAGGTGGTTAGTGAGAAAGCGTAATCTCAAAGTTTTAGATGTGAGATTGGCAAGCATCACCTATTTCAATAATCGGAGGGGTCAAAATGAAGTTGAATTGGAAAGTTGGTCTTGTCACTTTATCAGCATTTGCAATGGTTGCAAGTTCTACCGCACTAACTGTTTCTACTACTGCGATGGCGAAAAGTAGTAGCCCCATCAAAGTTGCGATGATTCCTAAATTGATAGGTGTCCCTTATTTTACAGGCGCGTCTCAGGGAGCTGCATCCATCGCGAAAAGCCTGAACATTAGTTTGACATACAACGGTCCGACTACCGCAAGCGCTTCTGATCAAGTTTCGATGATTAATTCTTATGTTAATCAAGGATATAACGTGATAGCGGTGTCGGCGAATGATCCTGCCTCATTAGCGCCTGCGCTTGAAGCAGCAATGAGGCGCGGAGTAAAAGTCATCACGTGGGACTCAGACGTAATTCCGGCCGCAAGACAATTCTTCGTAGATCAGGCCACTCCTCAAGGTATAGGTTATACGCTGGTCAAATTGGTTTCGCAACATTTCAAAGGTAAGGTTCAGGTAGGTATTCTTTCTTCAACCCCTAACGCAACTAATCAGAATCAATGGATTGCTGAAATGAAAAAAGCGATTGCCACAAAATACAAAAATGTTCAGTTCGTAACGACTCAATATAGTCAAGAACAACCATCTACAGGATTATCAGCGGCTGAAGCGATGATTAAAGGTTATCCCAATATGAAGGCCATTATATCGCCAGACTCAGTGGGACTTCCTGCAGCGGCTGAAGCAGTAGATAAACTCGGGAAAATTGGGAAAATATTTGTCACAGGTTTGGCAGATCCTTCAGTCATGAAACAATACACAAAAAATAACACAGTTCAGTACTACGTGTTGTGGAATGTTCCTAAACTTGGTGCATTGACAATGGAAGTGGCGCGTGCTGTAGTGGACGGCAATATGCCTAAAAATGGGACTTTCAACGCAGGAAAACTCGGCAAATTCCAAGTTCATAATGGGATAGTTCTTCTCGGACCTCCGATGATTTTCAATAAAGCGTTAACTGCCAAATTGAGTTACTAAAATGAATATTCAACGGAGTGGAAGGATGACTCCAATTGGCATCCTTCCGCTCTTCCTTCCTTAACGATGCTGTCAAATTAAAGAGAAAGAGTTGATCATCATGCACAATGGGCACTTACGTTGGTTGATTCCTGATGGATACTTACCGCCAATAAGTTCTGGAGACTTGATTAGTCATGAAGCAGTGTGTGTGCTCAATACTGGACAAGAAGATGCAATGATAGCAATAACAGTATATTTTGAAAATCGGGACCCTATTGAGTTCAAAGATATGATTTGTAAAGCCAAACGCACCAATCATATCAGAATGGACCTTCTACAAGATGGGAAATTCGGAACAATTCCCAAGGGTGTGCCATATGCGCTTGAGTTAGTAAGCAGTGTACCAGTCTTTATCCAATTTAGTCGATTGGATTCAACGCAACCCGCATTGGCTTTGTTTACCACGATGGCATTTCCCGTTTGACAATTTACTTTTGATTTTATTTTATAATTGCTAAAAACAAATACAATCAAATACAATTTCCATATAATCAAAATTAAAATGGTGTTTTTATCTATGGGAAAGAGAATGAAGGAGGTGATGATGGGCTGTGCATCATGTATTGGCTGTAGATCTTGGTGCGTCTTCAGGACGTGTTATGGTGGCGAGTTTTGATGGTCAAACCGTCAATTTGGAAGAAATACATCGTTTTAAGAACCAACCGCTGCAAATTTTTGATCGACTTCACTGGAATGTGTATTCCATTTTTAATGAAGTAAAAAATGGGATTTCAATAGCGACCAGATCTTTTGAAAATCTTCATGCGATTGGGATTGACGGTTGGGGAGTCGATTACGGATTGTTGGATGAGTATGGGGAATTGCTAGCGCTCCCACGTCACTATCGGGATACTCGTAACGTCCAAGCTATGGATTCGTTGCTGCAGAGGTGGAGCACTGAGGATCTTTTTTATTCTACGGGGATACAAATCATGCCAATCAACACTGTTTTCCAATTATATGCAGAACAAATGGAAAATCCAAGACGGTTAACTCGTGCGCGACATTTGTTGCTGATTCCCGATTTGTTGAACTATTTTCTGACAAGTGAGATGAGTGCTGAATTTACGAATGCAACGACCACTCAGCTAATCAACGCAAATTCAGGAAGATGGGACAAGGAATTAATTAGAAAAATAGGATTGCCCTCCACCATTTTTCCATCTATCTACCCACCTGCTACTTTGTTAGGAACCATAATCGATCATGATCTCATGGATAATGCAATCGCTCGGTCGATGAAAGTCGTGCGAACGACTTCTCATGACACTGCGTCTGCCGTCATTGCAGTTCCCGGTGAATCTGAAGATGTTGTGTATATCAGTTCGGGGACATGGTCACTTTTAGGGACTGTGGTACGGAAACCAATCATTAATGAACAAACTAAAAAATACAACTTTACCAATGAAGGCGGTTATGGAAATTATCGATTATTAAAAAACATTATGGGATTGTGGCTACTTCAGGAAACACAAAGAGTACTATCTAGACAAGGGATTTCTGCTGATACCAAACAGATCATTTCTGCTGCAGAACATGCACCTCCATGCCTTTCTTTTGTTGATCCCGATGATCCAAGGTTGCTTCAAACTGGGGACATTCCTCAAATTATCAGGCAAATATGCAGAGAATCCGGCCAATACGTGCCTGAAAGTATTGGGGAATTGACAAGATGCATCTTGGAATCATTGGCACTTAAATATCGATGGGTACTTGATCAGCTTGAGGAATTAACCGGTAAACATTACGAGGCTATACACATCGTAGGGGGCGGATCGCAAAATCAATTATTATCACAGTTTACGGCAAGCGCAACGGGCCGTAGGGTGATTTCGGGTCCGGGTGAAGCCAGCGCGTTAGGGAATGTTTTAGTGCAATTAGTTGCACTTGGTGAAATTTCGGGTATAGGACAAATCCGTCAACTATTGCATGATTCATTTTCTTATGAAACCTATGCTCCCCAAGATCAAGATATGTGGGAGTCAAGTTTTCATCAATTTAAGAAGTTCGTCACCACACAATTAACATAATGTTACAGTCCACATACAAGAGGAGGATTTATCATGAATTTGAACTTATCTGATAATAACGTGCTACACGAACTGGTGAAACGCTCCAATCGTTTGGCGAGTGATCGCAGCGTAGTCAACTGGGGTGGGGGAAACACTTCCGCTAAAACTAAAATGCTCGATCATATTGGCAAAGAAATGAGTGTGTTATGGGTAAAAGGTAGTGGATCGGATTTGGCAGAAGCTACGGAGAAAAGCTTTACGGCATTGCGATTGGATGAGGTGTTGACATTATTTGAAAGAGATGAGATGTCTGATGAGGACATGGTAGCGTTTTTGGCGCAATGCATGCCGGACAGCAAGCATCCACGTTCTTCCATTGAAACTTTGCTTCATGCTTTTCTGCCATTTCCTCACATCGACCATACACATCCAGATAGTATCATATCCATATGTTGCAGCGACAATGGCAGGCAAATTGCCAAAGAAATTTATGGAGATCGTGCAGTGTGGGTTCCTTATATTCGACCTGGATTTTCTCTGTCGAAATTAATTGGTGAAACAGTACAGGCTAATCCACAATGCGAACTGGTGCTAATGGAAAAACATGGTCTGATTACTTGGGGGGAGACATCAGAAGATTGCTACAACCAAACTATAAAAGTAATCAATGAGGCTTCAGCTTATATCAATGCTAGGGTAAGCGATGATTTGCTGTATGGAGGGCAAAAGTATGGTTTGTTGGAAGTAAACCAGCGCCAAGCGATCGCAACGGAGATTTTACCTGTCATACGTGGAATTGTGTCTGAGTACCACCATGCGATTTTATCTTACGAGGCTACTGAAGATTTTCTACGATTTGTTAACAGCTCCGATATAGATAAATTATCGCAGATTGGTGCCGCTTGTCCAGACCATCTAGTACACACCAAACGGGTGCCTCTATTTATCGATTGGAATCCAGAAAAAGAAGAAGTAACGTTGTTAATCGAAAAATTACAGGTTGGTCTTGAAAGTTATAAAAGGAAATACTCGGACTATTATGAACGCAATATAGACATTGATGTTCCTATGCACGATCCATTTCCACGGGTCATTTTAATCCCAGGTATAGGTGTGATTGGAACCGGCAAAAACAAAAAAACGGCAAATATTGCCACTGCATTATATCATCGAGCGGTGGCCGTTATGCGGGGCGCAACAACTGTTGGGAATTTTGTGTCTCTAAGCGAAAAAGAATCTTTTGATGTAGAGTATTGGCCTCTCGAACTCTACAAATTGTCACTTGCGCCAAAAGCAAAAGAGTTGGACCGAAAGGTTGTTTATATTACGGGAGGAGCAGGTGGAATAGGCAGCGCAACGGCACGTCGCTTTGCAAGCGAAGGCGCTCATGTTGTGGTTGCCGATTTAGCAAATGATGCCGCGGTCAAAATTGCGAATGAATTGGTGAGGGATTTTGGGGAAGGGGTGGCTATTGGCGTATCGTTGGATGTGACACAAGAGGATCGAGTGATCCGCTCGTTTCAGGAAGCTGTTCTTTATTATGGCGGCGTAGATGTATTTGTATCGAATGCGGGATTGGCAAGTTCTGCACCATTCTCAGAAACGACACTTAGTGATTGGAATCGCAATATGGATGTCCTTGGAACTGGTTATTTTTTGACTACACGAGAAGCTGTTCGCATCATGCAAAAGCAAAATAAAGGCGGTTCCATCGTTTTTGTCACTTCAAAAAACGCCATTTACGCAGGCAAGGATGCTGCCGCGTACAGTGCTGCGAAAGCAATGGAAAACCATTTAGCAAGATGCTTGGCTGTTGAACTAGGAAGCTTGGGGATTCGAGTGAATTCCGTTTTGCCGGATGCGGTCATTCAAGGATCGAACATATGGAACTCGGCGTGGCGTGAAGAAAGAGCACGCTCATATGGGATTGCGTCTGATCAACTAGAGGAGCATTATCGCAAGCGGACTATTTTGAATGTAAATATTACGACAGATGATATTGCAGAGGGGATTCTATATTTTGCTTCTCCTCGTTCCTGCAAAACTACTGGCTGTATGTTAACGGTAGATGGCGGTGTTGCAGCGGCATTTCCTCGTTAAACATTGCGAAGTGAAGATACATTTAATTGAGGAGGCAAAATTAGTGGAGCATACATCAGATCATGCCTATGCAATATTTGAGGAGCAGCAAAAAAACAGGGGAATCAATATGGACGTAGTCAAGCAAAAGATCAAATCGTTAAAAATTGAAACGCCCTCTTGGGGGTATGGGGATTCTGGCACTCGATTTAAGGTATTTAAAAAAGTAGGGATTCCTCGAAATCCTTTTGAGAAAATTGATGATGCTGCAGTAGTACACCGTTTAACTGGAGCATGTCCGTCTGTGGCCATCCATATTCCGTGGGATTACGTGGACAATTTTGAGAGCTTAAAGGAACATGCGTTAGCGAACAACATGAAAATCGGAGCAGTAAATCCTAATTTATTTCAGGATGACGACTATATGCTTGGCAGCGTCACGAATGCGAATGCAAGCATCCGTCGTAAAGCCATTAACCATTTATTAGAGTGCATTGATATAATGAAGGAAGTAGACTCCCAATATTTGAGTCTTTGGTTTGCAGATGGAACCAATTATCCTGGGCAAGCACATTTTCGGCAGAGAAAGCATTGGATGTTAGAAGCTTTACAAGAAACTTATCAAGCGTTGAGCCCAGATATGAAAATGTTGATTGAGTATAAATTTTTTGAGCCCGGTTTTTATCATACTGATTTAGCAGACTGGGGGATGGCTTATAATTTGTCAAATCAACTGGGGGAACAAGCGTTGGTGCTTGTGGATACCGGCCATCATGCTCCTGGCACCAACGTAGAACACATCGTCTCTTATCTTATTGATGAAGAGAAACTAGGTGGGTTTCATTTTAATAGTCGCAAGTATGCAGATGATGATTTGATTGTCGGTGCGATAAATCCCTATGAGTTATTTTTAATTTTCTATCAGATCTTGGATGCAGGCCAAGACAGGAATCCGAAAGTACAACAGGTTGCTGATGGAATCTCATACATGATTGATCAAAGTCATGCGATTGAGCCCAAAATTCCCGCCATGATACGTTCCGTGTTAAACATTCAAACGCAGTATGCAAAAGCGTTATTAATTAATCTTTCGGAAGTGAAGGAATTTCAGTCGAAGAATGATGTGCTAGGGGCAGAAGATGCTGTCCGAAAGGCTTTTGAGATGGATGTTACTCCACTTCTTCAAACAGTTCGAGAAGAGCAGGGGGCGCCAGCAGAGCCAATGCAGGCTTTTTATCAAAGTGGGTATCAAGAGACCATCAATAAACGTGGCGTGGGAGGAAGTAGTTGGTAGGATGCACAGAAAGTTATCTAATAGGAGTGTTCTATCATGATGGCTCTAGAGAGGCAACGCAGAATTGTTGAAATTGTAAACGAAAGAGGCAGTATACGAGTCGCTGAAATCAGCAGGATTTTTGATGTGACACCTGAGACTGTGCGAAGAGATTTAGACTTACTGGAAGATGATGGAAAACTGCTTCGGAGTCATGGTGGGGCAGTTCGAATTCAGGAGGATCAGGGCGACATTCCTTACTTGGTTCGTGAAGTGATGAATGCTGAAGAAAAAATCGAAGTCGCCAAAAAAGCATTAGAATTCGTGAATCCAGGGGATTCAATCACGTTGGATGCCAGTACCACGGCATGGTATCTAGCTCGAGTTTTACCTGACATGCATTTGCGCGTGTTAACCAATTCTATTCGCGTGATTCAGGAATTGAGTTCAAAAGATAAAATAGAGGTGATAGGAACTGGGGGTATATTACGATCCACCTCAATGTCTTTTATCGGTCCTCTTGCAGAAGAAACTATCAGTAAGTACCATGTCAATAAAGCATTTATTTCTTGTAAAGGAATTCATCAGATTCATGGTGTCAGTGAGTCTAATGAAATGCAAGCGTTGATCAAACAGCGAATGAGTATGATTGCTGACGAAGTGCATTTGCTGGTAGATCACTCCAAATTTGGTGTGAGGGATTTTGCTAAAGTGATGGATGTTAAAGAGTTAACTACCATCATTACAGATTATCGTATTGATCATGAAATGATGCAGTCGTTTGAAACTATTGGCGTTGAAATTTACTTTGCTCAAAATGAAGAAAAACCTATCGTAGGATCATACGATTCTCTATAAAGGTGGCATTTACAATGAAAGTTTCGCTTTTTACTACCTGCTTGGTTGATAGCTTATTTCCTAATGTCGCGGAAGCCATGGTGAAAATACTTGACAGGTACGGTGTAGAAGTGGATTTTCCTCACGGCCAAACTTGTTGCGGACAACCTGCTTTCAATAGCGGTTATGTTGATGAAGCGCGGGAAGTGGCCAAAACGCTATTAGATGCGTTTGATCAGTCCGAATATGTGGTCGCGCCTTCCGGTTCTTGTACGGGGATGATCCACCACTATTATGCAGACTTATTTGCAGGACTTCCAGATTGGGAGGACAAAGCGGAACGCTTGATCAACAAGACGTATGAATTCTCCCAGTTCATGGTGAATGTACTGGGGGTTACAGACCTTGGCGCACGCTTCCCCCATCGCGTGGCCTATCATCCTTCCTGCCACGGTGCAAGGCTCCTTGGCATCAAAAATGAACCTGAGCAATTACTCGATCATATTCAGGATATCCAGAGGGTGAATTTTCCTCATGCCCATGACTGCTGTGGGTTTGGCGGGACATTCGCCATCAAAATGAGTGATATTTCGGGCGCGATGGTCGAAGAAAAGACCAAGCATGTCGTAGAATCCGAGGCAGAAGTTCTGGTCAGCACGGATATGGGATGCTTGATGAACATCGATGGCCGCCTACGTTATGAAAATCAAAAGGTACAGGTCAAGCACCTTGCGGAAGTGCTATATGAAGGACTGCCTGCAGAAAAGGAGTGAATCCCATATGCCATCGACTACTAATAGGCACACCCCGGATTTGCTAGATCGCACTCGATTAGCGCTACAGGATGATTTTCTCCGTGCTGCCGTCCGCTTTACAGCCGATCGGTTGCGCGACAAAAAACAGTCCAGTACAGAGGAATTCGGCCATTGGGAAGAGTGGCGGGAGCGGGGACGGGCGATTCGCGCGCATACTATCAACCACCTTGACTATTACCTGAAACAATTTGTAGATCAGGTAAGGCAAACGGGTGGTCATGTGCATTTTGCAAAGGATGCCGGGGAAGCCGTTACCAGCGTGATGCAAATCGTTCGGGAAAAAAAGGCGCGTTCTGTCGTTAAATCCAAGTCAATGGTATCGGAAGAAATCCACATTAACGAACACCTAATAGAAGCCGGGATAGAAGTAGTAGAAACTGACCTCGGCGAGTATATCGTGCAACTTGCTGGTGAAACACCATCTCACATCATTATTCCTGCTATCCATAAGACAAGGGAACAGATTAAAACCCTGTTTACAAATGCAGGCGGCGAACACTTGACGACAGATACCAAAGTGCTCGCTGGATTTGCCAGAAAGACCCTGCGGGAGAAGTTTTTAAAAGCGGATATCGGTATAACCGGTTGTAATTTTGGCATCGCTGAATCGGGTACGGTGGTGCTCTATACGAATGAAGGCAATGCCGATATGGTGACTAATTTGCCTAAAACGCACATCGTATTAATGGGCATGGAGCGAATCTTACCCTCGTTTGCAGACCTTGAGGTGTTTGCCAATCTCTTGCCGCGAAGTGCCACAGGGCAAAAATTGACGACCTACATGTCGATGATCACGGGCCCCCGCCGTCAAGGGGATCGAGACGGTGCGGAATCCCTTCATATTATCATCCTTGATAATGGCCGGTCAGAGCAATTAGGGGATCCAGAATTCCAGGACATTCTCCACTGCATCCGCTGCGGCGCTTGTTTGAATGTGTGTCCGGTGTATCGGCAGATTGGGGGCCATGCGTATGGATCTGTGTACCCAGGTCCCATTGGTGCAGTGTTAAGTCCACTTCTCTACCAGGGCAAACAGTATGAGGATCTCCCTTTTGCCTCGAGTCTTTGCGGTGCCTGTTATGAGGCGTGTCCCGTCAAAATACCGATTCATGACATGCTCGTTCGATTGCGGGCAAGAAAGGTCCGGTCCGGGCATGTCGCCAAAGCAGAGCAACTGGCGTTTCGCGGTTACAAAATGATCTTTTCCCATCATCGCCGTTATCGCCTGGCCATCAAGACAGGAAGGGTATTGCAGGAGACCATGGCACAAAACGGTTACATCCAATCCGGATTCGGTCCTCTTGCCGGCTGGACCGAGAGTCGCTATGCACCAACGCTGAAAGAAGAGCCCTTTCGCGACAAGTGGGAAGCGCTGTCTAAAACGTTAAAGACAAAATCTTGATCGATAGGAGGGAAAAACGATGGATGAAGCGGCATTTCTCGAACGGATTTCCGCGCGGCTCGGCAGGTCGATCCCAGAGGATCGGCCGCCAAGAAATGTTCAGGGAGCACCAGATTTCTGGCGACAACGATCAAGTGGAGCGCAGGAATTGATCCTTCGTTTTCAAGCAGAATTGGAGAAATTGGGAGGTCAAGTGGAGCGATTTGAGGATCGGAGCGCCATGTTGGCATTCTTAAAGTCGCTACTGAAAGATCTCGACCCCACACGCATCGGGGTATGGGGCGGAAATTTTATGGATGAGTATCAACTGGAGGAAGTGCTATCTCCTTATGAAGTGGTGACGTGGGGTAACCAGGGAGTCGAAGCGTTTCAGGCGGCAGAAGTGAGCATTTCCGGATGCGCGTTTGCCATTGCCGACACAGGGACGATGGTCATGATGAGCAGTGAGACTCATGGGAGATCGGTGGCAGTGCTGCCCACTGTTCATATCGTGATTCTACGTCAAGAACAGATTCATGGGACCATGGGAGAGGTGCTGGAGTCACTGTCCCAGATGGGCCGTTCACTACCAGCCTCTGTTCATTTTATCAGTGGGGCAAGCCGCTCATCAGATATCGAAAATGATCAGACTATCGGAATTCACGGGCCTGCCCGCATCGTTGCGTTCATTTTATGATTTTCATTCTTTCAGCATTATCACCGACTGAAAGTCCAAAACGTCAGAATGTGGCAACGTCTTAAAAGACAGGATCGTGAAGTACTCGGAAAGTAACTCTTTCAATGTTTCCTTATCAAAAAACGAAAAGAAACGCTTCGGTTCGTAATGGTCATCTTCCCAAATTCCTTCCGAATTATGACGACCGTATACGCCCATATAAAATAGCCCATCTGGTCTGAGCACTCGCCGAATCTCGGATAAAACGACAGGTAGATCAGCTTTTGGCACGTGCAGCAGACAATTGAGCGCCCAAATGGCGTCAAATGATTGATCAGGAAATTCAAGTTGTGAAAAGTCCATCACCTGCGCGTTCAGTCCTTTTTCTTTGCAAAGCTCCACCATGTGGGGAGAGAGGTCGATGCACGATACTTCCAATCCGCTGTCCTGAAAAAATTTTGCGTCATGACCAGTTCCCGCCCCAATCTCCAGCAAACGCGTTAATTTTCTCTCGCGCAAAACTTTCAAAAATTCATCCCGTTCTTGCAGTTTCCACGATTGCTTGACTGACCCTTCCCGCTCGACCGCATGGTGATTGTAGGCCTCTATCAATTGATTTTTATACGAATCCATTATCGTCCTGCCTCTCGCAATCTTACTGATTAAGTATACAATAGAGTTAATCTATGGGTTTTATGGGGAGTTGTTCTTTTCTTGTCTTCAATCAAATTGATCACTTCCGAACTGATTGATGAATTCACCCAACACATTGCAGATGCAGATGCTATCTACTTGTTAATTTCTTTTGTCATGGAATCTGGTGTGAAAATGTTGGCGCCTTACTTGCGCAATGCGGCAAAAGAAGGCACAGAGATCAAATTGCTCACCGGAGATTATTTATACGTTACACAACCTGAAGCGCTGAATTTACTCTTTGATGTTCATCCGGATATGGAGATTCGTCTATGGAAAAGTAATGGAATTTCTTTTCACCCCAAAGCCTACCTTTTCCATAAGATAAGCAATCAGAATGCGATGATCGTCGGATCTTCTAATTTATCAAAATCTGCGTGGACTAGCGGTGTGGAGTGGAATTTGTCTGTTTCCACCACAGATCACGATGACGCGTTTGTTGCAGCTGAAAGCCAGTTTTTGCGGATGTTTTATGCAGACCAGACTGTTCCCGTCAATGTAGAGACAATTAGTCGCTATGAATTAGAATACCACGAATATCATCGTCAGCATCCCAATTTGGCAAGGACTTGGACGGATGTAGAGGCACTGGAGACCATGTTTGAAATCATAGTGCCTTTTGGGGAGAGCATGGTCGAAGAGGCTACAAGAAGTTACCACACCACTATTCAGCCAAGACCTGCTCAGCTAGAAGCGTTACAACAGTTGCAAAACACGAAAGAAGAAGAATACGACAAGGCACTTGTCATCATGGCAACTGGGCTAGGAAAAACATTTTTGGCAGCATTGTTTGCAAAAGAATATGACCGGATTCTATTTATCGCGCATCGAGAAGAAATTCTAGAACAAGCGAGACGTGCATTTCATGCGGTATCACCTGAGAAAACAAGCGGATTTTTTACTGGTAAGCAAAAAGACGTTGGTGTGGAACTACTCTTTGCGTCTGTAATGACACTGGGGCAAAAACGCCACCGAACACGATTTGATCGCCAGCATTTTGATTTATTCATCGTCGATGAATTTCACCATGCAGCTGCCACCTCCTATAGATCAGTGATCGAGTGGTTTCAACCGAAGTTTTTACTTGGCATCACCGCGACACCGGATCGCACGGATAACCGAGATGTATATTCTATCTGCGATGGTAATGTCGCGTATCGGATTGATTTTTTGGAGGCGATTGAACGCAAGTGGTTGGCACCATTTCATTACATCGGAGTATACGATGAAACAGATTACAGTCAAGTCCGCTGGCTTGGCACGAAATACGACGAACAGGAACTACTTGCGGTGCAAACCAGGGATTCGATGGCGTATCAGGTGTTGAATGCCTGGCAGCAATATGCACGAACACGTGGGCTAGGATTCTGCTCTTCTGTTGCCCAAACAGAATTTTTGGCAAATTTCTTTCGGAATCAAGGCATAAAAGCGATCAGCTTACATAGCGGTTCGTCACCCGCAGTCCGTTCCGGGGCGGTTCGACAATTGGAGGGTGGTGAATTAGACATCATTTTCACAGTCGATTTGTTCAATGAAGGAGTGGACATTCCCTCAGTTGACACACTTTTGTTTGTGCGACCCACCGAGTCATTGACCATCTTCACCCAACAGATTGGTCGCGGGCTTCGACTGCATCCTGGTAAGACGCATTGCAATATAATTGATCTGATCGGCAATTATCGTAATGCGGATTTGAAACTTTCTCTTTTTCATATCACTGATTCAATTGAAAAATTATCTCCTACTCAACAGATGACTTCATTGCCGCTTGCTTTCCCTGGTTGCCATATTGAATTGGATGTTCATGTGATCAATTTACTTAACGTCATGAGAAAAAAACGCCAACCTCGAAAAGAACGATTAAAAGATGCGTATTTCTCTTTGAAGCAAGAGTTGGGACGGCGCCCTACCTATTTGGAAATGCACCTGTTATCCAGTATCGAGAGTCGGGAGATCAAACAGGAATACAGAAGTTATCCGGCCTTTCTTGATGCGGTTGAGGAATGGAATGCTGATGAGCAGTCATTTTTCCAACAATATGAAGTGTGGTTTCGCGAAGTGGAATCTACGGTCATGTCGAAGGGATATAAAATGGTAATGCTATTGGCGATGCTCGAAAAAGGGGTTGAGGAGTGGTACAAGCCCGTTACTGCGGCAGAGATAGCACCATTTTTTTATCAGTATTATATGGAAAAATCCCATCGAAGAAACATTGATTGGAATGATCGAAAAACGAGAGATTTGCTGCAGTATGATGAAGCGAAAATTGCGGATTTGATAGAAGAGATGCCGATGACGAAATGGGCAGGTTCATCAAACGGTCTTGCCAGGTTTGACGGCATGCGTTTTTGGGTGGCATTGGATGTCCATAAAAAAGAGGCAAAATTCCTTTACGATTGTACTCGCGAAATTTGCCTCTACCGATTGCATGTGTATTTTGAGAAAAAAGCACATTAAAGGTGCTAATATCCCAGGAATGCACGAGAAGTAAATCTAGATCATCAGCAACGCTCGCACGTCTTCCTCTGTCAAAGCACCAAGCCCCTGGTTATTAGCCTGGACCACCTGGTCGATCAAATCTCGCTTGTGCTCCTGCAACTGATGTATTTTCTCCTCAATCGTTCCCTTGGTGACCATCCGAATCACTTGGACCGTGCGCTTTTGGCCAATTCGGTGTGCCCTATCAGTCGCCTGTTGCTCGACAGCCGGATTCCACCACAAATCATAGAGGATGACGGTATCTGCTCCCGTAAGATTCAGTCCTGTGCCTCCAGCCTTGAGAGAGATTAGGAAAATAGGAGTGTTTCCTTCATTGAAACGTTGACAAAGTGCTAGTCGTTCCTTTGCAGGAGTTTGTCCATCTAAGTAAAAAAAGTCCAGGTTCTGCTTCTTGAGTGCTTCGCTGATCAGGTGAAGCATGGATGTGAATTGAGAAAAAATAAGTATTCGCTGGTTGGCGTTCAGATACTCGTCGACCAGTTCCATCAGTAACGCTAATTTACCGGATTCTCCTTGATAGTTCTCGACACAAAGCGCAGGATGACAGCAAATTTGCCGTAGACGAGTCAGACCGGCTAAGATGCGTATACGTCCTTTTTGGAACCCATCGTTAGCCAGATCTTGTTTCGTCTCTTCCTGCAATTTCGATAAATAGGCCAAATACAGCTTTTTTTGTTCGATGGTCAATTCTGCCGTATTTATGGTTGACGCAAAATGGTATTCCTCTAGATATCTTCATGCTATATATCTTTTATTTCGTATGTGATATTGTTTGTATTGTAAGTGTTATCCTTTTAGTTTCAAGCTCTTCGTGATTATTATCTTACATAAAATACTCTATTTATGGTGATTAGAGAGGTTTGTGATCGTTATGGATAGCAAATGGTCAATGGAATTGTCTGGACTTACATCTCAAGAATTAGCGATCATTGCGTCCAATCGAGATTTTTTCCATCATTACAGCAAAGAATTTGTAGACTATTTTTATGCTCATTTAGACAAAATTTCAGAATTAGGTAAAATCGTAAATCGCCATTCCACTATCCAACGCTTGAAACAAACACAGATTCGCTTTTTTGAGACACTGGCAGAACCTGAATCTTCAAAAGAATTACAAGAAGAGATATTTCGAATTGGACAAGTTCATCATCACATACAACTCGAGTCTAAATGGGTAGTTTCCTTTATGAGTGTATATTTGAATTTTATTGAAGACAAATCGAGAGATCGCGGTATCGAATTTTTTCACGCGGTGAGAAAGCGCCTGATGTTTCGCCTTTCGCTGATGATTGAAGCCTATGATGAAGCGCGAAAGGAATGGGAACTGGATATTAGTCATCAACTCGTTGGAACCATTTCAGAGATGTCGGATTTGGCTCATCAATTAGCCAATACGATGGTGGAGATGTCGGAAAAGGTCCAGACCATGGCGGAGAGTTCGCAAGCGATTAAAAACGATTCTAACCAGTCGCTATCATTAGCAAGCGCCGTTCAGGAAATAGCGGCGCAATCGAACCTTCTTGGCCTTAATGCGGCTATCGAAGCGGCGAGGGCTGGTGAATTGGGGCGCGGTTTTTCAGTGGTTGCGGATGAAGTACGGAAAATGGCGGATCAGAGCAAAGTGAATGCCAAACAGATTGAAGAGCAACTCTCCCATGTCAATGAGGAAGTGACGTTACTTAATCATAATGTGGAAGAAATATCGACGTTATCCGAAGAACATACAGCCAGCATGGAGGAATTTTCCTCATCGTTTGAGCGCCTGCGCAACAAGGCTTTAGAGCTTACCCGTAAAGAATAGTGCATGAATTCATTCACTAATAGTCCAACTGAGCGTCGGTAATGACTTTCCAAAATTGGCGCCGATCCAATTTGTGAGCCTTACTTTCATATAATGCTTGATCTGCATAATGCAAGAGGTCATTTGGTATGGCGATTTTTTTGAAGGGATAAAAGCACACACCCGCGCTGATGCCGACTTTGACGCTCACTTTATTTTGAAGAGAAATAGGAACGGACACCGAATTTTCCACCTTAAACAGCTTACTCATGATCTGATCCATGTGAGTCGTATTTTCAACGAGCAATACAAATTCATCACCACCAAGTCGAGCAATAAAATCAGTGGGATGCAATGACTGTTGCAGTCGTTTACTTATGATTTGAAGTACTAGGTCCCCCTGATCATGGCCATGCGTGTCATTAACCGCTTTAAAACCATCTAAGTCCATCATGATCAGTGCCAAGCGAGTGGTGTTAAGGTCTGCGCGTGCAATGGCTTGGCCCATGTATTCTTCAAGATATCTTCGATTGGGCAAACCTGTCAGACTGTCGAAGAGAGCTGCATGCTCCAGTTGTACAGTCAATTCATGACGCTCTGTGACGTCTACGCTTGTCCAGATAATGGTCGGATGGTGGGGATCGTCGTCTATTCGTTTTCCCGAAATATCTACATAGAGCTGCTGACCATCGTGAGTAAACACAATCAAATCCCGCATTTCTCCCTGTCCTTGCGTCAAGACAGTTTGAGAGAGTTGGGCCATGCGCTCATTTTCCTCATCATTGGGATACACGACTGAAGTGGGGTGACCAATTACCTCTTCAGGGTTGTCGTAACCCATCATATCTAAGAATCGCTGATTGACTTCTGTGATCACACGTTCCGGATAACGTACTAAGTCAATTGCTGCTACCGTGTTGTCAAGGAGTAGAGTTTTCTGTGCATTTAACTTTCGGATACGAATTTCGTTCTGATGACGTTCAGTTACTTCCACATGGGTCCAGATAATTCTTTGCGTACCGCTAAGATTATCAATCTGTTGGCCAGAGAGATCCACATAGATGATGGAACCATCCAATCTCCGATAAGGCACATCGCGCAACATGCCTTTGCCATCCACCAAAACCTTTTTGGAAAAAGAGCCTACCAATTCGTAAGTGGCGGTGTCCGGATAAAATTCACGAACGGCATGACCTACCAGTTCTGCTTCCGAATTAGCTCCATATATTTCTAACATCCGTGGATTGATTTTCTCGATGACTCTTTCGGGATAACGCATCACATTAACCCCAGCTGTAAGGTTGTTCAACAGGATGTCATTAAATTGGCTAATTTGACGTTCCTGTTTTGCGAGATCCAGTCTGTCAAGCCCATAGCCTATATTATCGGCGAGTTCCGATAGGAGGGCTTGAAGCTCCTCGTCAAAATTGGTTTCTTCTCCATGTGAAATAGCAAAAATGGCCCACACATTACCACTTCTCAGCAAGGGAATCGTGGTGGTGCGTTTCATTTCAAAGTGTTCAATGCGATCCTTCCAGGGATTCATGGATGAGTCCTGGCTAAGTTGTATATCAAAAACAGGACGCTGTGTACGCCATGTTCGCCCCACAGGGCCATTTCCCTCCGGCAGATCAGCACTTGTGGAAATGCGAATGCCTTTCACATAACCAACATCTCCTGCGGCAGCTAAAACCTGAAACCATCCTTCTTCATTTGGGCGAATAATCCAGGTCAACTTGCAGTCGGTGTATTGCAACGTCAGTGTACATACGTGTTGTAGCAGTTGGTTTTCTTCTGTATCGTGTGCCATTGCTTCACTAACGCGAGCCAATAGTCGATGAAAATCCCGGCTCCTACGAAGGGAGTTTTCCATTTGTCTTTGTTGGGTGATATCGGTTCCCACTGTAATCAAATAAGCAGATTGTCCGTTTGAATCTTCAATAATGGTATTGATCCAACGAAAAAGGCGAATTTCACCTGAGTGAGAAATCCAATGATTCTCCACTTCCTGTGGCATATGTTTAAGATTTTTAGAGTCAAAAATTTGATAAATGAGGGCCCGGTCGCTCTCAGGGATAAATTTAGGGGCTGTTCGTTTAAATTGTTGTTTTGTTGACCAAAATGTGAGTTGGTCGTAAAATCTTCATACTAGCCTTAACGGAGGAATTCACAAGTGCTTATTCAGCAATTACGGGAAGCTCATTTCAAA
>JAJZCW010000040.1 GCA_021828865.1 Bacillota bacterium
CACGGAAAACAATCAGCGACCTTTGCTTCTTCGGCGTTTAAGTGGGATGGAGAAAACATCACCCTAGCGAAGATGAAGGAACCGCTTGCGATTCGTTGGTCAAGAAAACTTAATGGCATTCCTACCTCACTGACCATCACGAAAGATGCTGCCAACCGTTACTTTGTCTCGCTCATCACAGAAGAAGACATCACGCCATTGCCTGAGATTGATCAGCAAGTTGGCATTGATCTTGGCCTTTTGGATGCGGTCATCCTATCCACTGGGGAGAAGGTGGGAAATCCACGATTCTTCCGCAAGGATGAAAAGCGACTTGCCAAGGCTCAAAAGCGGCTATCTAAAAAGCAAAAAGGCTCTAAGAACCGCGACAAAGCCAGACGTAAAGTGGCGAAGATTCATGCCAAGATTGCCGACCGCCGTCAAGACTTCTTGCACAAGCTTACTACGAACCTGATCCGCGAGAACCAAGTGATCAGTGTAGAGAGTTTGCAGGTCAAGAACATGATTCAGAATCATCACCTGGCGAAGTCTATTGCCGATGTAGGCTGGGGCGAACTTGTCAGGCAACTCGAATATAAAGCAGCTTGGTATGGGAGAACGGTCGTGAAGATCGATAAATTCTACCCGTCCAGTAAACGTTGCTACGATTGCGGCCACATCATGCCGAAAATGCCACTCAATATTCGTGTGTGGACATGTCCCGAATGCGGAGAAACGCATGATCGTGATATCAATGCCGCACAAAACATCTTAGCCGCCGGGCTGGCGGTGTTAGCCTGTGGAGAAGCCGTAAGACCCGCTCGTAAGCTGAAAAGCAAACGGGAAGGCAAGCTTCAATGAAGCAGGAAAGCCAACTAGCGATAGTTGGAATCCCCTGGCTTTAGTTATCAAGACTAACAAAAACACCGACTATTATGTTCAGTATAGTGCTGTTTTGCTACTGATTCTGGCTATCGTTTATTCGTTAACCAGACTTAAGATCCTTGGTATAGTATGTTAGCGATGTCGCAGTAGTAGTTCAACACCAACAGGAGCCTTTAGGCGAATGGCGGTAGCGACAAGCGTTAGCGCGTCAGTGGTTAGTACGGCATCCCATTAAGTGCATCTGCTACACGAACATAGTAGCCATGACAAATATATTTTAAGCCTTGTCGTCACAGTGTTCTTTGCGGTTTAGTCTTGATAACTTCAGCCATGGGGAGGATGTCAAGTTTTGCATTGCAATGTTTTGTACCTGTTAAAAACCTTTTAGTATTCTTCCTGACCACGTATGCTTGATCGATTGTTCGCCGCACATTGGGCAGGATCGTGGCGGAGATGGCCAATCCCACTCCAGCCAAAACGCATGACCACGCGCACAGATATAGCCGTGCCCTGGTTCGTTGTCCGATTGCATAATCTTCTCATGCCTCGCCTGTTTGAGTCCGTCCGGCGGATTTTCCAGCGTGGCCATGAATTGTGTGAGGGCCTTCGCGACAATTTTGGTCTTATCTAGATCCAGGTGAGCGGCCACGCTGTTGAGCCTGGTTTCTTCTTCTTCCGTCATGTAGTATGTTAACCGCTTTTCTCGCTTGTTCTCTTGTAATTTTAGTGGACGTGCCATTACAGCCCCTCATTCCATACGGTTATTTACCTGTATTAAATATACCACATTGCAATGAATATTGAAAGGTTTTTTACATGTAATTAATTCGTATTTGACGTATAACTTGAATATGTTAGACTAAAAATAACAAGAGAGCCGAGGGTGCAACCTCGACTCCCGGGCATCGACGCTTAGGGTGTATCCCTGCCCGACGAATAAAATCAATCGAACAAGAGACCGTCCTACGGCGCAAACCTATAGGGGCGGTCTACTTGCGTTTAAAGGCAAGAACCAAGGCTAAAGCGAACGTCAGCAGCGACAGTGTGAACAATCCAAACTGGATCATCAGCATTAACGCGCTCGATACGCTCAAGGCCTCACCCCCTTCCATAGATCAGGCAGAGGGCACCCCAGGCGATGCTTGTTTTATAGTTTAGCAGAAAAAGATTTCCGGAGTGCGGAACCTTTTATTTCATTTAATTCCATTAGTTTCTTTGAAAATTTGCGACACAAGGTATTCCTTTTTTGTATATATTTTTATCGTCGTCTATATGAGTTCGCGACAGCGCCCGCCGCGTAGCGGCCAGCCGAGCGAACAGGGCAAGCGATAGCGCGGCAGCGTGCTTCTATCGTTTTTGCTGGATGTATCGGTACAGCGTGGTTTTGCTGATCCCTGCGGCCTTCAAGATTTCGGGGATATTGTACTGTTTACTGTCGTACATTTTGAGTGCCAAGCTGATTTTGTCTGCATCGGTAAATTTGCGTCCTGGCTTGTGGCCGCGTGTACGAGCTGCTTCAATGCCTGCCCTGGTTCGTTCGCTGATAATGTCCCGTTCGAATTCTGCGAGACTGGCAAAGATATTGAAAATCAACTTACCTGTGGCGCTGGAGGTATCGATATTCTCTTTCAAGCTTACAAAGTGAATGCCACGCTGCTCGAATTCACCGACGATGTTGATTAAGTCTCGCATACTACGTCCGATCCGGTCTAACTTCCAGACCACAACGGTGTCGCCAGAACGCACGTATTTCATCATTTCTAAAAGTTCAGGTCGATCTGATTTAGTGCCACTCAACTTTTCAGAGAAGATACGTTCTACGCCATGTTGTTTGAGCGCATCGAGTTGCAAGTCGAGTTTTTGTTCCCGTGTAGAAACACGAGCATAGCCGATTTTAGCCATGAGCCACACCGTTGCAAGAGACTTATAAAACTTTACAGTTTTCGCTCTTTTCCCAATTCAGCGAGTCCGATTTCGTTAAGCCTACTCTCGTTTGTTTGACTCTCCAAGGGCTTAAATTCCTGACCAACGAATCAGTACACATGTACGTTGTCGTTTTACGCTGACAGTTCGTACATTTTGTAGTGGAGTAGATTGATAGTGGCGTTCAAGTCCCTATCCATCTCCATCCCACAATGCTCACAGTGGTAGACACGCTCTGAAAGTTTCAGTTGCTCTTTCTTATGACCACATTGGGAACAGAGTTTTGAGGATGGGTAGAAACGATCCGCTATCACCAATTCCACCCCATACCACTCGCATTTGTACTCCAGTTGTCGCCTGACTTCCGCTAGACGATTATCTTGAATGGCTTTTGCGAGTTTATGATTCTTTAGCATCCCATTTACATTCAAATCTTCAATGACGATGTAAGCTGGTTTGGCTTTCACTAACTCACTCGTCATTTGATGAATGTGATTGGTGTGCTGGTCGCAAATTTTCTTATTGGCTGAGCGAATATCTGCTTCAAGTTTCAAAAGTCGCTGAGACTTTTTACAACGGTCTTTCACCATCCTTTCATAATGGCGGCTCGCTCGCCTTTGTAATCGTTTCTTTCGTTTTTCAAGTTGTTTGACACGCTTAGATTTGTTGATGTTTTTGTATTTGCGCCCATCAGATATAATTGCTAAGTCTTTAATACCTAAGTCAATCCCTATTGGTTCTGATACATCGTTGCCGATGTCAGGTTCAAACTCAACGCCAATCGACAAATACCACTTCCCGTTTTCTTGTCCAATTCTAGGATTAAGAAACTTTCCATCTGTAGGAATTCGTCCTTTTTCCACCAATCGCACTTTTCCAATCTTCTCTAACCGAACGTGGGTATCCGTCAATTTGAGTTTGAGCGGATCATGGTAGAAAGATGCTTTCGACTTGCGCTTGGACTTAAATTTAGGAAACTGAGCATTCTTCTTAAAGAAGTTCTTAAACGCTTGCGACATATCTTTTAGTGCCTGTTTGGTAATGTTGTTGCTATATTTGTAGAGCCATTCGTATTCAGAGGTTTGTTTTAACTGAGTTAATTCTTTGCGTAAGTCACCGTCAAGTAGAAATTTTCCTGTTTCGTTGTAATGTTCAATCGACTTGGCAAGACCCCAGTTATATGCCCATCTTGACGTTCCTGCCGCTTGATTAAGAAGTGAATGCTGAACTTGATTAGGCTTTAATTGCACTTTGTAGGTTTTAATCATCGTTCAGAAACTCCTTTATCAAATGCTTGACTTTATTTATAACTGTCTAATAACCCCCTTTTTCAATAGTACCATATATGTATTGATGGAGTTAAATGAAATAGGAACGAAAAAAAGAACTAAAAACACATAAAACGAAGGGGGTAAATTGAGCTTACCCCCTTCGTGCTTTAAATGGTCGTTTGTGGTACTAGCCCTCAATTGAAATTATGGCTAGTTTTTGCGCTGACATAGTATCAAAGTGCATTAATTGCTTCTCGCAGAGACTTTTTTAGTAGCGACAATTCCCGTTTCACTTCGATACTGTTCATTTCGAGTGCACCCTGAGTCAGCGGCGCTGTTTGCGAAATGATTCTTTCTATCGCCCTGGTATCGCGTTTCAATAGTGTGAGTGCCTTGAATATGGTTTGTTCCGTTTTTGCGCTTGTTTCTTCCTCGCGCGTTTGAGGCTCATAGGTGAAGCCTGGTACTTCTACCTTGTCTAACGGTTCTAAATCGTGCTGTAGGCCTGCTGATGGATCTAAAAGCGTGTTTTCCGACTCATCATCCAATTCATCCGGTGCTTGATCTGGTTCTATCAACTTGTTCCTAATCTTTCCGGCTATGTGTATGGCCTCTTTTTCAGTGAGTTTCCAATCTTTTGATTCAGCCATTCCGGTGGCCGCAATGTACGTTATTACCTCGTGTTGCTGGTCTACATCCAGTCCGGCAAGCGCAGCGCCACTTTTTAGACCGATATGTTCTTCGGATACCAGGCGTTGCAGTTCTGGAATGAGACGAAGTAAAGAACGCAAGCGGTCTAATTGACGATCCTGAACATTGAAAATATTCGACAGTTGCGCATAGGCTTCTTTGCGGTTTGCATATTTGCGTGTAAGTCGTTCGACCGATCTAGCTAACTTGATTAAGTCCTGTTCCTTTGAGGCACGCTCTAGGTTGTCTTGTACAAGAATGTCCTCGCCTTGTTCGTCATCGACATCCTGGTACATGACCGGAATTTCTGTCCATTCTAACGATTTTGCAATCTTAAATCTTGTGTGTCCAGAAAGAATGGTGTTAGTGTTTTTTTGGACTAAGAGCGGAATTCTCAATCCATCGCTGGCGATAGACGCGGCCATGAGCTTAAATTCTTCCGAATCCTCAGAAATAGGCGTTTTGTAGGTGTTGTTTGCCGGATGTTCGCGAAGTTCAGACAGTGCCACATTTACGACTTCGTACCGATTATTCATTTTACTTTCATCTCCTTACATTCTAATAATTGTATAGTCCCACGGGACTATATGTATTTCGTTAAAATGAGTGTAGCATTGTCGACTCAGAATAATACGCCATCTTTACGCCATTATTTAAACAAAAAAAGAGAATGAGCTATTTGTACAACCGTTCTTTTAGCTGCTAAGGTAAACCCTCGTGATCCACTCCCGATGATGGCCAAGCTGTTCACTAACTTCTCTTAATGCTATTCGGGTGTTTCCTGTTAATTTTTCAATGCGTTCAAATTCCCGTTGCGCGTATGCGTGTCGCAAACCGTGATATGTTAGTTTTCTGTCTGGCACATCTGCAAATTTTTTTCGATGGTTATAGAGCCAGTTTTGCACGCTTTTCATCGATTGTTTGATCGTTTTGTTATCGGGAACGAACGCTTTTTGATGGTCTACGCTCGTTTGATTTCTTGCTAGCTGCAATATTTCACGCTGAGCTTCTTTTTGCGCAGGGATGTCTCTAATATATCCTCCTTTTCCTTTGGTAGTGAGTGCGCCAGTTTTCAGTGCCTTATTGAGCGCCGAACGATCTTGACGGAACGTTTCGTGGATCCGTGTTCCTAGTTCAATGCCAAATTGAATGCTGATTGCCACATCGTAGCGCTTCATATCTAGCGCCAATTGCGTGGCCTTGTCGATTTCTGCTTGCGTCCAAGCGGGGTTTTTGCCTGTGTTGATATAATGCCGTTGAACGTCCGATTTCTGAAAGTTTTCGTTTTTAGTAGATTGTTGGTTTGTATATTTTTCTTTGAGGTGGCTTGTATCGGACAAACGAGAAACGCCTTCTGGAAACTGTTTCGCCATGTACTGCACGGCTGAAACGGTGTTCCAAATCGTTGAGGATGATAAACCGCGAACGTATGCGTCTTCTATGTACGCGAGTACGTGTTTGTCGGCTATTTTCTCTATTTTCTGCAAGTGGAATTTGTCGCCTACGAAGTTAACAAATCCACTGAGTTTGTCAAGATGGGTGCCACGAGTGTTAATGCTGCGTTTGTTTGCATCTTTTATTATTTTTTGCGTCTGCTGCCATAGCTGCCGGGCTGATCCTGTTTTTCCGCGATCCGATGTATATTTAGCTGATTTCGCCAAAGTTTTCGCCTCCGTAAAAGAGTATAGTTCGCCCAATGACACGCAGGTCTTATCTGCTATGTATCTTTTTCTTACGAGCCGAAAAGGCGTGGTATATAAGTTTTTTTGCCGCCTGCATGGTGGCTGTCTCTATCTTGTCCTGCGGCCAAGATAGAGACAGCCACAAGATCAAAAGACTAAAGACAAAGACCACCGGCCCGCGACGCTCAACACTCCGTGTTTAGCATTGCGGCCCTCTCGAAAACCTATCGTCCTACCGGACGATTGCGCTAACGCGCATGAGGGCTGTCACTACGACTCATCTCCGATGACTCATAGTGACCAGCATCCGAACCGCAGTACACTGCGGCCACTTCGATCACTCGAAGTAGGATACTGTTGCGAGCATCCGGCACGATGCGGACACTACGCGTTGACTTTGTGACTTACTCGTTTCGCGGGTACGCACCAGGCAGGCCGCTATACTTGTTGTCACTTAGTCGAAATTGCGATACTGCAACGCAAGTTTCGACGGTTGCTTCCACGTGGATTCCGTGTCCGCGAAGAATAAGATGTAGTCCTCGCGGGTCGCTTCCGCCACTGCGTTTGCGTTTTGGGTGATTGCGTACATATTTCCAATCATACCGGTTGATTGCTGTCCCAGTAGGATCACCAGGTTTGCAACAACAATATCCATGATCGAAAAATTCCGCGTCTTGTTCATTTGCGATTGGATCGTTTGCAAGCGTCCGAACAAGGTTGGATTCACCAAAACGCGCCTGATTTTCGGTGGTCTATCGGTTACAAATGCCGCCGCATAGACTCCTGGATCAGTTAGTGCGTGCAAAATCTGTGCTGGGTTCTGCCTTAAACGCTGATCGTGCGCGTACCGCAAAAGCGCTTCGTATGCGGTCGTTGGCAATATGATCTCGTTCGTGGCGCTCGGTTGGGTTGGTTGTTGTCCTTGTAGGTTCTCTTGTTTTCGTCCCCATCCGCTAAATCGCTGTTCAAATGGTTGGTCTTGCATCATATTTCCTCCTTGTTTGATTGGGTTGGTGATGCAGTAGTTGCTCCACGCTAAAGATGACAACATCTTTAGTCTCCCATGTTGGCGAGAGTCCACGTGCGGCGTTTGACAACAGGGACGCCTTTTTATCCTCGTGTGACTTGGCGGATGATGGCCAATGGAGGATGGACAGTGATAACATCCGATATTGCAAAATTGCGTTTTGGATTTTTGGTAGCTTAGCTATACGCCGAAAATCCGGAAGCCTGGTGGACTTTGTCCATATGCCAGATTACGTGCTTCGATTGATTTTTGTCATACGTCTAGTATGCGACGAAACCATTTTGATTGCAATAATATGGCGTAGTATTGGCGTATTCGATAATTTCTTGTGTAGTAAAATGCGCTTGAGGTGATAGTAATGATGGGTTCACGAGGGCGAGAAGAGGAACAAAAAAAACAAGAAACGATTATGAGATTGGAGCGCGAAAACGAGCGGCAAAGACAAGAAATTGAGCGTCTAAAAGACGAGCTTCGTGCCATGACAAGAGAAATGGACAAACAGGAAACCAACTTAAAATATCAAAAAGACAAAGCGGCTGGTGATATCGAGGAACAGAAAAAAATGCATGCGGTACAAATCGCTGATCTCGAAAAAATCATCACCGAATACGCGAAAAAAGAGTTTGATTTCCCCGCTAAACCCCAACCATTCGAACCGAACTATACGGGATTTAACAGCGTTAATGATACAGAGGGAATTGTATTCACCATCCTGTTTCCCTACCGGACTCAAAATAGTCGAGAATACTGGAAACGGTTCAAGGAGCAGACGGAAGGCCTGGCCGACAATATTGCCCACAAAGTAGGGGCCAAGGAAGTGCGTGTTTTGAACGGGACCAAAGTGAAAAATGGCGTTTTGGTGAAGTTTGAGATTTTATCTTGACGGAGCCAGCTACATGATGTATTATGGTTTTAACCACGTTACAGAAAGTAGTGAGCAACATGCAGTTTAATAGTAACGCGGAGATTGTGGAGTATCTGAATCGTTTGGGCGGCCGAACCACGCCATTCATTGTATTGGAAACCTGCGAACAGTGTGGTATCGAGTATGCCGTACAGATTCAGGACAAACAATCACGAGAGCAACGCGGAATTAGCGCACTATGTCCCGTGTGTCGTGCTGAAGATATTAAACGGCAAAAGCGAGAAGCGGAACGATTGCGGCGACAGCGCAAAAAAGAATAAAGCCCCTGCTTGGTGCGGGAACACCAAACAGAGGCACATGCCCCACTCAGACGGAACCTGAGCGGAGCTTATCGTAAGCATACTAAAATGCGGCGATATCTCCAAAGAAGCTCAGGACAAAAATCCTAGTTGTTTTGGAGGTGTCGCTGATTTTTTCGCCTGACGATATAGTGGAGTGGATCTTAGAGTCCGTTGCAACGGAGGGCGTCTGGCTGATTATCGAAAAGTTATTGCACAAAACCAGTCATAGACCCCACGCATAAATGCGGGGGCTTGTAAAAGCCTACTATGACTAGCCTAAGCACTTCGAGTGCTACGTTGGAATCGTCACGACACCTTGGGATGCGAGTCCTAGTTCCAAGCCCTGTCGTCCGTGGTTAAAAGTCCCGTTGGGTAGGGGCGGTGCTGCAGACACAACAAGCTTTTCCAACATTGGCGAAGGACAATTTACTCCGAAAGGAGGTAGACGCCATGTTCGTCTACGTGATCAACCAACACGGTTATCCGTTAATGCCGTGTTCACCTAGAAAAGCACGATTGTTACTGAAGAGTGAAAAAGCAATGGTGGTGCAGCGCACTCCGTTTACCATCCGACTACGATATGGCAGTAGTGGCTACAAGCAAGTTGTATCACTCGGCGTGGATGCTGGTACTAAGCATATCGGGGTGTCAGCCGCCACCGCTAAGAGGGTACTGTACGAAGCAGAAGTGTTGCTCCGAACCGACATTCAAGATTTGCTGGCAACCAGACGTGAATTTCGTCGTGCGAGACGTAATCGGAAGACGCGGTACCGCAAGGCACGTTTTCTCAACCGCAGACGAAAAGAAAGATGGTTGGCACCGTCGATCCAGAATAAGGTGGACACTCACTTGAAAGTCATCGGACAAGTCGCCAAGCTACTGCCGATCACGAGTATCACCGTGGAAGTGGCACAGTTTGATACGCAACTGTTGAAGAATCCCAATATTAGCGGAGCAGAGTATCAAGAAGGCGAGCAACTAGGGTTCTGGAATGTGCGTGAGTATGTGCTGTATCGTGACCATCATACGTGCCAGTGGTGTCATGGAAAGTCTGGCGACAAGATTCTAAACGTCCATCATCGAGAGAGCCGCAAAACAGGCGGCGATTCGCCCAATAATCTAGTCACACTTTGCGAGACTTGTCATCACAAGATCCACCAAGAAGGGCTAGAAGATCAGGTGAAACGCAAAACCGCCAGCCTTCGTGATGCCACGCAAATGACTATTCTGCGATGGTTTGTGTACCACGGCATTAAGGCGGAGTACCCCGATGCAAAGCTGACGTATGGCTACATCACGAAAAACACACGCATACAGAGCGGGCTAGAGAAAAGCCACACGGTAGACGCCCGTTGCATTAGTGGTCATCCACTAGCAAGACCAAGCGAAACCACGTACCTGATCAAGCAAGTAAGAGGGCAGAATCGCCAACTGCATAAGGCGAAGATTTTGAAAGGCGGCATCCGAAAGAAGAATAAAGCGCCACGATACCTGTTCGGCTACCAACTATTTGACAAGGTTCGCTACGAAAATCAGGAATGCTTTATCTTCGGCAGACGATCAAGTGGTTCTTTTGATCTACGGATACTTAACGGGACGAAGGTGACAGCAGGAATTAGCCACAAGAAACTAATGCTTATCGAGCGAGCGTCTACGATGCTTATTCAGATACAGAAACCATCCTGAAGGGAGCGAAGGCGCGGCGGATACCCCTCACTTCAGTTATGGGGAGGAGCCGCGCCGAAAACGGATGGCGCAACAATGGCGCACATGCGCGATAAAAATTTGGTACGTTAATTTCACAAAGGGGGAATTTCGTTGAAGAAAAAACTCATCACCACAGCAGCAGCCGTAGCACTCACGCTGTCCAGCATGGTTCCCGCACTGGCGGCAACGAAAGCAACCGCACCTGATCCAACCGCCGCGCAAGTCGCCCAAGGGTTACTCAGTGTTTACACGACTCAGCAAGTGTGGCCAAAAGGATTGATCACAGCTCCGCTACCAGGGCAAAAGCACACGCCACGCATGAACTGGGCGAACAACGCCACGCCATCACCACGCAGCGCATGGGTGGGACTATCAACCGTGTTTCCAGGGCAACCAGCAAGCCAATACGCGCAGGATTTAGGCATGACGAATGTACCGCAGGATCAACCGATCACGGCAGGGACCCTGGCGCAGTGGTTGCTCAACTGGCAATTGACGGCACGCATTCCAAAAGAGCTACAGTACCAAATGAAATATCAACCGACGCAAGACCCGTACACACTGATGAGCGATTACAGCTTTTTCTATGGAACGAACTTCAAAGGCCGTAATACGGTGGTCAATGCGCACGATCTGGCGATGGTGGAGAAAAACATCGTGGACGTGGATCAATGTTATCGCGTGTTAGGCAAAGACAAGATCGAGCTTTTACGACCTATGACAATGGTGTGGGGATATGGGAAAAACGCTTCGATCACTTTGCCAGCGCAATCACTACAGGAGGTTGACCACACCATTTTGAGCTTCGAGAAGAACAGAGTGATCGTTGATCCGACTGTAGTGCTGAGTCCGTTTACTGTAGGTGCCACTTACTTTAAGAGTTTACGTTCAGGTGTCCTAAGAGTGGGCCAAGTCTACAATATGAACAAATCTCAGTCTGTAACGATTGATGCATTCTTGACGCCAAAAACAACCGGACATTTCCAACCGTCAGAAGTGGAAACGGACGTAACAGGGGAATTCTTGCCTGTATCGATTGGTTTCAACAAGCCATTTATGCTGTTTGGATTAAGTGGTGCTGGATTTACTTGTCCGCAATATTACATCACATTTTCGCGGGGAAGGTTTTCAGGCATTTATGTCGATGGGTTCATTGATAATAATTGGCCAAGCTTTGAAATTAACTGAGAAAAAGGTGATGGAAGATGGTATCTAAGCGACGAAAGCAACTAGTTGGAGTAGGTATCGCAACGCTGATCGTGGTAGGAGCAGCGGGATTCTTCGCGCGAGACGCCTTTGCCTACACCTATTACGGCGGAGTTACAGCTACAGCAATAGGTACAGGTGCCATGACGGGGAATGACCCCTCACCAATTAACGCGCAAGAAAGCTATGACCTTACGGCAAATGGCACTAAGTTGTGGGAAATCAACAAATATCCGGTCAACACAACAGCAGACATAACGACCAATAAAGGCTATCTATTCGTGTCCCAATCACAACTTCCAGCGAATAGCGTGGACGGTCAACACACATCATTCTCAGGCGGTTGGGGGAATCCTGGTTTCGTAGAACACGTACTCCTGAACGGGGTTCAGCACATGTGGGATTTAAACCAATCCAACGGAAGCAACTTTCCAGATGGCAATAGTAACTACATCGCATTTTCTGACGTGAACGATATGAACGGTATGTATGACACCACGCCTTTTAACGTAGTGGTAAACGGCCAGACACAAGCCTTCTATGAGCCGCAAACGGCCATCAATCTTGGGAACAAGCCACTCCCTCACATCACCACGCCGCTACTCTATACCGCTCCCTCCGGTGGATCTCAGGTCTCCAGCATCGCCCTGGGCAACTCGTACTGGCTCAGCCCTAGCATGTTTACGGCCTACGGCTCGAATGGCGGCGGCCTATACAGTCAGAACTACTTCGCCGCATATTGGGTACCCGTGGTGAACGGTCAGCCGGACACGTCCGCTGCAACCTACGCCTTCGCGGAGAACGACAACGGCACAAAAACAGTCTACGACTGGCCGGGACCAGGGACGATTATCAGCAATGGCGGACTGGACAGCGCCAGCGCGAATCCTTACGGTTCCGGATTTATGAACGATTTTGAGCTAACGTCCAACACGGCAGCGCCAAGCCCAGGCCAGCTTGAAGTGTTCCTCCCTAGTTCGTTCCCTAGCGGTACGACCAGCGCGGATCTCGTTGCCTACTATGGCGATGGCGTGCAGCGTTATGACGCGCAGATAGCGAGTTTTTCGTTGCAATCGAGTGCGCCAGCACCAACGCTTTCACTTTCGGAAACACCTACCACATCACAGACAGTTGGAAAGTCATTTGCTGTGACGGCGAACACCACCAACGCCCAGGGCGGAACGGTCACGTTCACGCAATCCGGATCTCTTGTCAATAATAGCGGCACTGGCACATTGTCGGGGGATTATCAATCGAATGTGCCGACGATCTCTTACCCGGCGCAAACAAATGCCAGCTACCAATACAGCCCAACAGCGACGAGTTCCCAAGCTGGATCGGAAACCATCACAGCGACATTGACCATGCCGAACGGCACAATCTTAACCAAACAAGTAAGCACGGACTGGACTTCCACCCAACCAACGTTAAATCTTGCGGCTAGTGCTACCACGGTAGGGGTAGGGCAGACGGTCACACTCACAGGTACGGCATCCACATTGCAGACTGGCAAAGGGATTTTTGTTCACGACATGAGCAACGACGATACGATCAACGGAACCAACGTAGGCGGTGGGGCGATCAACATAAACCCTGAATCGGTTAGCGCAACAGATGGAACGGCGCAGACCGTGACATACGAGGCGGCAATGGATTATGTCAATCCGACAACAGGGCAAACGACAGTGATTCACTCCAATAAAGTACAAGTAACGTATACGAATAAGCCTACAATAACGCTCATCATCACAGACACAAGCGGTAAGCAACTTCAAGTTACATCCACCACAGGAACCGCCACTATATATGCTCCTGTACCTGTTGGAACGACTGTTGATGTAGTGGCGACCGCAACCAATATGCCTTCAACAGATTTTATCGCCATTTCGGAACCTGCAAGTGGACATGTAGATGCACAAGGTCAACCAGGACAAACCACAGTATCTACACCACAAGTCCGTAACGCACCGCAAACAGTAGGGTTTCAGGCTTCGATAGTTGCACCTTAAACTAGGAGGGATCACATTAAAATGAAAACTAAAATCAAATCAATTGCAGCAGCAACCATTGCGTTATGCGTATCGATTCCAGCATTGGTGGTACAGGCAACGACGGTTGATTTTTTGAACCCCAATCAGGTGATGACAAAATCTATTCAAAACACTTCATACTACGAATTCAGTCCGATCAAACCGCTAAAGCCGTCGCAAAAATGGGGGGTTCACCTTACACTTGCTTCTCCACCAGATGGCGTGGAAGCGATCATATACACGTTGAAAGGTGGAACTTTTGCGAATGGAAAGACGAAAATAGTTGTCAATAGGTCGGAAAAAACAAATGTTATTTCCGATCGATCGCATGTTTATTTATCTCTAACAAACGAAATACCGCTGCCTTACATCGCGAAAATGATTGAAAACAATGCTATTGAGCAGGGAAAAATAACATATGTATATCCGTGGCATCATGGGTTATTTCTAGGAGATAAAACGGATGAAAAAAAACTATTGAATGATCTAATGCATTACGATACTCCGTCATTGGTCTATCTTTATTATGCTGCTGTCAAAGCTACAGGTGGCGATACAGTGTTCACGTTCAAGTATTTTGAAACTGCCGCACAACTAAAAGCAGTAAAAGAAAAAGTAAAAAGCATTTTAGCTCAAATCATTAAACCAAGAATGGATGTGTACCAAAAAGAATTTGCCATACACAACTGGATCGCCTCACATGTCTCATACGATTTTACAAAAGCAGGCAGAAATGAGCAGGATTATTCTGCTGTTTTCGCTCACAAAGCAGACTGTTCAGGCGTAACCGAGTTAACCTATCAAATGTTGACGGCAGAAGGAATCACAAACCGTATGGTACCAGGAAGTTTACACAATGGTAGTGCCTATATATTGAGAGGAAAATATTACAAAGGTGCGACTGTCGTCGGAGCGAGCGCAGCGCACATCTGGAATGAGGTCAAATTGAACGGCAAATGGTACATGTTAGATGTGACGAATGACCTTAAAAACATTAACGGTGGTCATGTCGGGTACAATTTTTATAATCTCACCTCTGCACAACTTTCCAACACAAGTACGTGGAACCATGCAGGCCTGCCGATCGCAGACACGAATTTCGTGACGGTGCTGGAGCACAGCAAGAACCCGCAGGACAAGCAGATACTACGTGCTATTGAGGGCTGAAAAGCCCTCTTTTTGTGCGTGAAGGATTAAGCGCATTTGCGTCGAACCTCATAACGAGGTGATAACGCAAATGAGAGCCAATGATCAAGGGGCGTTCTGGACTTCCGAAGTGGCGACAATGCTAGGGGTACAGCCGATAACAGTGAGAACGTGGTGTTTGAAGTTGGAGGCACTTGGCATGACGTTCCCACGTGACCGCAACGATAAACGGGCGTTCACACAAGAACATGTGGGCATGTTCCGCTTTCTCCAGTCGCTGACGCAGGAAAAGAAACTGAAACTGGATGAGGCTATCGCCGCAACGGTGGAGCGCTTTGCGAACAGTAGGCGGAGCGACGAAAAAGTAATAACGGGGCTTGAAATTAGCGTCCAAGAAAATGCAGTAGAAGCTAGATATGACGCGCTTTTTGCATCTCACCAAGCGTTATTGGAAGAGTTGCAGGAGACGAAAAAAACGCAACAAGAGATACTTTTGAAGCTTGATCAACAAGCCGAGCGGCAGGCAGAACGGGATCAAGCGCTAATGGCCACCATGCGGGAATTGATGGAGCAGCGCCGGAGTGAGGCAGAGCAAAAAAAATCAATTTTCGGGCGTATTTTTGGAAAATGAGGTATAATTGTCGAAACTACATAGAGCGGAAGAAATACGAAAACCAGCCTATAGTCTTTGGCCGGACTGGCTGGTTCTCCACACGACATTCGCTCAATTATGTTTCATCATAGTATCGGAAATCTGATACTTAGTCAATGACTAGTATACCAGAAATCCCTTGCAGATGAAACACAATCGAGCGAAGTTGTGGCGTATTTCCTCCAGCCAAAAGGAGGATTTTTTTATGGCGCAGGATAGAGTTAGAACTGCATGGAGCTTTTTCACAGCTCCTACATCCATTCTTGAAACAGACGGACTCACCATTCATGAGAAAATGACCTACATCGTCATAGCAGCTCATGCAGATCGGCATGGACAAGCTTTCCCTAGTTATGACACTATCGCCACAGAAGGCTCAATGACACGTCGACACGCGATTAGATGCGTGAATACACTAATTGAAAAAGGCTACTTAATCAAGAAGCCGAACTACGATGCAAAAGGCGATCGCACGTCCAACACCTACACTCTATTAGATGTTCCTGTAGTGACTCCCAGTCACCACCCTAGTGACTCCCAGTCACCACCCCTAGTGACTCCCAGTCACCACCCTAGTGACTCCCAGTCACCCGAACTTAATCATTTAACAGATCCAATTGAACAGAACCAATTAACACACACAGAGTCAAAGGCGCAAGCGCCTGTGTGTGTCGATCAGGAAAACGAAAAAATTGAAAAAATAAAGCAAAAAGCAAAAGACGCGATTGGAATAACAGTGCAAAATGAAGAAATCAAACGATGGCTAACTACCCACGACGAAACCTATGTACTAGACAAAATTGCGCTGATTGCCCACCAGGGGACCACCAACGCTCACAGGAGCCTCAGAGAGGCCATCAAAAGAAATTGGCAATGGGATACTACCCCTACTGACAAAAAAACGTCTACAAGGGCATCTGAGCAGTCTAGTGGGGCAAGTAGTGTACAACGCGTAGTTCCTGCTGTACAACCAGGCAAATACGAGCGGTTTTATCAAGTATACGGAGAAGCAGGACAGAACAAAGCAAAATAACCCCCATTCCGCTTGCCCCCAGGGGCTGCGCGTCCAAGAGGCATTGCCCCTTGGAACCCCATTCCCCCCCGCCCAAAGGGGGCGCCGGATCAGGTTGACCTGATCCGGATCGGAAACGGTGTGGATCTCGTTTGGCCTGTCAAGGTTAAACCGCTTCGCGGCGCGTTCCGCGACCTTGACAGGCGCGATGGTTATCAAATGCGCCGTAAAACCCCTTGCTTCAGCTATGGGGATATAAGGCGCTCGCCGTCAGGCGAATCTTTTCTATTTACACCTAACGTGATATAATGTAACTATGAAAACTTCCAAGGCGTATCGGTTTCGCTTCTACCCGACAGCAGAACAAGCGCAATTACTCTCCCGAACCTTCGGGTGTGTTCGCTATGTCTACAATTGGGCATTAAAGGCGAAAACGGACGCTTACTACAACGAAGGCAAACGCCTCTATTACAAGGATCTGTCTGCCGAGTTGACGATACTAAAACAACAACCAGAAACCGTATGGCTGAATGAAGTCTCCAGTGTGGCACTACAACAAGAATTGCGTCATCTGGATCGTGCGTTCATCAACTTCTTTGAAGACAGAACAGAATATCCGCAATTCCATAAGAAGCATGGAAAACAATCAGCGACCTTTGCTTCT
>JAJZCW010000016.1 GCA_021828865.1 Bacillota bacterium
CAAACTCTCAGTCATATCTACTGACGTTGTTGCTGCATTGCATATCACGCACGTGGTACTCTATACGTGTTTAGTTTTCAAGGATCGAACCGCCGTCCTCGCGGCGACAAAACGTAATATACCATGCCCTGCAACCCAGTGTCAACCGCATTTTATTCAATATATGATGTTCTAATTTTCAGTATTTATGCGCAAATAAACCGGGTTGATTACACCCGGTTTATTGCTACGTGATTCTATCAGTCAGTCGCTTTTTGGGGCTAGTTCGACAGGCTAAACTGATCGATCTAATTCATCTTTTTCGCAAACGCGACAACTTGGCCGCTCGCTGTGAACTGCCATAGTTCTACTTCGTCATTTAACTTCTCTATCCACTGATCAAACTCGTCCGCACCCATAATGCCTTTTTCCACGATATCATTTCTCGCCGCAAGAAAGCGCTCGCGAATGAAGCGATGCACCATATTTTCTGCTGCTGTATATTCGTACCCCGATTGCATATCCACTTGAGTATAGATATCGACAAAATTGTTTTCATGCAATAATGTGGCCAATTTACGTCCTATCTGCCTATCCCCGCCGTTCATTTCCTGCATCTTCTTAAAGGCCGCGTACAAAGCTTCATATGCTGGTGCCTCTGGATAAGAGAAAGCGAACGATTCATCCACATCGATCGTACAGACGATTCCGCCTGGCTTCAATACTCGGTAAATTTCCGAGAATGCCTTCGCCGGGTCCTTTAGGTGTTGGAATAAAAACCGCGAGATGACAAAGTCAAAAGTGTTATCTTCAAAATCCAGTTCATAGATATTGGCATTTTTGAAGAAAATCTCCCCCGGTTTCAGGTAATTTACACGCCGATCCACTTTCTCAGCAATCTCTCGCGCGATATCTACCATTTCGTCTTCTGCATCAGTGGAATATACCTGAATTGGCATGGAAAATGCCATATCAATCGCCATAGCACCAAACCCAGATCCTAGATCCAATGCTTTACCCATCACAGGAATAGGCAATGTTTTGATTAGGTTTCTCCTTCCCTCGCCTGTGTAAAGTGTTTGTTCGAGCAGCCAATGATCCTTTACGTCTGTACGCCTCATGATATAATTTCTGTATTCCTCATCAATAATCGGATAATAATCTACGTTAATAATCAACTGGATCCCTCCGGACTTGTCCATTTCATTTTAAGCTTACCCGAAACAATCAGGATTTGCTACTTTTTTAACAAAAAAGGAGCGCATCTACGCTCCCTACGTTACCAATTCACTTCTTCGCTTTAATTGCCACTTCAAATACGCATCCACAAACCCATCCAAATCGCCATCCATTACGCCCTGTGTGTTCCCTACCTCAAAACCGGTACGATGGTCCTTGACCATCGAATAAGGATGAAATACATACGAGCGAATCTGGCTTCCCCAGGCAATGTCGTTCTTCTCACCGCGAAGTGCAGCAATCTCCGCTTCCTGTTCTTCGACTTTCTTCTCATATAAACGTGCAGCCAGAATTTTCATGGCCACAGCACGGTTTTGAATCTGCGAACGCTCACTCTGACAAGACACCACAATGCCTGATGGAATATGCGTGATGCGTACCGCCGAGTCCGTGGTATTGACGTGCTGACCACCAGCTCCAGTGGATCGGAACGTATCCACCTTTAAATCTTCCGTTCGGATATCGACTTCCACATCCTCATCAATCTCCGGAATCACATCAACGGAGACAAAAGAAGTATGCCGCCTGCCTGATGCGTCAAAAGGAGAAATGCGCACCAATCGGTGCACCCCTTTTTCCGCTTTCAAATAGCCGTAGGCATTATGTCCCTTAATAAGAAGCGTTACGCTTTTTAGTCCAGCTTCATCGCCCTGGAGGTAATCCAGCATTTCGACCTTCCACCCGCGACTTTCGGCAAAACGAGTGTACATGCGTAGCAACATGGAGGCCCAGTCCTGTGACTCAGTCCCTCCTGCACCAGGATGAAGTTCAAAGATCGCATTGTTTTTATCGTAGGGTCCTTCTAAGAGCAGTTCCAATTCAAACTCATCTAGTGATGGTTCGAATTTTTTCGCTCCACGATCCGCCTCTTCAAAAAGTTCTCGATCGTCTTCTTCCTGTGCCAAATCCAGCGTGATTTTCAGGTCATCCAGTTGATGAAATAATCGGTCAAAGCGTTCCGCCACATCTTTGATACCATTGATTTCCGCTATAGACTTTTGCGCTTTCTCCTGGTCATCCCAAAAGTCTGGCGCCGCCATGATCGTTTCGAGTTCCTCAATCCTCGCCTTTTTTCCGGCGATGTCAAAGAGACCTCCCGATTTCCGCCAGTCGCTGGTCCATAGTGGTCAAAATTTGCCTTAATTCGCCGTAAGTTTCTGCCAAAAATAAGCCCTCCAATTATACCGAGGTAAATAAAGTCACTGGAGTAACCGGCTCAAGCGGCGGTTGCTCCATCGTCACTTGCGCCTTGAAAATGTACATCACCACTTCTTCGCGTACACTGTGGATCATTTCCTCGAACATTTGGAACCCTTCTTGCTGATAAGCGGTCAACGGGTCTATCTGCCCATAGGCACGAAGGTGAATGCCTTGGCGCAGTGTCTCCATCGCGTCAATGTGATCCATCCACTTTTCATCCACGGTGCGAATGAGTACCATTCGTTCCAAGTCGCGGATATATTCGCTGAGCTCTTCTTCACGTTTCGCGTACTCCACATTCACTTGCTCATAGAGGTATTCACGGAGCTCTTCGCGTTCAAATTTGCGAAGCTCTTCTTCTAGGATTCGCTCTGGCGTCATGAAGTGGTTTTCGCCATAACTGATAAGCCCAGCAATATCCCAATCCTCTGGAATCTGATCTTCGAGACAATAAGTGTCGATCATGAAATCCACCAAATCCTTCGTCATGCCGTATACGACATCGCGAAGATGTTCCTGCTGCAGAATCTGATGGCGCTGTTTATAAATGACTTCGCGTTGTTTATTCATCACATCATCGTACTTGAGCACATTTTTCCGAATGTCGTAGTTATTGGCCTCTACTTTCCGCTGCGCCCGTTCAATGGCCTTCGTGACCATTTTATTTTCAATTGGTTGATCTTCGTCAATGCCGAGGCGATCCATTAGTCCCATGATGTTGTCGGAGCCGAAGATTCTCATCAGATCATCTTCAAGGGAAAGATAAAATTGCGACGAACCAGGATCTCCTTGGCGACCCGCACGACCGCGAAGTTGGTTGTCAATTCGGCGGGTCTCATGACGTTCTGTTCCCATAATATGAAGTCCGCCGAGATCAGCTACACCTGCGCCGAGAATAATGTCAGTCCCGCGCCCAGCCATATTAGTCGCAATCGTGACCATTCCATGTTCACCAGCATGCGAAACAATTTCCGCTTCCTGCTCGTGGTACTTGGCATTTAAGACCTGATGACGCACACCTCTTTTTTTCAATATCGCAGATAGCACTTCTGATTTTTCCACAGAGGTGGTTCCAACCAGAATTGGTTGGCCCGCTTGGTGCCTTTTTTCAATTTCATTCGCTACCGCGTTAAACTTCCCACGGAACGTCTTGTACACGACATCAGACTGGTCTTTGCGTTGATTGGGCTTGTTCGGCGGGATGGTCACCACGTCCATGCTGTAGATATCAACCAATTCTTGCTGCTCTGTTTTCGCGGTACCCGTCATTCCAGAGAGCTTATGGTACATACGAAAATAATTCTGTAACGTGATGGTCGCGAGCGTCTTCGACTCATTTTGAACTTTAACGCCCTCTTTTGCTTCAATCGCCTGGTGCAACCCATCGCTGTACCGTCTGCCCTGCATCATGCGCCCTGTAAATTCATCCACGATCACCACTTCACCATCGATGATCACATAATCTTTATCAAGCTTCATGAGCGCGTGCGCCTTCATGGCCTGAGTAATGTGGTGATTGATCGCTACATGATTGGGATCAAACAAATTCTCCAGACGGAAATAACGCTCCGCTTTTTCTACACCAGTTTCCGTAAGGTTAACGCTGCGTGCTTTTTCGTCAAACTTGTAATCGTCTTCCACTTTAATCGATCTGACAAACAAATCCGCCATAAAATAAAGTTCTGTCGACTTCTCCGCAGGACCTGAAATGATGAGCGGCGTTCTCGCTTCGTCAATTAAAATGCTATCCACTTCGTCAACGATGGCAAAGTGCAGTGGTCGCTGCACCATTTCAGAAAGCTGAACGACCATGTTATCACGAAGGTAGTCAAAGCCAAATTCCGCGTTAGTGCCATAGGTAATATCTGCACGGTAAGCTTCCTGTTTTTCAAAGTGGGATAATCCGTGCACGTTAAGTCCTACATTAAGTCCTAAAAAACGGTGGATCTGCCCCATCCATTCGCTGTCGCGCCGAGCCAGGTAATCATTAACCGTGATCACATGGACGCCTTGCCCCGCAATCGCATTCAGGTAGGCAGGAAGCGTGGAAACGAGTGTTTTCCCTTCACCAGTTTTCATCTCCGCCACACGGCCTTGATGAAGGACGATGCCACCCATCAATTGGACATCAAAATGACGCATTCCGATGACGCGTTTCGCTACTTCACGAACAGTAGCATACGCTTCCGGTAAAATCTTGTCCAAAGACTCCCCGTTCGCATAGCGCTCTTTAAAACGATCCGTTTGCGCACGCAATTCTTCATCCGACATAGCTTCCATCGATGCTTCAAGAGAATTGATTCGTTGCACAATACGTCTTAATTTCTTTACTTCTCGCTCGCTACTACCAGCGATCGATTTCATCAACCCCAACAACAGGGTGTCACTCCCCTCAATAAGACACACGACACAGATTTTATCATTATTATATTGTACCGCTTTTTCATGCCATTAGACAATGCAAGAATTCTTGAACAAATTGAAAAGGGCCGCAGGCATTACCCGCGACCCCAGAAACTCCGTGTTAATTTCAGTGAATCATTGTGTTTCAATCAGGCCATAACGTCCATCTTTCCTTTTATAGACTACGCAAGTCTGTTCCGACTCTGCATTGGAGAAGACATAGAAATCATGTCCTAACATCCCCATTTGCAAAATAGCCTCTGAAACATGCATAGGCTTCATTTCAAATTGTTTAACGCGTACCACTGGATACTCTTCGTCGACCATGTCTTCTGGAACAGTGCTGCCTTCCAGAACCGATGCAAACGAGGAACTTTTCAATTTTGCCATTTCACTTTTCGAACGATGGGTGCTGGCACCAAATTTGTGCTTATACTTTTCGACTTGCTTTTCTAATTTGTCCATCACTAGATCGATCGAAGCATACATATCGTCGGATCGTTCTTCAGCGCGGATCAGCAATGCGCCAAGCGGCATCATCACCTCAATAATGTGCTTCCCGCGTGTGACTGCCATGGTTACATTCACCTCTTGCGCTGAGGAGGGGTCAACCAGTTTTTCAATTCGGGCCATTTTCTTTTGAACATATTCCTTTAGTGCAGGTGTCACTTCCAAGTGATGATCGCCACGAAAATGGATGTTCATCTACGAAAACCTCCTTCCGACTTAACCGAATTATAACACTGCCTTTACAAATCATCAAAAATACTTATTTTCGACTAATTTCAAGCCAGACTACAGATTTTCGCTTAAAATATATACAATATAGAGATGATGTAGTGTTGATTTATTGGGGAGGCTAGAGTTTTTTTGTCGGAATACGAAGTTACCAATGATCAAATGGAATATATGAAACGCCTTGCCCGCCGACTCATTCAATGGAGAAAAAGCGCATCGATCGATGCAGACGATTTGATTTCAGCAGCCTCCATGCGTTGGTGGCAGTTCCTTATGCGCAATCCAGATGTGACAATCGAAGTTGCAGACGTCGACCTAATTTTTCGTCAACAGGTCAAATTTGCAATGCGCGATCAGATTCGCGCTTCCTCTCCAGTCAAAGTCACTCGCACCTATCAGGCGAAGCTGCAAGCTTATCAGCAACCGTATACCGTCGATATCGAATCCACGCTAGACATTCGAGCGGGAGATGATTTTGAATACACCGACGAACTAATCGACGTCCTTTCCTCCGTTCAAAAACTGCCTGAACGCGATCAAATCATTCTCTCCCTTTCCATCGACCAAGGCTATTCCTTTACGGAAATTGCCTATGTGCTCGATGTCTCCGTTTCTACAGTCACCAGAGCCTATCAAAAATCTATCGACTTTCTCAAAAAAAATCTTCATGATTTGCAAATTGCACGCAAAAATTGACGACATTCGACCGTATATATAAGTGAGGGGGGAAAAGCGATGAATCCGTCGTCCATGGATCCACTTCAAGGTGCCAATGCGTCGAGTCTAATCAACGCCAACCGCGAGGCCCTTCAAAATACTGGATTAAACGCAACAGGCGATAACGGCAAAGAGTCACGGACACAAAAACTTGAACGCACTAAAACACAAGTGGCTAGCGGTACATACTCGCCTAATCTACAGTCACTTGCTAGTAAGCTGATTCAAGGTAACTTCTTAAAAAGTTGATCACACAGGAGAAACGTATGGCGAACGAAATAGACGTAACACTTACTGAGCTTGAACAGGCAACTGACCATGTCATTCAATTGATTGTGAACAACAATACCGCTGAACTTGAAAAAGGCGTTATTCAGCAAGTCCAATTGATGAAAAAGTTGTCTGCTTTAACGCTCAATGCGACTGATCAGTATCGCCTACGGAAAATCAAAGAGAGAGTGGAACAACAACAAACACTCATCAGTCAGGCGCTAGACGTGACCAATTTATTTTTGCAAGCACTTCATGAATTGAGCAATTTTAACAGGATGGGTTAAGAGAGGACAATGGCGAATGGGGATCTCTACTTTTTTCGGCCTTAATGTGGGAATGACTGCATTAGACACTGCGCAACAGGCTGAATCTGTGATATCCAATAATATCGCGAATTCCAATACGCCGGGGTATGTGCAGGAAAACGCCGCGCTTCAGGAAGCGGATCCTTATCCGCCATTGCCCTCCACCAATGCGCCAATTATCGGCGGACAAATGGGGCAGGGTTCGCAAGTTGAAACAGTACAAAGGATTACCAACAATTTCTTGAATCGTCAAGATAGATTGAATCAAGGAACTTCCGGTCAGTATGACACGCTTGCCCAAAACATGACCCAAATTGAGCAAATCGTCAATGAACCAAGTTCTCATAGCTTGCAGAATGCGCTCGATAATTTCTTTAGTTCATGGCAAAATCTGTCGCAAGCCCCCAATCAATCGGCGGTGGCAGAAGCGGTGATTACTGCTGGACAGACACTTGGACAGACCTTCCAAACAGTGACCACCCAGCTTGAGGATATGCAGTCAAATCTTTCGGGTACTGTGCAAATTCAATTGCAAGAATTGAACACGTACGCTCAACAGGTGGCCACATTGAACCAGCAAATTGCCGGCATCGATAGCTTGCAGCAAAGCGGTCAGCCATTGGTAGAAAGCCCTAATCAGTTGCAAGATCAACGCGGGTATATCCTTGACGAGATGTCGAAGCTTGCGAATATCTCATATACGCAAAACAGCGATGGCACGGTTTCAGTCAGCATCGGATCTGGCACCACAGGAGTTAACAATATTCCACTGGTACAAGAGATGACTGCTTATACCATTGCAACGCAAAGCTCTCAAGGTGGCGTTCCACTCAATATGTCAAGTTATATCTCTTCAGGTACGAGTACAGCCACTTATACAACCGGATTTAGCATTCCATCGGGTGCATACTCTGGAACCACCAGTTCCAGCACGACCATCAACATCAATCTTGCTTATGTGACTTCTGGACAAATTGCTGGCAATGTGCAGAGCTTAGATGAGGTAAATACCATTTTGGCCCAATTTGATGGTTACCTTTCTTCCCTTGCATCCGAGGTAAATTCAATCCAACAAAGCGCAAATGCCTATACCGTTTCTGGGGTACCAAGTACGCAAACGTTTTTCACACTCAGCACCACAACCGGAAATGTGATTTTGGAAGTCAACTCCGCATTGACACCAGATGGAGTCAGTGTATCCAGTGGCACCTCCGGTTACAACGACCTTGCTAATTTAATGGTGAATAATGCGTGGAATGGGAATCCCAGCGTACCGTTTACTTATAGTTATTTCAACTTGGAGAATGGACAAATGACGCCGATCAGTTCGAGTACCGGTTCTACATTTGATCAAATGCTGTCGGGTTATGTCACACAACTCGGAATCAATGCGGCAGCTGCCAACTCGAACCAGCAGACCGCAGACGCACTGTCGCAACAATCGTCAAACTTGCGCCAATCTATTTCTGGAGTGGATTTGAACCAGCAAGCTGCGCAAATGGTGATTTATCAGAATATTTATAGCGCCGCAGCGAAGTTCATCAGTATTTTTGACCAGATGCTGCAAACGGCGATTAATATGATTCCTTAAATGTTAGTGAGGTGACCCATTATGCGAGTGACACAAAATATGATTTCTCAACAGTTTTTATACAATCTTACGAACTTAAATACCAATATGATCAACGAAGAAACTCAAGTTTCAACCGGTAAGTCTCTGATTCTTCCTTCGGATAATCCACTTGGTGTGAATCAGGACATGATGGCCAATAACTTGATTAGTCAGTCCAATATTTTTTCCAGCACGATATCCAATGGCCTGTCTTGGATGCAAACCACCAATACGGCGATGACGGAGATCTCGCAGTCATTGGGGTCGATACAGTCCGATTTGCTTGCTGCGCTTAACACAACCAATCAGACAACAGAAAGTCGGCAAGCGCTTTCGACAACTGTACAACAGTATGCACAGCAAATTTATACACTATTGAATACCCAGCAAGGAGATCAATACATTTTTGGCGGAACCACCAATACGGTGCCGCCAGTGATTGCCTCAACGCTTTCAGAAGCTGGCTATACGATGACCAGTTTATCAGTAGGTCTAAGCGGATCTATCGACTATCAGGTAGCTCAGGGAATCGAGATCAACATTAATGTCAGTGCCTATAGTATTATGCTAAGTCCGCTACCTAGCGGAACAAGCACTACTGCCACACTTCAATATACACTGCAACAAATCATTGGAGACATTGCATCAGGGACTGAGAGCAGCATGCAAGGTGACTTACAAAACATTGAAGCGGCAATGGGCAACATGACCAACCTGACCACTGGCTTGGGGGCAGGGATTCAACGGATGACTGCGCTTCAAACGCAGACTTCTCAGTACACGACAAACCTTACGAACGAGAAGGGGGTGATTCAGGACGCGAACATGGCTCAGGTGATCACCCAGTTCAATACAGATCAAATCGCTTATCAGGCAGCTTTGAAAATGGGGTCGCAAATATTGTTGCCATCTCTCGTCAGTTACTTACCCTAGCGGCTAACGTGTTTTCAGTTAGCCTGATACTTATCCAATGATTATCATATGAAGGGAAGGTTGAAACCATGTCACAATTTTTTAGCGTAAATAATAACGCTTCTGCATCGAACATTTTGCAAAACATGTATTATGTACAGAACCAAATCAATAGCTCTTACCAACAATTGTCTTCCGGCAATCAAATTAACAGCGCAGCAGATAACCCGGCGGGATTCGCAATTTCGCAGGCCATGCAACAAAATGTCAACGGCTTGAATGCGGCAGTACAAAATGCCCAAAACGGTATCAGCATGATTCAAACGGCTACTGGCGCTATGCAGCAAGTCGGTGACATCCTGCAAACCATGAATACACTTGCTGTTGAAGCCTCCAACGGCACACAAAATAGCGCAGATCTGCAGAATCTTCAATTAGAGTGGACGCAGCTTTCGGCGCAAATTGACAATATTTCAAACCAAACGCAATTCAACAATATTTACCTATTTACAGGTAACAACGGTCAAAATATTACGGCACTGAGTACCAACATTACATTGCAAATTGGGGCGAATTATTCTCAAACAATTACATTTAGCACAAGTGATATTAGTTCCATTGCATTAGGTGTCAGTGCAAGTGGTGGTACCGTAGGAATTAGCACACAAAATCTTGCTGAGGCTGCGATTAGTGCTGTGTCATCAGCAATTTCCGCCTTGTCTAATTACGAAGCAAAACTTGGATCCATTCAGGATGAATTAAATTACACGATCAGCAATCTGGAGAGTACCGCCACCAATCTGCAAAATGCAAATGCGACACTCACCAATACCAATATGGCTCAAGCGTACACCACGTTTACTCAAGAACAAGTGTTGTCACAAGTGGGTACAGCCATGCTTAGCCAAGCTCAACAACAACCCGCTTCCATTTTGAAACTGCTTAGCTAAACTTTCATGATCATTAGATATTACATCTGCACCAATTTGGAGTATATTCAAATTGGTGCAGATAAAACTTTAAGGACGGTGTATCTGGTATGTCTGTGAATTCCACTTCCTCGAGTACAAGTTCAACAGCTAATTTGTTGCAAGAACTTAATACGATATCCAACCCGGGGGGGACGGGTCTACCAGTCACCACTTATGCTTCTGAAATGCAGCAGGCGCTTCAATTGCAATTGCTTACCAATCCAGATAATCAAATGACGAGTTTAACCAATCAGCAGACTGCGCTCGACGCGTTACAAAGCGCACTACAAAAGTTGCAATCGGCGACCAATACGTTAGCCGCATCGCAAAATTGGAACAGTGTGACGTCTTCAAATTCTAATCCTACGGATTACAGTATTACGGTAAACAGTGGCGCACAACCTTCCATCTATTCAATTGATATTCAAGGTCTGGCTCAAAATCAAATCGATGTTGGGTTAGCGACTGGGACTTTCACTAGTACAACTTCCACCCTTACAACGGGATCATTTGTCATTCAGGCGAATGCTATGTCTGCACCTGTTACCATCTCCATTACTTCAACCAGTGAAACTCTGCAGGATCTAGTCAATACGATTAACACTTACACTTATGAATCCGATGTTTCTGCAGGACTTATCTATAATGGTACTAGTTATCAACTCTCGATTTCCTCCAATCAGACGGGGGTCAATTACGGGTTTTCATTAACGGGAACGGCGCTCGGACAATTTGGATTCACATCAATAGCTACGGTAAGTGCAACCAATGCGACAATGCAAGTAGATGGGATCAATGTGATTTCTCAAAACAACTCGTTTGTCAACGCCATACCTGGCGTCACTATTAATGCAATCGCAACTGGGACAGGCACGGTTTCCTTAAGTTCTGATTCTTCTTCTATCATTAGCAATATACAGACTTGGATGAGTGCTTATAATTCTGTGGTTGATTTAATTAAGACGGATACTGCCTACACGGCTTCTGCAACGGGGACTAACGTCACTTCTGGTCCGCTATTTAACGATGTTGTTGCGAATACACTAAATAGCAGTCTTCCCAATTCCGTCATGCAGTCAGTTGGCAATACTTATGAAAGTTCACTTTCGTCACTTGCCGCAGTCGGGATTGTAGTTGACCCTACTACAGGTCACTTAGAGTTTCAACCGTCAACAGGCTTTGGCATTGGGACCAATGTATCTCTAGCCGATGGTCAAACGACATTTACTAATGCAATGAACCAGGATTCCCAGGCAGTGCAGGCACTCTTTGGCGTGGTCAGCAGTGGTAGTCTTACTTCAGCTTATACTACATCAGGAGTACTTGGAAATTTGACGACTATGTTGAATTCGTTCTTAATTGGATCAGGAGGTCAAGTATCAGCCATTACTGGCGATACCAACTCTATTCAAAAGCAAGAAACCAACATTAGCAGTTATATTTCCACTCTGAATCAACAAATTTCCACTCAAGTTGCAAGCTTTACAAAGCAGTTAAATGATCTCAATGCGGCGATGCAGCAATCCCAATTGCAAGTAAAGCAACTAGGTGCGCTATTGGGAACGAATTCATCTTCGAGTTCCAGTACTATTGGTTAATCTTATTTCACTTAACCCATCATTTACGGGAGGTCTATTTATGGAAGACCGCAACACCCGATTGGTGAATCGTATTTTGGAAATCGATCAGATAATCTTGAAAGCTTTCGAAGAGGAAAACACATATCAAATACGAATTCTAATGGAAGAACGAGGTATGGCAATCTCGCAAATTCAACAAAATGACTTGAAAATTGAAGACAATTTACTCCACTCTCTACTCAAAAATACTCGCTCCATTTCAGAGCAAATTCAATTTTATTTGGTCAAATACGAAAACGGTCTCCGTTCCATTGTTCAATCTTCTGCGGCTAAGAAGGCTTATGAGGTTTCAATGATGCTGAATGCCAAGCATAGATAGCGTTTTACGATCATGAAAGGATGAGTGGATTGCTTCTATCTGCTTGCTTAATTGTAAAGAATGAAGAACTCACATTAAATAAATGCTTAGAATCTATGGAAGACATAGTTGACGAAATTATAATTGTAGATACAGGTTCTACGGATACAACGATGGAGATTGCAAGAAAATATACAGATCGAATTTATCAGTTTAATTGGACAAATAGCTTTGCCGATGCACGCAATGAGTCGTTAAGACACGCACAAGGTAGATATATTCTTATCATTGATGCGGATGAATATTTTGACGAAGAGACTAAGGTAAACCTTCGACCTTTTCTTGAAGAGAATGCGATCGCAGGCGGCTTTTTGAATGTATATAATTATACGGGGCATTTTACCGGTAGAATTGATTATACACCCGTTATGCTATTAAGAATTATTCGAAATGGATTTTACTATACTGAGGATATCCACGAACAAGTGGACTATCGTATATTTAAAGATAAGGATCCGGTTTTACCGCTCCCAGTTATATTGCATCATATCGGTTATATGTTTGAAATCGTTGAAGCCAAAAAGAAACGCGATAGAAATCAAACCATTTTAGAAAAGCTGGTGCAACAACGTCCTGACGATGTATTTCAGAGACTGAACTTGGCTGCTGAATTTTTACGATATGGTGAATTTGAAAAAGGACTTCCTCTAGTCGAACAAAATCATCGTGAATTTGATATTATCAACAAGTTAAAAAACAAAGAACCGGTCGACGGGAATTCACATTTGGTGGCTAGAAATTACAAATTTCATATTATTGCATTAGAAAATTTGCATCGACTTACGGAAGCTATAGCAATTGCTGATGAGGCACTTACGATATTACCTAGAATGACAGATTTTCTATATCTAAAAGCAAATTGTCAGAGAGAACAGGGGCATTTGCTGGAGGCGAAGGCCAGTTACCAAAAGTGTCTGGAACAAGGCGACATCTCAATTGGATTATACGACAAAATTGTAGGATCTGGGAGTTTTTTATCTCACTTATATTTGGGGGTATTATGGGCAGAATTTGGCGATGACCAACTGGCATTTCGACATTTTACAATCTCTTTTTTTGGAAAACCTACTGAAGCGCCGAACATGGTCTTTTACTTAATGCATTTTATGCCTAAGGATGAAAATGCGCTTTATAATTATCTTGAGAGTAAAATTATAGATGTAGAAACTTTGCATAACTACGCCGAAGCATATGTTGTAAATCAAATGCCAAATTCCTTAAATGTTGTCACTCGCATTGAGGAAAAAAAAATTTCCTCTGTGATGATTGAAAGGGCACGATGCGCCCACGCATTGCAATCTGGTAAAAAAGCATTCCTTGAATTGGTAGACTCCCATAATGGAATTCATAACTACTGGCTCGCCATTTATTATGCTGAAATGGGAATGTATAATGAAGCCGAAGATTATTTTTATCAAAGTGGCATCGGGGGCATCAATCTCTGGGAATCATTAAAACCAGTTCTATTGGATCAATCGCCAGAAGCGCCTGCAATCACCGGGTTCTTGAGAGATCTTGTCGCCATGCGCGCAGAGAAAATTTTCCTCAAATGGATGCCGCTCGCCCCGGATTTTGACGAGTGCTGGATGTATTTAAAATACTCCCCCTTTCATCCCTTGCTAATGGACATCGAGTGGAGGGGCGACAACGTTCATCAATGTGAGATGAACGCAATGCGCTTGTTTAAATCAAAAGATTTTGCGAATACGAAATTCTGGATTGAAAAGGCGTTACTTTATCCACCGACAGTCACCAAGATTCTCATTGAGGCAGATCTTGCCCTCGCTGAAAATCGAGTAAAGGATGCAACTAAGTTACTAGCATTTGGTAAAATTGTATTTGAAGAATCAATTGCCATTGATCAAGCCCTCAAAAACCTTACCGGTTCCACCGATGCTATGGAAATTTTGTCATCAGCACGTACTATGCACAGACTGGAGGATTTCTTTATGAATCCAATGGATGCCTATCGCAAAAATGTAGTAGATACTATGCCGCTCAATATTCAACTTGCACAATTGCACCTGCGCGGTTCTGCCCTTGCCAAACAAGCTAAAGCTGACGCGGAAGCCGGAAAAGTGATGGATGTTCGTTCGCGAATACAAGAAATGCAGGAAATACTCACCTTCTTACGCAGTTCTCTTGATCCAACACTAGAAATTTCAATACAAACTGATGAAATCTACCTGTTTTATTTCAAAATGTTAATCCGTTGGTTTGTTAGCCCTAAAGAAATTCCAAATGAATATGATGCGTTTATCGAGTTTTGGGAATCATGGGCAAAAACATGGGCGAAAGCTCAAGTGAAGTAATCGAGAACATGGAAACTTTTCATAGTAAAAGTAAGATTAGTGTGTGTATGATCGTGAAAAATGAAGAGGCGAATCTGCGAGCGAACCTACCCACGTTGGTTCGCCTCTTTGATGAAGTCGTGGTCGTTGATACCGGTTCTACCGATCACACAACACAAGTAGCAGAGGAGCATGGAACTAGGTTATACGAGAGATTGTGGGATCATGATTTTTCGATGGCGCGCAATTTCGCTATTGCGCATGCCACTGGGGACTATATTCTTATTCTCGACGCCGACGAAACCATCGAGGATGACGCCAGGGTCATTTTAGACAAATTTACACAACACCACCCGAATTCCCTGGGGATCACTCATGTGATCAGCAAAGAGGCAACACCTGACGGGGCTTTACACGAGGTGGTGAGCCACATCACACGCTTTATGCCCAATCATCCCTCCATACGCTATCAAGGTATCATTCACGAACAAGTTGTCGATCAATCTGCAACTAGAGGGCGACATAGCACGGGCCTTACCATCAGACATTCGGGGTACGCACTCTCAAAAGAAGACATGATCAAAAAATCTCTTCGTAACCTCGAACTCATTGATCGAGCGCTCGTTTCTATACCTAGCTCGCCACAGCGAGCCTATTACCTTTATCAGCGAGGAAAAAGTTTAGATCAGTTGCAACAATATGATGAAGCACTGCGAAACTATGAGGATGCGACAAAGTCTAGTTCACCGGATCAACCTTTTTTTCCGGAACTGACCATGGCATATCTGTATGACCTCAAACGCATTAAGGATCAGAATCGGTTATGGCCAGCAGTCAATACAGCATTAAAAATCTATCCGGACTACTCTGATTTATATTTTTTAATTGGCATTTCGCTCATCCAATTACAAGTGCCTGCACTTGACATGATCCGACAGAGTTTTGAATCTTGTCTAGCTGTCGGAGAGCAACCGGACAAGTATCCGACGGTGCTTGGAACAGGTTCCTTTCTTGCTGCGTATAATCTTGGCGCATTTTTCGAAAGCCTAAAAGATATAGAACAAGCTAAACGTTATTACGAGATGGCGGCAGAGTTGGATTACCAGCCAGCTCGTGAGCGACTTCAGAAAATCGACTCATGAATAATTTTAACATTGATTTTGGAGGATCTCATTCATGTTACTATCTGCTTGTCTCATCGCAAAAAATGAAGCCCTCACCTTGCCAAAGTGCCTTGAGTCCCTACAGGGCGCAGCGGATGAAATTATCCTCGTTGATACCGGATCCAATGATAAGACAGTAGAAATTGCGGAGTCCTTCGGTGCCAAAGTATTCTACTATGAATGGACGAACGATTTTTCTGCTGCGAGAAATGAAGCACTACGACATGCATCAGGTGACTTCATTCTGGTAATCGATGCAGATGAATTTCTTGAAGAAACGCACAAACAAACACTCCGCGATTTCCTAGCCTCCACCGATGCGGAAGGTGTTTTTATCACCGTCAAAAACTACCTTGGCTCGCTCACCAACCTCACCTCCGTCATGGGCATACGCGTGATGCGGCTATTTCGGCGCGGTCACTTTTATACTGGCGCCATCCATGAGCAAGTGGCAGACTCTGTGGCAAGAGCCGGTCGGCCCATCACTACGCTGGACGTCGAACTCCATCACTTGGGCTATACGACAGAATTCTTACAAAACCGCAGCAAGTCCACCCGCAACACGCAGTTACTCGAAGAGGAACTCGCGAACGACCCGGAGAACCTGTTTCAGCGGTCCAACCTGATTGCTGAATACGTCCTGCAACGCGACTGGCAAAAGTGCATTGATCTTGCCAAAGACACCTGGGAGAAGATTCGCAAGACTCCACTACAAACCTGGGTCAACTTTACCCCTCGAATCGTAATGAACCTACTTCATGCACTCTGGGAATCAGGAGAAAAAGACGAAGCCGTGAAACTAGCTAAGGAAGCCATTAGATATTTCCCCTGGTTTACAGATATGAAAAAACGCTATGCGAACATGCTTGCCGAAACTGGGCACTTGCGTGAGTCTGCGCAAATGCTCATGGAGTGCCGAAAACAGGGCGATACCAAATCAGGTCTAATTGAATTTTTAGAGGGTACCGGGACTTATCTTGCAGCCTTTGATCTTGGTGTGGTATGGACGTGGCTTGGCGATGAACTGAATGCGAGGCGTTGGTTCCTTCAAGCCTTTCAGGAAAACCCAGGCATGGATCAGACTATCATCCCGATCGTGGCACTGGCGCCTAACGATCCTGAATTTCTCTATGAACACTTTGAAAAACGGTTAATGCGACAAACAGCCTTCGAAAATTATGTCGAAACCTATACTGTCGTTGGACATGCACAGGCTGAAGCCGTCATTGAGCGCATGGAACAAAAGTTCGGTCGCTCAGAGTCTACACTTCGTTCTCGCATGTCACTTTTAAGTCAACAGGACCCAACGATGCTTGCTAAATTTGTAGAGATTTCTAAAGCTGACCTTGCGAACTTGTTATATGGAATATACTTGGTTAACGAGGGTGATGCGGAAAAAGGATTGACACACTGGCGCAAGGCTGGAGTCCGCGGAGAATACCTGATCAAAGCTCATGAACTGCTCTCTGAAAACAAAGAACACCAATGGGGATCCCAACTAATGATACGTGAATTCATCGCCATGAGGGCTGATCATTTGCTAAAAGATTGGTTGCCATGCGCATCAGATATTCGCCAAGTGTGGATCAACCTAACGTTTTCCCCTCTACGTAATATCTTAGAAGAGATTGAATGGCCGGGACGTACTGCACAAGAATGCGAAAGAAACGCCATGCGCTACTTAAAGCAACAGGACGTGAAAAACACAAGAAAATGGCTAAAAAAAGCGCAAACCTATGAACCCACCGTCACACAAGTGATCATTGAGACTAATTTGGCGCACCTCAAACAAGACCTTAAACTCGTGAGAAAAATACTCTTTGATGGAAAAGTGCAATTTCCCGAATCCGAGCTCATTCAGTATCTTTCATCTCTCGTCCACGTCAAGCAGGATCCGGTAGAATTGAGTAAGCAAATAGCAAATAAAAAGTAGATCAATTATCATCCCGCATAGAAAAATATCCGGGGCCTTTTTTTTGAGACTTAGCAAGCGACTCTTTCAAATCATTGACAGTGCCTAGCATTTTGCCTAGACAATCAGGGCAGTATTTCCCTGTCTGTATCGGTTTACCACATTCTGCACATGGATAGGTCATTTTTTTCGATGCAATCAATCGGCCATCGCGCAAAAACTTGACCACCAATTCTTCGTCGACACCTAACGCCTCTACGACTTCTTCTACCGTTGCATTTTCATGCAATCGCAAATAATGTTTAATTTCCTCAAATGTTGCCTCTTCTTTACGAACACATTCTGGACAGATGTCCACCGTTACTTTTTGAAATAATCTGCCACAACGCTTGCAACTAGCTATCGACACTTTAATTCCCCCATTCGACACACGAATACAATATATTTATAACGCTATTATGTTATCGAATTCTGAGGGAAACGTCCAGATTTGTTACCTTGCCACAGTTAGGACATGCACCGCCTCCGCGCCGCCGCGGTATAACACTTCTGCGCAGGCATCCGCCGTACTTCCTGTGGTCAGCACATCATCCACCAAAAGTACCGTCTGCCCTGCCACCTGGTTGATAGTAGACGTTGTCCTACTCAAATGATGACTCGAGTGATGCCGCAAAATGCGGCGAGTTTTGACCGGCGTTGCCAACATTTCAAAAGGATTTTGACCAGCATACTTTCTATCGATCCGATTATGCGTGGTCTGGCTGGCTCCTGCTACGGTACGTTGCAAAATATCAGCGTAGGGAAGCTTCAGCACTTTACATAAGTACTTTGCCAATTCCTCCGCCTGGTTGTAGCCGCGATTCCCCTTTTTCACCGGATGCATCGGAACGGGAACTACCACGGCATTTCTTTCCGCCCCGTAATAGCGCAGATACGCCTCCGTGATCCATTCCCCTAAAATTGGCAGTAGAGCTACACTCCCCTGATACTTATAAGCTTTGATCGCCTCTTCCACCGTGCCAAGGTACCTTCCATAAGCCCTTGCCGAAAAAAACAAATGCTCGCTCGTCCGGCACTCATTGCATATCGGCCCTGCATCAGGTCGACCACAAATCCGGCATACGCCCCCCATGATCTCCGTGATCCCTTCCTGACAGCGAGCACAAAGGTGAGCCCTGGACCAGCCTTTTGGCTCACGATGAAAAGGAAATTCGCACAATGGGCAATGAGCCGGTTCTGGAAAGAACAAATCCACGATGCGACCGAATAACGGATGAAGTCGCCGCTTCTCCATACCTAGATCCAATTGTCTATTTAAGCGATCATTCGCTGATGGTGGTAGTTTGGCAACCATGTCCTTATTCCCCCATTTCAAATGTACAAGGAGAGACGCTTTTTCACCATCAAAAAAAGGAGTATTCGCACTCCTTTCCCATCAAACTTTGGAGAGTATGCTATTCATCCTCCGCATTCACCCATCAAATCTCTTCTTCCGCCGTCACCTCAAGGCTCGCCACATCAAAGAAAAACCTGCTCCCTTGATTCACCTGCGAACTCACGCCCACATGTCCGCCATGCGATTCCACCAGGTGCTTGACGATCGCAAGCCCGAGCCCCGTACCTCCCGACTGGCGGCTGCGTGCCTTATCCACCCGGTAAAACCGCTCAAACACCCTCCCGATATCGGAAGTCGGAATGCCAACGCCCGTATCTTCTACGGCAAACACTAAACGATCCGCAAACCGCTCGACCGACAGCGTAATGGTGCCACCCGCATGCGTGAATTGCAACGCATTGCTGACGAGGTTCATCAGAATCTGCTGCAAGCGGTCCCCATCAGCGTAGGCCAGGCACTCCCCATCGCAATCCACTTGATAAGCCAGCTGCACCCCAGCCTCGCCCGCCTGAAACGAATAAATGTCGACGATTTTTTGCAGCATCCACTCCGCATCCACAGGTCCAAGGTGAAGTTCAATCTGTTTGGCCTCAATCCGCGACAAATCAAGCAAATCTTCTACCAGTCGCCCGATCCGGTCCGCTTCTTCACGCATGATTTCAATAAACTGCCTGGCCGTAGGCAAATCACTCAGTGCCCCGTCCAAAAGCGTCTCCGCAAAGCCTTTTAGCGCTGTGATCGGCGTCTTTAATTCATGGCTGACATTAGCCACAAAGTCGCTTCGCATATGCTCCAGGCGCTTCCACTCCGTCACGTCGTGGAGCAGCACCACAGCCCCAGCTAATCCCCCACTCGCCTGACGGATGGGTGTCACGTGAGCTTCAATCGTCATTTCTTTAGGTTTATGCAGCTGGACTTCCCGCTTTTGCACCTCTCCCCCCGCAATCGCCTCATCCACCAGTGACGAGAGTCCATAGTGGTGCCCCGCTTCCCAATGCCACCTGCCAACGATCTCCGCCTCGCTGATGCCCAGCAGTTCCTCTGTCGCCTGATTGACGAGGATGATCTTGCCCGCCTTATCGATCACGATCACGCCGCTCACCAAGTGGCTCATGATGCTGATCAGTTTGCTTCGCTCTTGGAGCGTTTCATCTCTTGCCGTTTCCAGTGAATCTAACACGTTATTCATTTGGTTGATCAAATCGCCAAGCTGCCCCTGCTCATACACCCAGGCATGAAGGTCGACGTGCTCCGAACGGCTTTTTTTTAAGATGAGAGAAAGCTCTCCCTGCACTTTTTGAATGTGTGCCAGCCGCTTAAAGAGAAACCCCGTCACCCCGACAAATACCACCGCCACCACGAGGGCGATTGGCCCAACAATGCTCCATCCCAATTGACGCTTACTCCCCCCGGACGAACTTGTACCCCACACCACGCACCGTTTTGATGTACTTAGGCAGCTTGGGATCGTCCTCAATTTTGTCGCGAAGGTGGCTAATGTGCACGTCCACTAGCCTGGTGTCGCCTGCGTATTCATACCCCCACACACGATCAAGCAACTGATCGCGGCTGACCACACGGTCCATATTTTTCAGCAAATAATGCAGCAAATCAAACTCCCGCGGTGTGAGTTCAATCACTTCCCCACGTACCATCACCTCATAGCGCTCCGGGTCAAGTCGCACATTTCCCACCACAAATTGCGCCGTTTCCTCCGGTCGCGAGGGACTCTCATCCGATTTTCTCCGCAGCACCGCGCGCACCCTCGCCACGAGTTCTCGCGGACTAAAAGGCTTCGTCACATAGTCGTCCGCCCCTATTTCCAGTCCCAGCACGCGATCGATCTCTTCGCTCCTTGCCGTCAACATGATGATGGGGAGCTTTGACCCGTCCTGACGAAGCCGTTTGCACACTTCCACTCCGCTCAGTCCTGGCAACATCAAATCCAGCACCAAGAGATCCACTTCCCCCCGCGCCATCTCCATTGCCGTATTGCCGTCCGCAGCTGTCACTACCTCAAACCCCGCCTGCACTAGGTTGTACTCCACCAACTTTCTAATCGACTCTTCATCGTCGACGACCAACACTCGTTCACTCATCCGAGATCACCGCTTCCCTTCAACCGCTCCGATAAATGGGTATACCTTCTCATCGCATCCACTTTCTTCACCGCAAGCTCCAGCGCCGACTTTTGCCCCACAATCACAAGGAGCGACTTCGCCCTCGTCATCGCCGTATACAGCAATTGGCGATAAAGCATCATCGCATGTTCGCGAAAGAGCGGCAGCACCACGCACGGATATTCGCTCCCTTGGCTTTTATGGACCGACACCGCATACGCATGGACAATTTGTGAAAGTTCTGAACGCTCCAACCACACTTCCCTCGCATTCTCATCCCCGCCAAACGTGATGGCAAGGCGATCTTCTTCAATCGCCGTCACGATCCCCACATCGCCATTAAATATATCCCGGTCATAATCATTTTTGATATTCATAATTTTATCCTGCCAATAAAAAACGCGCCCGCCGCTCGTCAGTTTTGGTCCTTCCTGCCGCGTTAATCTCGCGCTCAAGCGTTCATTCAAGCGGTCGATCCCGCAATACCCTTTGCGCATCGGCGATAGTACCTGCACATTTCGCTTTGCATCGGCTTTTAAGTAGCGTGGCAACCTCACAGCAGCCAGATCTGCCACTAGTTCCGCGGCACGTTCAGGATCATTTTCTTCAATGAAAAAAAAGTCTCCGCTGCGCGTCCCTATATCAGGCATCCGTCCATTTCTCACCGCATGCGCCGCCGTGATGATCGCGCTGTTCTCGCCCTGCCGATAAACGTGCGAGAGCGCGAACACGTGCGCCACACCCGATGCAATGAGATCCTGAAGGATTTGCCCTGGTCCCACCGCAGGCAATTGCTCCGGGTCGCCTACCAGCACCAACCTCACCGTATCCGGCAATGCATCAAGCAGGTGCATAAAAAGCGGCGCATCGATCATCGAGGCTTCATCGACGATAAAAACGTCCCCTTCAAGTGGGTTGTCTCGTCCACGCATAAAATGCAGACCTGCGCCTTTTTGCTGTCCCACTTCGAGCAATCGGTGCAAGGTTTGCGCAGAATACCCTGTGCTCTCCGCAAGGCGCTGTGCGGCACGTCCAGTCGGCGCCGCAAGTACAGGACGAAGGCCACGCATTTCTGCTTCCTGCACGATAGCCTTGACGGTCGTGGTCTTCCCGGTGCCGGGACCGCCTGTGATGATCACGAGTGGTTCCTGCCAGATGGCTCTTGCCGCAGCCGCCTGCTCCGGCGCCAACTCATTTGCAACAGTGTGGGATTCCATTTCAAGCGGCTGTAATGATTGCTTATTTTTCTCTTGTAAAAAAGCTTGTAGCCGCGATGCGATACTAGTTTCCACCTTATACATGGGGAGCCCGTACACGGCGAGTTCTTCTCCGTATTGTTCCATCGCCACCGCCCGCCTTGCCATGAGGCGACTAGAGACCACTGCCACCTCTTCTGCTGGTAACCGAAGCAGTTCACCCGCGCGAGTGGTCCACTCGTCAATCGGCAAATAAAGATGGCCATCCTCCTCCGCTGCGCGTAGCACATGAATCAACGCTGCAGAGAGTCGCTCTGGCGAATGCTCTGAAATCCCCACCGCCTGCGCCATGCGATCCGCCGTGAGAAACCCAATCCCGCGCACGTCCTCAACCATTTGATAGGGGTGATGCTGCAGAATTTCCATCGCAGCGCTGCCACTCCCATAGCGGTCTGCGAGTTTATCCGCCAGATGTAGTGGCAATCCATGCCCACGCAAAAAAGCAGCCAAGCGCGCTACTTCCTGCGCCTCAGAGAATGACTGGATCAACTTGGCAGCCCTCGACTTACTAAGCGCGGCAACCTCCGCAAGACGCTCCGGCTCATGCATGAGCACATCAATTGTCTGCACGCCAAAATGGCTCACGATCACTTTGGCCGTCTTTGGCCCTATTCCCTTAAACCTGCCACTTGCCAAAAAGCGCTCAATACCTAGTGCGCTTGTCGGCGCTTGTTCAGAGAAGGAATCCACCTGAAACTGTTTGCCGAACGAAGGATGAAATGCGTATCTGCCCACCAGTTCGTACTCGCCACCGAGGTGCAAATCCCGAAGGTTTCCCACTGCCCTCAGCGTGTCGCCGTTAAAGAGCCTTGCGCGAAGCACCGCAAATCCGCTGTCCTGCTCTACCAGAAACTTTTCCGCCGTCACACGAATCCGTTCTGTAGCCATCAGGTATTGAGATCGCGGCGCACGCCTTCGACCATATAAATGACCCATTCGCCAATATTCGTGGCGTGATCCCCGATTCGCTCCAAATTTTGAGCAGCCAGCAAGAGCAGCGTGGCCTGCTGTACTGAAGATGGCGTCGAAATCATCAACAGCAGCAATTCCTGAAAGATTTGCCGGTACAGTGTATCCACTTGGTCATCAAGCTCCGCCAGCGATTCGGCCATGGCCACGTCCCTGCGGATAAAAGCGGTTAAGCCATCCCTCACCATGGTTTCCACCAGTTTGGCCATCCGTGGGATGTCAATCAGCGGTTTGATCCAAGGCTGACTGTCCATCTGCAAAATGATTTTTGCCATGTCCACCGAATGGTCTGCCATCCGTTCAAGATCCGTGACCGCCTTCAGGACCGTGCCCAAGATTCGCAAATCACTCGCAAGCGGCTGCTGAAGCGCAATCAGACTCAATGACCTGGTTTCCAGATCAATCTCCATCTGATCGATTTGGTCGTCCCCGCGAATCACTTCCTGAGCCAACTCTTTATTTTGCTCGGTCAACACGCGTACCGCTTTAAAAATCGACTCCTCCACCAGCGCCCCCATACGAAGGAGGTCCTGCTGCAACACTTCAAGGTCATTATGAAATTGACGCCTTGCTTCCATTATTCACTCCCCCTTTTTGTCCCATCAGGGGCTTCTTTATTTTACAAGAAATTTGTAAAGAATTTATAAACATCCCCATTATATAAAAAAAAGAAAGCGCTTTAGCGCCTCCCTTAAAAAAATGGCAACCGAAATTGCGCACCAATCACCTATCTTTATTATTCACTCACCGCGTATTTTCGAATCATCGAAGGCGCGGCATGCTGTTGACGCATTAGCTCTATCAAGTCATTTTCTACAGTGCGCAACTCGTTTAGAATCACAAAGCGATGTGCCCCATCAGTAGCTAGCAACCAATCCTGCAACAATCGTCGTTGCCGGAGTCGAAGGTGTTGAATGTCAGTCATTGAGTCATCCCTCCCTAACTTACCTTCCTCTCCATTTTAAATCAAAGAAATGTTAAGATAAACTTATAAGTGTAATTTTTTTGTGAAATTTTTCGCAAACTATAGTGCCTTGCCAGATGAGCATTAATGATTTATGATCCCTTATAGATCAATTACATTTTAAGAAAATGAGGTAATGCCATGTCTTCGCTGATCGGTCAAAGGATAAGAGAATTGCGCATTGCCCGCGGTATGTCGCAAACGCAACTCGCCAAGGGAATTGTCACCCCCAGCATGATTAGCCAAATTGAGGCAGGGAAAGCTCATCCCTCCAACGCGTTATTAAAAAAATTAGCGAAACGCTTAGAGGCTCCTGAAGATGCACTGACCATTGCCCCCTCTCAAGATGAGGCGATCATTGCCCGAATGGAGGTCGTCAATTCTTGTCTTACACTTGGAAGACTGGATGAAGCTGAAGAGCTAATTAATGAAGCGATGGATCTCTCCTCAGAGAACCTGGAGTTCCATTACTTGAAAGGTAAATTACTTCTTATCAAAAAAATGTATCCAGAGGCTTACGTGGAGTTCGAAACCGCACTGAAACTTTCAAGAGAACAGGGCCGGTTCGAATATTTGCCTGAACTTTACCTTTTTGAAGGAGATACGTACCAGGAAGTGGGAGACTACGACACTGCCATTCACCTTTATGATCAGGCGCTCCGTCATCTTCATAAGCACATGGAAAAAAGCGGCTTGCTTGAAGCCAGAATTTCGATGCGCATGAGTGAAGCGAAGCAGGCACTGGGTGAGGAAACTGAAGCCAGACGCTATGCGGAACGGGCTGGCGAACGAGTGGCGCTCGGTGAACGTTCTAAAATGCTCGCACAAGAACAGTTGTCTCGCGCGATTGAGACGCTCTCCCATGGTAATGATGGGGAAGCCAAACGTCTCGCCTCCGAAGCACGTTCTTTATTTGACGTGTTCCACTGGCTTGAATCCTCTATAGAAGCAGAATTGATCCTCGTCCGACAAGCGCTTGAGCAAGGCGATATTGACTATGCGCGGGAACACCTTTTTTCCTGCGAAACAAGGAGCACCACGTTTGCCGATGAGTGTTTGCGCTCCCGCATGCTCTACTTGGAGAGTGAACTGGCATTTCAACAAGGCGAAGAGGAACACGGCTTAACCTTACTTGAGCAGACGCTCACCCTCTGTACCAGCCCGAATGATGATCGCAGCAAAGCCTATTTGCGTGGCGCGATCGTGGCAGAAAAATTGAAGAACTACGACCTTGCCATCACCTTTGCTGATGCGGCCTATTCGGAAAGCCTTCAACTCAATCAATTTGTGATGGCTGCGGATGCTTCTAAGATGTTGGCTAGGCTCTATCGAGACAGCGGTCAAGTGGAACGGGCAGAAAAGAGCTTGCGCGCGCTCGAAGCCAATTGCAGAGTTTAATACTAAAAAATCCAGGGACGAAAATACTCACCCCTGGATTTTTTATTGGAAATGTTACTGTTGACTTTCGTATACTGCGACACGGTTTCGACCATTTTGCTTAGAACCCACGTACATCGCGCGATCGGCAAGGCGCAAGAGCTCGAGTGGAGAATCCCCCATATCCGGGTATGATGCAATGCCAACGCTCACCGTCACCCGCACAGGCATGCTGACTGCTTGTCCCACTGGCGGAAGGGGTATCGGCGTGCTTTCAATCGACTTTCGCAGACGTTCCGCAATTTGTTTGCCAACATCGAGAGTCGCACCAGGCAAAATCACGGTAAATTCTTCGCCCCCATAGCGACAAACCACGTCCATTTCCCGCACCATTTCCTTCAATAGCGTAGCAATCCCCTTCAACACCTCATTGCCTGCCAGATGCCCGTACGTATCGTTGATGTGCTTGAAATGATCAATATCCAGTACCAGAAGCACCAGCCCTGTTTGCTCTCGGGTACAGGTATGACAAAGTTCAGGGATGATTTTCTCAAAATACCGATAATTATAGAGCCCGGTCAGGTCATCGATGTAATTTCGCTCCTGCGTCTTTTCAAAGCGTCGCAAATTCCAGAGTACGATCGAAGCGTTGGTGGCGAGAATTTGCACCATTTCCTGATCTTTTTTGGTATAGGCGTTGGTTTCTTCGTGCGTGAGTGTCAATACCCCCATCGCCTCATTCTGATACACAATCGGAACGGCGAGAATGGAAGCCCCTGGCGTAGGCGCATCATAATCCTCTTTGATGGGCAGTTCATCGCGATTTCTCCGCATATACGTCTTCTTATTGGAAAATGCAAGTCCTGTCACCCCAACGTGCGGTTGAATGACGACATCATACATTTTCTCTTCAATGTCTTGGTTGGGACCACTAACTGCCAAAGGAAAAAGCACCTGCCTATCCTCATTCCAGCCAAAAAAATAGCAGGTGACCGTCTCGACGAGTTGCACGGTACCCTCCACTAGCGCAGCGAGAAGTTCCTTCTCGTTAGATTTTACACTTAGCCTTGCGGTCACTTGATTGATCAGCGTGAGCTGATGATTCGACAGAATCAGGTCGTAATACAGCCGAAACATGTAAAGAATCACCGCAAAAGGAACCGCAATGTAGAAAATAGAAAGTGCCCCGTACGAATGAAGAAAGAAAAGAAGGATCCACGAGGTGACTACTTCGATGACGAGCGCGGCGAGGTCCCAATAGATACCACGAATCCATTGGTCCAATTTCCCGAGTGATAGCATATAGGAAAAAGAAATAAAGTAATTAAGCAACAAATGGACAATGATAAAGAGGATGACAGGCACGGCAATCCGTAAGAGTGGGAGTTGAAAATGGACAGGGAACGGCCCGCCAAACGCATGATAGGCCGCCGCAGCGCCTAGAACCATGATCGTGTACATGCCAAAATTGGCTAATGCACTGGTTACCTTGATTTGCTTGCCGGCCACCGCTTTGCTGATCCCCCAAGCAACGAGCATCCCCGCGAGGGTAATGATAGGGCCGAATTGAAGAAACATGGGGAGTTCAATCCCCATCGCGATATTGATCGACTGACTCCCAACACGAATCGGGTATGATTGGGCGATGATGAGCATGAGCGCATAAACCCCAACCAACAGCCAATCGATCCCATGGAGAGAGATAGGCGGGGTAGTAACCAATTCACCAACAAGAAGTGCAACGGCGGTTATTGTGAGAAGTGTTAGAAATGCGCGAATTCGAATCGAAGCATTCATCTACTCCGCCCCAATCAGAAGTGTAGAATTCTAAAATACTGGTTAAATTCTACCATATCCATGTGTTTCCTGCCTATCCAATTGTCAATTTACAATAATTGCTCCCAAGCCTTCAAAAACTGATGAATATCCCGTTCATCTTTCATCGCCGCTACCAGTGCCTGTGATCTTCGGGTGGAATTCAGCAACGCAAGCACATCAGAAACTCCCCTGGCATCTGAACTTGCCACATAAGTCACAAACGGATGAGTAGGTTGAAGCCTCGAAACAATCTGATAAGTTTCAGAAGACGCGCTGGTATCCACAATGAATAGGTCGCCTGCATCTTTCCCCTGGATAAACCCACGCAACGATAATTTGCGAACAAACCATTCTATCCAACCCTCTGCCTCTTCAACGATCACAATAGCGGCCGGGGACCAGGGATTCACTGCATTATTTTTAGAAAAATGAGACAACATCTGATAAACAATCATCACCAGCCCATAGCCCGCAAGTAGCACGACGAGAACTTCAGTGAATAGCACATACACTGCCTCCCTCCATCTGACACGGTGTTCCGAATGGTGAGCAGTGTATGCGCCCAAAGTGGCAAATGCCACTTTTCTAATCAAAATTAATTAAGTCCTGCGGCCTCACGCAATTGATCGGCTTTATCCGTTCTTTCCCAAGGCAAATCCAAATCCAAACGACCAAAGTGGCCATATGCTGATGTCTGCTTATAGATCGGTCGCCGCAAGTCGAGTGACTGAATGATTCCAGCCGGTCGCAGATCAAAAAATTGGTGAATGAGTACGACAATTTGATCTTCTGGAATTTTACCAGTCCCAAATGTATCGACCATAACGGAAACAGGACGCGCTACGCCGATGGCATAAGCAATCTGCACTTCGCATTTGTCCGCAAGTCCCGCGGCTACAATATTTTTTGCTACATAACGTGCCGCGTATGCGCCAGATCGATCGACCTTGGTCGGGTCTTTTCCTGAAAAAGCACCGCCGCCGTGTCTGGCATAGCCGCCATACGTGTCGACAATGATTTTCCTGCCAGTGAGACCTGCGTCTCCCTGAGGACCACCAATGACAAAACGACCCGTGGGATTGATCAGGTATTTGGTGTGATCATCAATGAACTGTTCAGGTACGACCTGTTTCACCACCAGTTCGATCATATCCCGTTCAATCGTCTCGCGATCGACAAGCGGATGGTGCTGTGTGGAGATCACGATTGTATCCACTCGCACCGGGCGATCTCCCTCATACTCCACCGTAACCTGCGTCTTCCCATCGGGACGAAGATAGGGTACGAGCCGTTCTTTACGAACCTCTGTTAAGCGCCTAGCTAAGGCATGCGCGAGAGAAATAGGCAGCGGCATGAGTTCTTTGGTTTCATTGACCGCAAAACCAAACATCAACCCCTGGTCCCCAGCGCCGATAGCGTCAATTTGATCATCGGTCATTTCACCGCGTCTTGCTTCCAGTGCTTTATTGACCCCCATCGCGATATCAGGAGACTGTTCATCAATCGAGGTGATGACCGCACAGGTTTCCGCATCAAAGCCATATTTCGCTCTCGTATAACCAATCTTGCGAATGGCATCGCGCACCACCCTTGGGATGTCCACATACGCTTCTGTCGTCACTTCTCCCGCCACGAGCACGAGCCCTGTCGTTACTGAAGTTTCACAAGCCACTCTCGACATCGGATCTTTTGCCAAAAAGGCATCCAAGAGGGCATCTGAAATTTGATCACAAATTTTATCAGGATGACCTTCCGTCACTGATTCAGAAGTAAAAAGCCTGCGATTCGGCAATTTATCCCACCTCCAATACACTCACCTATAAAAATGTAGAATTGCCCTTATATTCGTCACGCTATTGTATTATAGACATGTTCCTGCTCATCTGACAATGTGCTGAAAAATTAGGGCCAGCATCCGCCAGCCCCACACTCAATTCATCGCATGAAATGCTATTATTTGTTGACATTCGCAGGGGTTTCTCCGGAAAGCACCATTTCGCCGAAAGCCACCAGCTTTCGCGTCATATGACCGCCTACCGTCCCGGCGTCTTTCGTCATGATGTGTCCCCAATAATCTTCGCTTCCTTGATACACCGGCAGCCCCAATTCGGCCGCAATTTCATATTTCATATCGTCAAGCGCCTGGTGCGCGCCTTTCACGATTTGCGTCAGTCCGCCCGCCATCGCCATCGCCTCCCCCTTAAATGTGTTCGGTGTCCCGCATCTCTAGGGTTTGTCAGCATCCGCAAAATTACTTCGTCACATCTTGGCAGCCTTACCTTTACAAAATCTCTACCTCTCCCACATCACGCTCGTCTAGTTGGTGCCGCCAATTAGACGCATGACCTATTTTTGCTGAGGAGCCAGCCATCACTGCTCTGACGATGCGCATGCCATTTTCATCTGCCACAAAATCGCCAAATTCCCGTCCTTCGCCAAATCGCCCTGGCAACATGTAGGCATGGTATGCCTTCATCTGATGCAAAATGGTATACGCCTGGCGAATGACGCTTGGGGCAACCTTTGGGTCTAGTGTGCTCAATACGATAGAGTAGGCGGGATACGGCAGGCGGTGCAACTGATTGATGGCCGCGTACAGTAATCTTGCCTGCCTTTGTACCCTCCCCACATCACCAAGCGGTTCATGACGAAAGCGAGCCACCACTAGCGCCTCATCGGGAGACAGAGAGTGCAGTCCTGGCTGTAAATGGACCTGCCCCTCTGGCGAATCCATGTGGCGATCCACATAAAATGCCACATGACCAAGCTTGTAGAACGCTTTTTTAAACCTTGGAAAATCCGCATAAAGCACCGCACCGACTGGCAATCCTGTGATACTTTGCACCGCGCGCATTAGCGCCACGTCTCCGTAAAACATGCGCACCGCATTGATTTTTAGGTAGCCAACGCTTGGCACGTATACGAGTGTATCCCTTGGAATGTGCAGGGCGTTTACGGTATGACTGCCAGCTTTGGTGTAAAGCAGCACCAGGCTATCCGTATGTAAATCCGTGCGTCTATCGCGGTTGGGACTATGCGGATCGCGATCAAGCCCGGCAAGCAGTAAGGTTTTTGGCCCCTCATGTAAAACAAAAGAGGAGGCATACGCCTTCTCCTCGTCACCCATTTGATTGAACATGTTCATCATCAAACCAATTGCCAGACTGCTAAAGAGGAGGGAAATCAATTTCAATTTGTGCTTCGACCTCTCACTTGACTTTTAGCCTCCGACCAGGCGGCCAGTGCAAATCTAGGCAGGGCCATCTGCCTGCGCATGCGTGTTGGCTCTTTGAGCAGCCGATAGAGCCACTCCAATTTCGCTTTTTGAAAAAATACCGGTGCTCGCTTCACCGTACCGCCAATTACGTCAATCGCGCCTCCGATGCCAATAGCAAGCGGAACACCCATTTCTTCTAAATGTGTTGCAATAAACCTTTCTTGGGCTGGTTGCCCCAATCCTACGAGGAGAAGTTGAGGAGCCTTCCCACGAATGGAGGAGATGACACCGCTCACTTCCGCCTCCTTAAAATACCCATTTCGCCCCTCAATATGTAAGGTCGGGTGCAATTCACGAAGGGTGGATAGCGCCTTTTGCAATGAATCCTCACTAGCACCAAGCATATAGACACTCATTCCATTTTGAGCAGCATAAGCAATGAGCTTCTGTGCTAAGTCCACTCCGGTAACGCGCTCTGTGATGGGTTGTCCATACCAACGCGAGGCGATCACGATGCCAATGCCATCTGGCGTGATAACGTCAGCGCTACTCAACACTTCCTGAAGATTCCTGTCTTTTCCCACCTTCATGACAAATTCCGGACCCGCGGTGATGACAAAGTGCGGCTGTGTATCCTGCATGAATGCCTTACAGGTCATTAGTACCTCTGACTCAGAGGCAGAAGAAAAGGGCACCCCCAATACTTCTACGATTGACACCAAACGGGCCCCCTAACCAAGTAAATCGTTCGCATAAACCAATTTTAAAAGCTAACCTGCAAAAAAGCCACCCTCTCAGGTGGCTTTATCGAATATTATAAGGACGAACTACATAAAAGCAAATTATATGTCAAAAATATAGATAAGTTCCATTACATACCCTCGACCATGAGTGAACGAGCTCTTGGGGGGTATCCTAGGGGGGACTAGGAATTGCTCGTCCACACCATGGATAGAGGTTACTTCTATACCATCCCATCACCGTACGCTCGATGACCGTCGTCCGGCAGCTCGGCGATCATTGGTGGTTACACCGTTAGACCCGTAGCTTTGCGTCCTTCTCTTTCGACAAGTTTGCCTTTTTCGGGAGGTCTTTCTGGATATTATTCTATAGCATTCGACACTATGAGACAACCCCTAAATTCCCAATAACTATTTTTTTAATAGAATAGTCACAATTTGGTTTTAATTAGTGGTCCCGCTACTGCCTGATGTCGAATTATTTCCACTGCTCGAGTTCGTGCCCACCCCAGAACTGGAACCAGAACCTGTCCCAGACGAGGTTCCAATCCCGGTAGAAGTCGAGCCTGAATTCCCTGCCGAATTGGTGCTTGCCTGTATCAAAGTGGGCCCCATCAAATCGGTTACCACAATCGGATCTGTCGTTCCATCCGGATTTTTAGCAGGAGCCTGATAGGTTTGTCCCATGTTGTAGACCGTACCATTAGCGAGTTTTAGCTGATACTGAATCTCCAATATATTCACCCCAGCCACATTGACACTGAACGGAGTGGGTTGCGAAGCGCTTTGTACCCAGCCTGTCGAGCCAAGTATTTTGCCATCGCCGACAAACGTCAATTGAACCGCACCACCAAAGTTTCGGGACAAATCATCAATAGCAAATTGCCCAGTAAACGTTTGGTAGTTGCCACCAAGCGTGTAGTCTATTCCAGGGACCACCGATTTTTGTCCTGCCCCAACCCCCCATTCAATCGCGTATTGGGCAGGATAAATTTGTCCCAACACGGTGGGTGTCCAAAACCCGATCAAATCCTGTTGTGGATAAAGATTCGTATTGCTAAAGTCTCCATACAATTTACTAGGCGTGAGGGTAAAAATCGGCGCTCCCGATGAGATGACAGGAGGATTCACATTTTCAAAGTTGACGTTGCCGCTAGTGTCTGTGCTAGGCACGAGTCCTGTCGCTGATTCATACCCAGAAGAGGATGCCGGGATAGAGTAGATGTTTTTTCCATCCGTAATGCCACTGGGAAGCTCGGTTCCGTTTAAGTACACCTTAAATGGTTTCAACGTCTTATCAGCACCAAGCACCTGCACTTCCGCAGGTTTATTGATCCATTTGACGGTGGAATCCAATGCATGACCCACTGTGCTCACCGGAACATAGACGTTCTTATTGTAAATAAAAGGCTCTGCCGTCGTAGCTACCTTTTGCCCATTGACGATCAATTGGATGTTGTCATAAGAGGCTTGTATTTTACTCACACCGCTTTGCGCGTAAGTGACCCCACCAAACACTACGGCGCCTGTCACAATACCTAACCACAAACTCATTGAAGGTTTCATATCCCTATTCTCCTCGTCTTCTCCATCGTCACTGTACACTCACATTTAGAAAATCTGCGTCTACGCTAATCCCGTTTGGCAGTGCTTGCCCCTCTGTGAACACGGCACCTGACGCGGTTTGAACCGAGAAGGACACATTCAGCATCTTCGTATTGGTGACATCCACGACTACAGGCGTGGCCTGTTGTCCTTTTGCCATCCAAGGAGACTGATACAGCACCTTGCCATCTCCACTGATCGTCAACTGAAGCTTGGTGTTATTCTGTGAAGCGTCATCCACACCAAAGAGTCCGCTTAGATTGCTGAAATTACCATTCAAATTATACGTAACGCCAGGAACCACTGACCCTTTCGATAAAGACGCCCATACGATACTTTGCCCATTAGCGGAAGGATAAGCGGTACCCGCGATCTTGGCCGGGCCATCCGACCACCCGGTCATTGGCCCTATACCGCCCCCCACATATTTGGCAAAATCCCCATAATCCCTCACATCCGTAAAATCAACTAATGGCATATGGCCATCTGGTCCACTGCCTATATAGAAGTTATCCGTTTTGGGATCGAGATAAAAAGGCTTGTTTAGCATGGTCGCAAGCGCAATGGGAGAAATATATAATTGGTTCTGATACAAAACCGAATGGGTCTGGGGATACCAGAAAATAGGCGTTCCGTAATATTCTAGTGCCCCTGTCTGCAATTGCGGAGCATTTTTATCGGAAATAATCACCTGATGCTTGGCACCATCCCATTTCACACTAGCCCCAAGCCCATGACTGATAGTGCTTACCGGAACATAGACATTACTATTGTAAATAAATGGTTCAGCCTGTGTGGGAATCGTTTTGCCATTCACATTGATATGTATATTGGCAAAATGCGCATCAATCAATTGAACACCCGTACTCGCATAGGTGATGCCACCAAACACGGTAGCACCTATCAACAAACCAGTTGCATAGGTAGAAACGAATTTGTAAAATGACTTCATCAGTTGGATAGCTCCTCTTTGTTAAACTCTATTGATTGGTACGAGCATGGTATTATTATACGTCAACAACTTTAAAAATAGCTTCAAATTTCCCCCTATTGTCATCTCCCTATTTCTTCCTTATCCCAAACAAGCAATGTTTGACAACTAAAGGTGTGCGATGATATGCTATAAACGCAAGTAAATTATGCAAGTACGTTTTGTACTTTGTAGGGGGCTCTTTTTATGCAAGGAACCGTAAAATGGTTTAACAGTGAAAAAGGATACGGTTTCATCCGTGTCGATGGTGGCAACGATGTTTTCGTACATTACACCGCAATTAATGGTGACGGCTATCGTACCCTTGAAGAAGGGCAACAAGTCGAATTTGATATCGTTGAAGGGCAACGTGGACCACAAGCAGCGAACGTGACCAAGCTGTAAGATCTGACACCTAAAGCGATCCCAGCACCTCCCCAACCCGGGGCGGTGCTTTTTTGTTGCATCCTTCTTCAGCATTTTTTGAGATTACTTGTTTATCATGATGGTGAATCTAGAGAGAGAAGTGAAAACCATGAAATTACGGGGCACGTTGCCGACATTAATGGGACTGACCATTTTGCCGCTACTATTTGAACTGCCTGGTTCCTCCATTGCTTCAGTTCCCGCCATGGCAGCTCAGGCAAATTACCTCAAGACTCCGTCTAAATCAACCAGCATTAAAAATGATGATGAAACCAAAGGCAATTTTGCCGCTTGGGCATTGTACGCTTTTTCTATTCCAGTTAGTCATCAACACCCATTGCCAGAGAAACGTTATCAGGATGTGAACAACGCCCAGCGCTATGTGTTTGGCCAGGCGGTAACACTGGGACTTGTCTCCCCATCAGGCAATCACTTGTTTGGTACGAATCAAAAATTGACCAAAGTGATGGTCGCAGATGGATTGGTTCATTTGCTTCACATCAAAACGAACGGGGCAACGCCCTATCATTTTGCCCTGCAAAACGGCTGGTTTTCCGGCATCACATCAGGAACTGTCCTCACTCGTAATGATATGTCAATTTTGTATACGAAGGTCAAACAATTCCTTAATAATCAGCATAATACGACTCACAACACCGGTACCTCCGGTCACCAATCAAGTGGCAGCTCGGTGGCAGGGGATAACAGTTCGACCGGGACTTCCTCTACAAGCAGCAGCACGGCAGGCTCTACGAGTTCCACCGTCTCGGCGTTTCAAATCCCTACGATCCCAGCGAGTGGCGAATTGAATCTGGTCAACACCCCTTCAACGGCATCGATCATTGCCAATCCGTCACTTAGCGTGGCCACTGCCTTACCACCTACTCCGGGGCAAAAAGATCCGGTCATGTTAAATTCGGTCATTTATAGCCAGAACAGCCCCAACATCGTGGTGACAGGTCAGGAAAAACTAACTGGAGGCCAATTTTATTCTGAAGTGTGGCTACAGGTCAACGAACTGGGGACCAGCTCAGGCACCCAAACGAATCAATGGCAATACCCGATTAACGTGAACCCAAATGGGACTTTTTCCTATGCACTTCACATTCCGTTCATGGCAGATACTTATGAAATTCAGGTGGCGCCTCCGCTGACCACGGCACAAACCAGCTTAAACTATACGTTTGATACGAACGAGCAATCGGTATCAACCCCATTTACATTAAAATACAGTGGTCAGGATACCAATCAACAATTGGGCCTACTCACGTCCGTCTGGGCAAATTACACGGATCCCTCCATTCAGGCGCTAGCACAGAAGATCACCACGGGATTGACGTCACCACTAGCTGAAGCACAGGCCGTTTACAACTGGGAAGCACAGCATATCGGTTATAATGGTAAGCTCCTTGCCAACAATGGTTATGGCTGGAGCACCACGGAAGAAACGCTGACAAGCAAAGTTGGTATCTGCGTGGATTATGCCAATGTGGCGGATGCTTTCTTGCGATCGCTTGGCATCCCTACGCAAATGGTAGTTGGCTATGCCAGTGATTCAGCCGTTCAGGAAGTGGACAACGGCAATAACGGCCATGCCTGGAACCGTTCTTGGGTTAATGGCAAATGGATGTATTTTGACCCCACCTGGTCACGGCTGTACTTCCTGAGTTCTGCAAACGCCTTGCCTGGACCACATGACCTATGGGTATTTCAACCACAATGGTTCAATCCACCTACAAAAGTGTTCAACCAAACCCATCATTCCATCGGCATTCAGTATCAATAATTTAGAGACAAGAAAACCAATCCTCATCTGGCGGCTGTCAGTGAGGATTGGTGTTTGTATATCGATAGGTAGGTTCAGGCGGCGCAGGCCGAAAACACTCATAATGCGTAAGATGGAAGTCGAGTTTCCACTCCGAATTGACAGTGGACAGCGCCGTTCTCACCGCCTCATCGAGCCGCTCCGGAGAAGTTTCCACCCGCAAATTTAGCACCAGGCGAATGGCCAACGCCTCTTGCTTTCCCTCCACTAAAAAGACAGGATCAGATCCTGTCGCATCAATACTGGCTTTTGTGAAACCGTCATCGTGTTCGACCATCACTTTGAGATGAGCAACAGCCATTTTTTCCAAAATAAAATGTACTTCCAGTTCGTTCATGAACACGGCCAGCCATTGTTTGATAGGGAACGCCGAAAAGGAGATAGCCTCCCCGCGAAGGTTCAACCACGCAAGTGCCGCTTCCCCCGCCGCATATGTACCGTAATCCAGATCTATAAGATGGTTCCCGCTGATGTTGGAAGTCATCCACACCTGAATCAACTGCTCCATGCGGTCACCGCGCGCAGCAGAAATCGGTTGAATCAGCGCGTCCGGATAGCGGTTCGTTAGCATCGTAATCATGGTCTCCATCGCTGTGGAAGTATACTGATCAATCTTGTTGATCACGATAATATCTGCTTCTTCTATTTGTTTTTCAAAAATATAGTGGACAACTTCAGAAAATAGCAGTGAAGAGCCTGATGAGAAGCTAGCCTTCAACCGGTTGGGATCGACAAGAGTAGTGAGCGGTGCCATTTCAAAGTCATCCTGATAGAAGTGCTTTAAAGGCTGGATGACGGTGGCCGAAAGATCCGTACAACTTCCGACCGCTTCCGCAATAATGACATCTGGGTGTTGCATTTCGCGAAGGGTAAGAAGTGTAGTAAGAAGATCGTCAAACCGGCAACAAAAACACCCCCCCGCGACCTCTTCCGTCAATAACCCGCTATTGCGGCCAAGTGTGGTATCGATGAGTGAACTCCCTTGATCGTTGGTGACCACCGCCACTTTTTTTCCCTCTGCCTCAAGAATTTTAGCGGCACGAATCATGGTCGTGGTCTTTCCGGCGCCAAGAAATCCGCTGAGCAAAATGACCCTCGTTCTCACATTGATCCCTCCCAAACGAACAGCCCTTTATTTCAGCATGCGAACATGCGGATTCACCATGGGGCGCAAGGAAGCAAAGAATGTTTCGGCAGGTATCGGTTGGCTAAAATAGAACCCCTGGAAATTTTGACACCCATTTTGAATTAAAAATTCCAGCTGTTCACTTGTTTCAACACCTTCTGCCACCACTTGAAGATGCAGCTGAAACGCCATACTCAAGAGTGAGGAGAGGATGATTTGACTGCTTTCGTTTTGTCCCATACTGCGTATGAACGATTGGTCGATCTTGAGCTCGTCCAAATTTAGGTCTTTTAAGTACGCGAGCGAGGAGTACCCTGTGCCAAAATCATCGAGGGATATTTGCAGTCCCAGTTCATGCAAGCATTCCAATTTGGCAATGGCCTCTTCGGGATGATCAATCAAAATGCCTTCCGTCACTTCCAGTGTCAATCGTCGCGGATTGACATTTGTATCCTTGATGATCTGCGTGATGTGTTCCACTAGCCCATCATCATGGAATTGAAGCGGGCTCAAATTAATGGAAAGGGGAATAGGGATATCAAGCGCCTCCAAGCGCTTGGCAAGGACACACACTTCTCGGAAAACCCAGTACCCCATCGGGATGATCAGCCCATTATTCTCTGCCACAGGAATGAATTCCATAGGAGAAATAAACCCTCGATCAGCATGCAACCAACGCATCAACGCTTCGGCGCCGATGATGTTTCCATTCTCTGTGCATTTCGGCTGCAAAAACACATGAAACTCTTGGCGATCCATGGCATAAAGTAATTCGTGTTCCATATCAAAAAGCTGGTCTTCTTCCACAAGCGCCCAATACCCGACTGTTTGCTTGCCCACTTTCACAGCGGATATTTCATCGTGAGACATCCACACTTCGCCATTAGGCCGTTTATTAATAAACGTGCCATTCCACCAATCCAATTTCTGAAGCGTTTCCTTCATTTCCGGATACTTCATCTGGTTCAGGTGCAGAGGGGACGCAAGCATTTTGGGGGATTTCCCCAGCAATTTTTCACGGGAGTACCCGCTCATTTTTTCAAATACTGGATTGACGTCGAGAATTTGATGTTTCAAGTTGGTAAGAATAAATCCCTTGGTCGAATGCTCCATCAAGTAGCGGAGACTGTCAGAAACCCACTTCAAATGGGACTCTGAAGTCACTTCTACTCGGCCCTTGCTATTTTTTTCCGCGTCCACGTACCAACCAATCCGATTTTTCCCTGTTCGCTTAATCTGCAGCAGCGCGTTGTCCGCCTTGGACAATAGTTCGTCATTGATCACCCCACAAGCCAAACCCATGCTCGCCTGAATGGATAGGGTTTCCCGCCCGACAAATGGATCTTTGGTGATTTCTTCATGGATCTGCTCAATTAGCGGTGCTGCCTGCTCTTTCATCGTGGCGTCAGGCAACAAAATGATAAACTCGTCTCCCCCCCAACGAAACACTTCTACTCCGACGAGCCGTCGAAGGCGTCTGCCCACTTCTTCAAGGATTTGATCCCCCACTTGGTGACCAAACGTATCATTGGCAAATTTGAAGTCATCCAAATCGATCAGCACCATGGTGCCCATTACATCGGTATGATCCTGCATCCAGTCATTGAAGCTGATTCGGTTCATTAGATGGGTCAACGGATCGTGGCCGCGCTCATAAATGACGGTCAGACGCCGTGCACTCTCTTTCGTATAAAGGTAAAGGAGAACGGTCAATGTCAAAAGGTAGATCAGATCATTGAATGGCACACCGGTATGATGGATAGCAATTGTAACCACAATCCATACCACAATGACGAGAAGTGCCCAGAGAGGGCTTTTTTTGATAAAATACAACCCTAATGCCACCAACTGCGCAACGAAAATCGCCCAGAAATGATCCCCCTGAGCATGCCAAATGGGTACAGAAAAAAACATAACGAGCTGAATCAGGATGGAAACCATACTGCTCCAGATTTCCCATCTCCTCGTCTTGACAATGATCATATAAATGATTGAAATTACCCCATATGCCAAGATATTCAATGGATGTAAGTAAATTTGAATGAGCGTGATCCAAAATACAGGGATGATCGCTCCGATCACGGACCAGATCGATTCAGGAATGAACTTGAATTCTCTAATTCTTCGCATTCCTTCGATGGTTTCCCAGAATCCGGCCGTACCGACAGCCACCCACAATATAAAGATGAATTCTATCAATGAGCGCTTACCTCCAAGATTCTATCAACGACATCAGCAAAAATGGCACGATTTATTATAGAAAAATTATACTAGATTTAACCTTAAAGTATAGGACTATTCACTATCAATTTTGTAGCAAATAAAAAAACCTCACCTCATTAATAATAATGAAGTAAGGTTTCCTGCTAGTTTGAATGGCATGTACCAACAGAGAGCCATGGAAAATTTACTAATTTTCTTCCATCGCGAGCACGAGCTGGCCATGTGCGCCATTGATAGTAAACGGGACACTGAGTGCCGTTGTAAATCCGCCAAGCTTGACTTTCCCCTGCATCGTGGTCGGCGGCGTGATATCGATTTTAACCGCATGGTCATACATTTTCGTTGCCGTATGGCCTGCGACAGAGTTACCAAATTCGCCAACGAACGACTCCAGCATATCTCCGCCTAATTCCACACCATACATCGTCTGTCCTGCCTGCGCAAAAATAGCGGAATCCCCCAAGATAAACAACCGTCCGCGAAGATCCCCAATGATACCAATGAGAACCCCATAGTCGGTTTGTAGAAGCGGCGCGCTCATGATCTGAGGCTTTTCGGCTTGAATCTGAATCAATTCATGAATGCTGCTCAAGGCGGCATTCAATAAATTGGTGATATTCCCTGTTTGCTGATTACTCATATTCTTCATCTCCTTATATAGGGTCTCATCCATTTATTCGAATAAAAGTGGTATTGGTGATTGGTTTTCACCATAAATGAGCATGCCTTTACCAAGCTGCTTCCCATAGTATAGTCGCTGATCTGCGAGACGATAGGCCTCCTGATAGTTTTTTGCTTCACTAGGTATCTCCACGAGCCCCATCGTCATCCCAAGGCTATAGTCGTGAAGAGGACTCTGTCTCCACCAGGCACCTTGTTGAACTTTGGTTTGCAAAAAACTCATCCCGTTCGTCTCGTGAAGCACCAACACAAATTCGTCTCCACCTAGCCGAGCTACCCAATCCCCTTTGCGCAGCGTCCTTCTCGCATAGCGCGCGATGGCCTTCAGCGCTGCATCCCCTTTTTGATGACCGCTAAGGTCATTGAGTTGCTTAAAGTGATCTAAGTCAAACAATATAAAAACAGCAGGCACCGGATGCCTTGTCGCAAAATAATTTTCCATGTGCTCTTCCAGCGCACGTCGATTCCATACCTCTGTCAACGGATCTATAAAGGTTAGCTGTTGAAGAAATGCTCGCTGTTCGACAATTTCCCTCACTAGGTGATAATAATCAATCACCACACTCATCAGCGGGTGGACTGGTTGCCCTTTCTCACGAAGTAAGTAGAGTATTTCACGACGCGCATTTAATTGCAATTCGTAACGATCCATTTCCCATTCTTGCCCCATGAGGGAAACTTCCTGATCCACTTCTGCTGCATGGTGTTGGTTTTTTGCGTCATGCTGTAACCATTCTATTTCCTGACTGGAAATAATACCCTGACCAAAGTGTTCGTGCATGATGAGTTCTGCATTGGTCTCCACCATGACAAAGCCTTCTTTAACTTCAAACAATTGCAAGAAAATATCACGAAACTGGCGCCAAAGTTGATCAGGGTCCACCACACCAAACACATCCCGCGCCACGCGCAAGAGCCAGTTCAAAATGTCTCGTTCCTCTTGTAAAATGGTCAACCGATCCATTTCATCTGATGGAATGATCATGGAGAGGACACCAAAAAATTGTTGTCCCTTCGTAAATAGAGAAAAGGCACCAATGAGATAAGGAAATCCAAAACGCGAAGTCTCTACCTTTTGAAAGGTACTATCTTGCCGTTTCCAAGCCTGATAGGCAACTGATTGCTGTACGATAGGATCATCCACGGTCAACCCTTCGACGACAGGAAAGTTAAGCCGTCGACTGTTTTTTACAAAACGTACCACACCGTTTCGATCGATATAGGTAATCAATAGATCATCAGGTAAATCAGTTGCCAACCGCATTAATTCCATCACACTGGAGGGGATTTCATCAACCACATCACTGGTTGGCATTGTGTCACTTCCCTTCCATATACCAAAAATCTACTTACTATAACAGGATATACACTTGCCCATCCTACTGTCAAAAGAAAGTTACAATTATTCGATGATAATTTTGACGAATCTTCTACGAAATAAAGTATTTTTTTAGAATAAATTTTTAATTACACGATTTATAATAAAATGATAGAAGAAAAAGCGAACGGATTGAACTTCATTTTTCTTCAGGAGGGCTCGGAATGTGGAAAGAGAGTTATCGGATTGGTGTGGAAAAAATCGACGCGCAGCATCATGCGCTTTTTCATCATGTCAATGATTTTTTACAGACAATTAAAGAAGAAGGGGCTTGGGAAGCAAAAATCCCCAAAGTAATGGAAACCTCCCGCTTTATGCAAAGTTATGCCATTGAACATTTCAACGACGAAGAAGCGTTTCAACAATCCATCCTCTATGACGAATATGAAAAACACCACCAGATTCACGAGAATTTTAAGGCAGATTTGGCGAACCTCGCTATTAAAATGGAAAAAAGTCATTTTTCAGAAGAAACAGCTAAAGAATTTGGCGGCAAGTTGATGACTTGGCTAATTTACCACGTAACCATGGAAGATCAAAAAATCGGTGCATTTGTTGCAAAAAATAAGTGATTCAATCATCCTATAGGTACACTAGGAGTGATAAAATGAGCCAACAGGAAGTATGGATGATTCGTCATGCACTGACGCTGGAAAACGAGCGCAACATCATGATTGGTCACACCGACCCGCCATTGTCTGAAAAAGGGGTACAAGGTGCTCACGCGCTAGCAATACGGCTCGCCGATCAACCGGCATCACGCTTGTTTTGTAGCCCATTAGTTCGCGCAAAAACCACTGCGCAAATCATTGCTTCCACGCACCAATCCCATCTATCGATAGAAGAGTCCCCGTTATTGCGTGAAATTCACTTTGGCGTAATCGAAGGGCTACCAAAAGACACGGCGCTTGAAAAGTACCGGGCATTGATGGAGCAGGCGCAAGATCCCACAAGTGATGATTTCGGATTTCCTAATGGCGAGTTGCGAAGCGAGGTAGTCCGAAGACTAATGGACTTTTTAACTACGTTATCTTATGTACAAAATGAAGATCCGATTTTTGTGGTGACACATGGTGGACTCATTGGCCTTGGCATCGCTAAGGCATTTGACTTGCCGCTCGGTGCCTTTCGACAGTTTCAACCACCGCACGCGTCCGTTACCCGTTTCATGGTGGAATATGACAACCACCTTGTGCGTCACCTATTCTTGATCGGACATCACTCTTTAAGTCACTAATAATATGTTAAGCGTTTTCAAGCATAACCCCATCATCATTTTTAACTAGTACATTTTGGTTTTCTTAATGATGAATTTGGATCTGTTGCTAATGTGATTTATTTCACATAATAGAGGTGTTCCCAAGTTGGTAAACCAAATGGTCAGGAGACGATCATGTGATGGAATTATCCGAGTGTTGCAAAGCCCCTCTCACCAAAGAGGTAGTGGCTTACGTGGATGACGAAAGGTTTTCACCTGTTTACGAGACACAAATCGAAGTTCAGGTATGCTCGCATTGCGGCGCTATTCTATTCTCCCAAAAAGCACATCGTGAATTACACAAGGAACTTGACTTCGCGGTTACCCATTAACAACCAATTGCTAGCAACTAACCCTCCATTTCAATCCCCTCTCCCTCGTGGAGAGGTTTTTTTATGAGGTGGTTTATCCCATGGCAAAGTAACGATATACTGAAAAATAACGATTGGCGCCAGGATGGAGGCTCGTTCATTGACTAGCGAAGAAGCGTTACGTCAAACCATCCTCGATCAGATCAAGCGAATCGTGAATGAGACCATGATCGGTTGGGACTATGAACTGTATTTGTTCGGTTCATTTGCATCTGGAAAAGAAGTCGCCTCTTCTGATATCGATATTGCTATCGATTCAGAGACACCTATACCCAATCACCTTTTTGTCGAACTACGCACAAAATTAGAAGAATCTTCAATCCCGTATCAAGTAGATGTCATCAATTTGCAAAAAGCTAACGTATTACTAAAAGAACAAATTCGAAAGAGTGGGAAGCGTTGGAAAGACTGAATCTCGCCATCCAACAAGCAGAACAAGCGTTACACTCGCTACAAATGGTAATGGCCATTACCTCTCCTAATGAAATTGAAAGGGATGCGGCCATTCAACGCTTCGAATTCACTTTTGAAGCTATCTGGAAAACCAGTCGAATTTACCTTAGAGAATTAGAAGGCATTGATTCAGGTTCTCCGAAAGGCGTTATTCGAGCATGTCGTGAAACAGGGATCCTGAGTGCAGAGGATACGATACTAGCGCTCGAAATGGCCAATGATCGAAACTTAACCAGCCACACTTACGATCGCGATTTAGCGCTTGAGATCTATGAAAGACTGGCTGGCCACACGATGCTAATGGCAAAATGGTTAGAGAAGATAAGATCCGCCATCAAGGAGATATCTTAACTACATCGTCCGTCCCACCCGAGATCTTGCCACCGCGCTGACGGTTACCGTGCAGTGAATCAGACGCATCGCCGTTAGCGGTTAGTGGGTCAGCGGATTTTTTCCATCATCATTTGTTGTGCAGTGTGGAGAATTCGATTCACGGCTGGCCTTCGATAATCCCATATAGGGTCAGCGTCCGGCGGAACGACGACCATGGTGGCATTCGCTTCAAACAGTACCAAATCGCCGTTTTCGTTCACAGTGAAATCAATTCCCGCGTAATCGAGCCCTAACTCTTTTTGAATATACTGGAGCGTCTCCATCACCTTGGCGCCAAGTACGTCTTGCATGCGCGCTAAAAACCTTGCCTCTTCCTCGCGATTGGAGACGTGTTCGGCCATTTCCGAGGTGAAATAATGGACCTTCCAATCGAAGGAAACCGCCAGATGTAGCGGATACAATTGGCCACCAATCATCATCACCCGATATTTGCGATACTTTCCATCAGCCCCTCGAACATCGATGTACTCCATCATCAACACGTCCTGCCCGGGAAGGGAATCCAGCGCTGTTGACAGCTCGCGCTCGTGATCCACTTTTATAAAATGACGTCCCGTGTGATAACCTGGCGCCCTTAGTAAAATAGGAAAATGCCATTCCTGTGGCAACCGTGCCTCACGAGTTGTTGGATCGATGAATGATGTTTTGGGCCATCGAGTCACGCGGGGAACAATGATCCCGGGAATGCCACGAAACCGTTTCGCGATGGCGAGGCGTCCTGTTGTTTCTAAGGAAGATGGCGGATTGATCACAGGCGCAAACGCACTCTCGAGCCATACTTTTGCGTCAATCAGCGCCGAGGAGGCAAGATCTGCGTCACTGATGGCATTAAAAATGAGTTGATGTGGCGGCAACTTGGTAGTGGGCTGAACATACTCCACGATCACCGTATGAACCTGAAACACATGATCATCAAGCAGCCACCTTGTCGGCGTATTGCCTCCAATGGCCGACATTAGCAGCAACACTGACACCGGAGCCTTTTCACCGTAGTAAGGCTGCGTGATAACAGATTGACACTCAAACCCTTTTTGCCGGTGAAAAAGCGCCCCCTCTTCATCGCCAAGCTCCGCTAACACATAGGACAACCCCTGGTGCGCCTGAAGGTGGGTCGGTGCGAGCTGCAAAGCCAATTCATAATGCTCGCGCGCCTTTTCGTAATCCCCATTTTCGTAAAGCAGATTGGCTAAATTCACATGCCCCGCGGGATCCTCGGGATGCTGCACCACCGCTTCGTGGTAAGTGGTGAGCGCTGCCGTCCGGTATCCGGTTTGATAGAGCAGCGTGCCTAAATTGTTCAAGGCACCAAGGTGCGTATGATCGAGCATTAGGATCTGAATGTACGCGGTTTTTGCCGCATTGAATTTTCCCGACTCCGCCAGTAGACACGCGCGCTCAAACAAAAGTGCCACATTGTCCGGATCATTCGCTAAACGCGTCTCCAACGCATGAATGGCAACCTCTCGTACGTGCTGAGGTTGCCAAGATCTCGAGTGATCATAGTGAGTCTCGCGACTTTGTTCCATTTCCGTATCTCCCGTCACGTGGTTCACGCCGTTGTCTTCACGCGTTGCAACGCCTTCCACATAGAGACGCCGCCAACGCCAGCAACCACTACTACCACAAGGATCAATCCCATGTTGATCGAATCCAAATTATGAACCTGAATTCCCGTATTGATACTAAAATTCGAAATTGAAGGCAGTAAGAGTCCGAAAAGTCCAGCAAGCATAAATAATGCCCCGCCATAAAGTAACGTATTTCCCGATACAAAACGGGCAATGAACGCCTTACTTTTCATGCTCAGACGTTTGCGCTGCATCCACCAGCCAAATGCTGATCCGATGAGCACTTGCATGATTACCGTGCCGATGCCAAACAGCAGTCCAGGAACGAATCCCACCCAAGCAGACGGCATGGTAGGCGAAATCACCGTATAAATAATCGTCGCAAACGCGCCCGTTCCCCACCCCGCAATGATTCCGTGCAAAAAAGCTAATTTGAGCGGCACCGGTTTTGTATCATCAACGGGTGGTAACAATTTTTCCAACCAGGGAATCAGATGAATGGCATGCCCACGGTGCAAAATGTAGTAACCAGACAACGCCATCACGAGCCCCACGATCACGTATACGATATTTTCCGTAGCAGGATGCAATAAAAATCCCGCCAGCGCCAGAAACGCCAGTTCCGATGCCACCGCACGCTGGATGGTGAATCCCGTCGAGAAAATGAGCCCGGCGAGCATGCCGCCTTTAGTGCTATAACTGCCTATGGAGTAGCTGAATGTGATCGGCCACGTATGTTCATCCGGTGTAATCCCGTGGATCATGCCAAGCAGAAGCGCAGTCACCAGGCCAATCACAAGTGACACGTGATGTGGGTCCCAAAGGTTCAACATGATGGCACACTTCCTTGGCAATTTTCACAATGGCCGAACAGATCCATCCGGTGATATTCTATTTTCCCAATTTCCGAGAAATCACGAGTATCCATTTCACAACCGTAAATATTCTTTACGCGATGGCAATCTAAACATACAAAATGATGATGATGGCCTCCTGAACAAAACGTATAGTAAATTTCCCCATCGATCAAAAAAGGCGTCACCAGTCGAAGTTTTGTCAGTACCTCAAACAGACGATATACGGTAGTTAGCCCTACTTTATTGTATTGTTCCTTGACTCGGTCATATAATTGCATCGCTGTAAACATTTCTCCAGATTCCATAAACACACGAAGTACCCATTCACGCTCTTGCGTCAAACGAAAATTCATCGCATGCAATTTAGATTTCACTGTTTCCAAATCCATGTAAAGCACCGCCTTATAGAAAAACATTTTCTATAAGCGTATTATGCGACCTGATCCATGCGATTGTCAATAGGGCGCTCAGGAATCCGTATCTCAGCAAAAAAAATGGCCTCTTCGCCTACATCCGGAGAGACCCGCTTAGAAACCCTTCATGAAAAAATATCGGCAAGCATGACGCGCATTCCATCCGCAATGCCTATCGGCAGCCATTCGTCATCCGACAAAGCGTAAGTTTCAGACGGCAAAAACGCATTTTCGCCGTGTGGTCGAAACACTTCCACTGTGTGCATCACCGGATCTACAATCCAGTATTCCCGTACGCCTGAATGCTGATATAGTCGCAGTTTTGCTTTTCGATCCTTACCCGCCGTCGTCGGGCTCAGTACCTCCACCACCAGGTCTGGAGCTCCCACACATCCGGCCTCCGTGATTTTGTTCTCATCACAGATCACAGTGACATCCGGTTGCACATAGGCTTCCTTCAGATCACCAGTTGGCCAAACATCAAATGGGGCAACATAGGTTCGGCATCGACCTTTCAGGCCCGAAAAAAGTAGACTGCCAATAGCCGTTGTCACGCGTTGATGCGCCTCACTTGGTGAGGGCGTCATGTCGTAAATGACCCCATCAATGATTTCGTAACGATCAAGTTCGTCTGCTTGCAACGCTTCCATCACGGCACCCCTTTGGAAATGATCATTTAGGAGAAAATGGAGTTCACTATCAGAAAATAGCAACAGTTCAGCTTGCGAATATCTCGCTTACTGTGATTTCTAGGTCTTCAAAGAGGCCAACTTTCATCACGTCATCCACACCATACACTTCAGGCAGAGACAACATGTTTTCGCCAAATTCATAGACCTCAACCGTCTGCCCGTAGGGATCGACGATCCAATACTCCTTCACTCCTGCGGTGCGATAAAGCTTGAGCTTCACTCTTCGGTCTTTAGCAGCCGTGGATTTCGACAAGATCTCCACCACTAGATCCGGCGCACCCACACAACCCTTTTCCTGAATCTTCGATGGGTCACAGATGACCGATAAGTCAGGAATCACCCACTCATCAACATCGTCTATCAAATACACGTCATATGGCGCAGTAAACACTTCACAAGGTTTGCCTTGAAGAAAATACCATAATTTAGCATGGAGATGACTGGAGACGCGTTGATGGGTAGTGCTTGGAGAAGGTGTCATATCATAGATGACACCGCCAATTAACTCGTACCGCTCTGGAAGATGATCTCTCTGTTTTTGTTCCATGAATGTCCCTCCATAGTGGGAATCATAATGTTGCCTAGCATTTCCCTCACCTAATCAGTCATTCTTATCATCTCTATCACTTGCATAAAATCCTTCTCCGTAGCCGCAATCACGCCATCTACCAGCGTGTTTTTTCGATTAAAAATAAAATCTCGCCCCTCCGGATCTGCCACTTTTCCCCCAGCAGCGTTGATTAACGCCACTCCCGCCGCAATATCCCACTCATTTTTTGGCCCCAGGCTCCACGTTGCATTCGCTCTTCCTGATGCAACGAGCGCCAGCTTATACGCGATTGACCCCACCGCCTCCACCTCTACCAGTTGCATAAAATGCTCAAATTCCCCACGTTTAATTTCTGATCGACTGCCGAGCACCTTAAGTTTGCCTTCACTCAGAAACACTGCGCTTACCGAATCGCCATTCAGCCAAGCCCCTACTCCCACAAGCCCCGCATAACATTCATCCTTCGCCGGGTTATAGACCACACCAAGTAATGCATGCCCCTCATAAGAAAGCGCCACCGACACCGCATACTCTGGCACCCGCTCCACAAATTCCTTCGTTCCATCTATCGGATCCACAATCCAGACATACCTTTTCAAAAGCCGTTCGTCACTGTCTTTTGTTTCTTCCGATAGCCATCCCGCCTCCGGTAAGACTGCCATCAGCCTCTGCCTCAAAAAATCATTGGCCGCCAAATCCGCCGTGGTCACCGGATCAGTTCCTTCTTTATACTTGGTTTCGTATCCTTCACTCGCAATCGTTTCGATGATGGCACCTGCATGTTTCACCACGTCCACCACCAATTGCAAGAATCCTTCATCAATATTCAAAAAACCCATCCTATTCTTTCCGATAATAATCCATCAACACGTCGACCACTTCCGGGCGACTGAATTCCGGCGGTGGTGCAATCCCCGCGCCAAGCATTTCTCGCACCTTCGTGCCTGACAAAATCACTCGATCTTTGGGATAATATTGCGACAATATCGCCCGAAAGGCATGCACTCGCACTTCAGACGGCACATCATCACTTTTCGTCGGCCCTACAAGCGGATGTAAAAAAAGTCCGTCCACGATGATTTTGTTAAGATGTACCGCATCCTTACGCCGAGTTTTTTCTTGATTTCTTGGCACCATGCGATTGATGTTGGTTCGCATATTCACTGTTTCAGCACTTCCCACTCCCACTTTTCACGCAAATACCCCAAAATGTGCTGCACGCTTTCCCTGATTGATTCTTCCGCAGTATTGACGACAATCTCAGGGTTCAGCGGCTCTTCATACGGCGAACTGATCCCAGTAAAATCAGTGATTAGTCCCGCCTGCGCCTTCTCGTACAAGCCTTTAGGGTCACGTGCCATGCACGTCTCAATGGGGCAATCGACAAATACTTCAATAAAATCCCCTGGCGCAAAACATGCCCTTGCCATTTTCCGATCCTCTTCAAATGGAGAAATCAGTGCCGTGATCGCAATCACTCCCGCATCGACCAATAAATTCGCCACTTCCGCCACCCGGCGTACGTTTTCCTTGCGATCCTTCGCGCTAAATCCTAGGTCGCCGTTGAGACCATGGCGCACATTGTCCCCATCCAACAAATACGTGTGCCAATTCTTCCAATGCAATTCCTGCTGAATGGCGTTGGCAAGCGTCGACTTCCCTGCACTCGAGAGCCCCGTCAACCACAGGCAAAAACTTCGGTGCCCCTTTAACTGTTCCTGTTCCGCTCGCGTAATTTTCATTGTCTGCCACACAATATCACTCGACAATTCCTTGCCCCGCCTTTACTCGATAAGCTCATTCACGCCCACAACATCTGCATTATTTCACACATCATTTGCTAACCCAATGCTCTTTCGCAAATGATTCAACCTGCAAATATTTCGCTGAGGGTGATTTGTAAATCCTCAAAGAGGCCCACTTTCATGACATCATCCACCCCATAAACATCAGGCAAGGAAATAATGTTCTCCTCAAATTGGTAAACCTCCACGGTTTCCACATAAGGATCGACGATCCAATATTCATTCACTCCTGCCGCCCGGTACATTTTGAGCTTCACTGTACGATCTTTCACAGCGGTGGTCTTGGATAGAATCTCCACCACTAGATCCGGTGCGCCCACGCAACCCTTCTCCTGGATCTTGGATGGGTCACAGATGACCGTTAAGTCAGGAATCACCCACTCATCAACATCGTCTTTCAGGTATACGTCAAATGGTGCAGCAAACACTTCACAAGGTTTGCCTTTAAGATAATTTCCGAATTCTATGTGTAGTTTACCGGAAATACGCTGATGGGCAGTGTTAGGAGAAGGAGTCATATCGTAGATGACGCCATCAATCAGTTCGTAACGCTCTGGAATATGATCTCTCTGTTTTTGTTCCATGAGTGTCCCTCCATTAGGGGAATCATATCACTGCGATATCTTCCTATTACACTGATTTTACCATGACAGAAAATTCGTTTGGAGTGTCGTTAATCATATGGTCACCAGGTATTTCCATCACGTAAACGGAAATGGGGATTTTCGCCACCTCTGATTACTCACGATAATAAGCGCTAGCTCTACCTTGCGCCAATGATAATCCTATTTGCTTCATCCGTGATATAATGAATGTAATTGAAATTCCCAAAATTGGTCGGCGTTGGACATTCGCGCCCGTACATCTACCCGCACCTTGATCAATGTCGAGATTCAACTTTGGAATGCAGGCGATATTCAATAGCGGGCTTTGTACTACTAGGCAAAGTTGTATACAAGCCACATAATGAATTAGCAAAGGGCGTGGAGAAGGTCGTTCAAGTCACGGATTTATCCCTCGACGAAGCAATCCCTACTTCCTGACACTATGAGCCATTGACCATACGCCAAGCAGATTCATATCACCGGAACTGGCTCTCCCGCTTTCACCGAACAAACTCCTCAATCAGTGCCCTAATTCCTTCCTCAAACGTTACCTGCGGTCGCCACCCGAGTTCTGTCTGAATCTTCGTCGGATCAATCGCATAGCGACGATCGTGTCCCAACCGATCCTCCACAAACGTGATCAGCGACTCTGGTTTCCCAAGCAATTGCAAGATCTTTTTCGCAATATCGAGATTATGCCATTCATTATGCCCACCAATGTTGTACACTTCTCCCACACGGCCATGTTCCAACACCATTTCTATCCCTCTGCAATGATCAAGCACATGCAGCCAATCCCGCACATTTTGGCCATCGCCGTATATCGGCAACGACTCATCGCGGAGCGCACGGGAGATTAGCGTAGGGATAAGTTTCTCAGGGTGTTGGTTCGGCCCATAGTTATTCGAGCACCGGGTGATCAGCACCGGCAATCCATATGTCTCATGATACGCACGCGCCAGCATGTCAGAACCTGCTTTGCTTGCCGAATAAGGACTGTTGGGCGCAAGTGGTGTCGTTTCAGAAAAATACCCCTCTGGCCCCAGTGACCCGTACACTTCGTCAGTGGAAATGTGGACGAACCGCTTGATGCCTTGTTGCTTTGCCACATCCAATAGCACCTGTGTTCCGAGTACATTGGTCTTTACAAACACTGACGATTCAGCAATGCTGCGATCCACATGCGATTCTGCGGCAAAGTGAACCACCGCCTCCACTCTCGCCATAAGCGATGATACGAGCGATGCATCTAAAATGTCTCCATGGACGAATTCATGACGAGGGTCGTTACGCCATGGTCCCAAATGATCCAGGTTGCCCGCATACGTCAGGGCATCCAGGTTGACGATTGTTAACTTAGCGTACTTTTCCAGCATGTAGCGGATAAAATTCGAGCCAATAAAGCCCGCCCCGCCTGTCACAAGGAGTATAGAATACATGTGTCAGCCTCACCTTACGAATCGTTTTTAGCGATTTTTTGTGGTCCAGTCAAATCCAATCGACGGATCATCCCAGGGAATGCGTTTTTCGTCCGGATTTTTTGGGTCATACGACATGGTCGTAAAATACATGATCACCGCCGGTTCATTGCCAAGCACCCGATATCCGTGCGCCACACCAGTTGGGATCACGAGCAACATCGGATCATCTTCGCCCATGTAAAAAACGTTCGTCTCCCCTTTGGTCGTTGAATCTTCGCGCAAATCGTGGAGCACCACCTGAGCATTACCAGAGGGAAAAAACCAAAGGTCATCCTGGAGTTCATGGTAATGGAAAGCCTTAATCACACCAGGATACGATTTGGAAAAAGAGGCTTGTCCAAATCGCTTTAAAAGTCCATCATCATCGCGCAATACTTCCATAAAAAAGCCCCGGTCATCGGAATGGCGAATCAGTTTTTTGACAGTCACACCTTGAATCAAAAGAGATCCCTACCTTTCGTCATTTAGTTCATGCCACCTTTGCAAATAGTCCTGTAGCGCCTCGTCATAATGACGAAGTGACGGAAACCTCGCTTCGATCCACTTGTGATGATCCAGCACGGAATACGCAGGTCGTGGTGCCGGCCTCCCCAACTCCCCCGTCGTAATGGGTAACACATCCACCTTCATACCCTCAAGCGAAAAAATAAGCTTGGAAAAGTCATTCCACGTACAAAACCCTTGGTTCGTGACATGATACGTGCCGTACTTGTCCGATTCAAGGAGTGATATGATGGCCTGTGCGAGATCCCACGAAAAAGTGGGAGAGCCGATCTGATCATTCACCACTCTTACCGTTGACTCTTTTTTGCCCACACGAAGCATCGTCGTCACGAAGTTTTTTCCGTGCAGACCGTATAGCCAAGATGTCCGAAGAATAAAGTGTCGCTCCCATGAATGCCGAATCGTTTCTTCTCCTGCCCACTTGCTTTGTCCATAGACACTTTTCGGGTGACATTCCTCTTCCACTTGATAAGGCTGGGTATGATCGCCGGAAAACACGTAATCCGTACTGACATGAATCAGAGTAGCTCCTACGCTCCTTGAGGCTTCTGCCAAATGCTTTGGGCCTTCAGCGTTCACCGCAAACGCCATTTCGCGATTGATTTCACAACCGTCCACATCCGTATAGGCAGCCGCGTTAATGATCACATCAGGACGAAGTTCAGTGACCACTGATAGTACTTGATCACGATCCGAAATATCTAATTCATTACGTCGAAACATGCTAACCTTATGCTCATCCGATTTTTTAAAAACATCAAGCAAATCCGAGCCCAGCATCCCTCCGGCTCCAGTAATGATTACCTTCATGAACGCACCTCAAAGGAGCTGTAATCAATATCCTTCGCCCATTGGTTGGCACGAGCATAAGAGTCCGGCGTTCCTGCATCGCTCCACCACCCCGGCAGCATATCATAGGTCAATTGCCCCAACTTGATATAGGCATTATTCACATCCGTGATCTCCAATTCGCCACGACCAGATGGCACTAACTTTTTAACAATATCAAATACCTTCGAATCATAGAGATAAATACCAGTCACCGCATAGGAACTCTTCGGATGTTGCGGTTTCTCTTCGATACGGACAATGCGATCACCATGGAGTTCAGGCACGCCAAACCGCTGTGGATCATCCACTTTGGAAATTAAAATTTTTGCGCCCTCAGGTTGTCCTTCATAGCGTCTAACAATGGAAGTAATATCGCTCTCAAATACATTGTCCCCAAGAATCACCGCTATGCGATCATCGCGACAAAACTGCTCTGCAAGTCCCAGTGCCTCCGCAATTCCACCCGCTTGATCCTGCACTTTATAAGTGAACTTGACGCCAAAATCCGCACCGCTACCGAGTAGGTTCACGACTGAACCCATGTGCTCTTTACCTGTTACGATCAGCAGATCCAAAATACCTGCGGCTTTCAGTTTATAGATCGCGTGATAGATCATCGGGTACCTGCCCACGGGTAGCAAGTGCTTATTCGTCACCTTTGTCAGCGGGAATAAACGAGAGCCTGTCCCGCCTGCTAAAATGATCCCTTTCATATAAACACCACCTATACTAGAAGACTAATTATGCTATCGTAAAAAAATGACAATCATAATCTTTTTTTAATCGCACCCATCACCCCTACGAACCCCTCTTTTTTAAATTTAATATATATTTTTTTGACGATGACTTTCATAAGTTCGAGATTATTTCTAGAGTTAACTATATTCAAATGGCTATTTCTTAAGTATTGTAACTTTCGATAACACAGCAAGGAAGTTGTCCTGTTATGAGTAGAGTAGGCTCTTGAAAGCTTTTCATAAATTGTTTCAATAGATACCGAATCTGGGGCTAATAATAATGCTAATCCTCCAAGATTAATCGCTTCATCAAATTGATCCTTTGATAGAAAGAATTCCAACAGTTGAACAGCCTTATAATAATTTTCCGGATATAAAGTAACACTTTTATTAAGTATAGGAATCGCATCAATATAATTACCATTTTTAATGTATAAATCCGCCAAATCTATTTGTGTAAATACATTCCAATTATTTGCATTCAAGCTTTTCTTCAGCCAATTGATTCTATAAGTAGGATTTAATATCATCCAAGATTTATAACGTAGCGCTTCCGAACTATGAGGGCTGGATATCCACCAAACCCCATTTCCAGAGATTTTATTGAAAGCAGTAAAATAGGATGGACGATCATGCTTTATCATTCCATTTCTAGATTGACCATCTAGTCTTACGTAATATACATTGGTTAATACAGGAATATGCGCAAATTCCGCACCAAATTCGATTGCGCACCTTCTTAAAAAATCCCAATCTTCAAGGACTTTCAATGATTCATCGTAACGGAATTCGTTGCGATTTTTATGCAATATAGCTAAATTCGGGATAAAATTAGCATTTTCTATTCGTTGGATATTAAATTCGTTGCCACTTTTATATGCTGTCAACACGCGATTATTTAAGTCTATGGTTCGTTCTTCGCTATCGGAGTATACAAAATCAACCCCTGTATAAATAATAGCATTTACCAACACCTCTAAATGATTATCTAAATAGAAATCATCATCATCTAAGTACGCAATAAAATCTCCCTTAGCCACATTTAGCCCTATATTCAAAGCTGAAGATTTCCCACGATTATCATCATTGCTTATATACAAAATTCTCTCATCTTGAAATTGGGTCACCACGCTTTTAGGGTCTATTCCACCATCTCTCACAATGATTAGTTCAAATTTTGTATAAGATTGGCCCATTACTGATTCTATGGCCCTAACAAGAAGATCTGTCCGATTATAGGTACATATAATCACTGAAACCAAAGGAGGATTTATACGATCAATAACTGGTCTCAACTGGTAATATGTTTTGCCAAGAAACACATAGCGATTTTTTGCCATTAAGTCATTTGACGACATTTTTGCTTGCTTAAACGATCGACTCCCATGATGGTGGACAAAAACCCCACAAGCAACCCCCAGTTTGAAACCAGCATTTTTCAGCCTAAAACTTAAATCATCATCCTCATAGTAACCCGTGCCGTATGCTTCAGAAAATCCGTGTACTTTCTCAAAAGATCTTCGCGAAAGTAATAAACAAAATCCAGCCAAGCGATGAAATTCAGCGACTTCAAGTCCAAATTCCTGCCATAGTTCGTTATTATGCCTAATTAATTCATTTTGATAGTTCTTCGTATCGTATTCTTTCCATAGACGTTGAATTTCACCCGTTTCATTGCTAATAGGCCCAACCGCATCATAGTGGTTAACTTCTTTCGCTTGGATGAGTCGTTCTAAAACATGCGGTCCTAGTAATGCATCATTATTGACGAATAGTATTAGTTCCCCTGTACCATACGATGCGCCAACATTACACCCTCCAGCAAAGCCAAGATTCCGCTCTGAGAAGTGCAAAATTACATTGTTTTTTGTCATTCTTAATTCTTCTAAATATTGTTTAGTCCCATCCGTAGATCCTTGATCCACGATGATTAATTGAAATAACTCACTATCTGTATTCGCATATAAGTAATCAATAAATTCCTTTGTATCTGATAGATTATTTATTGTAAGTACTATCATATCAACCTTATCGGCCACAGTATCACTCCATCGAAGTACAAACTTTTCATTACACTATTTCACTCTAAGATGGTCATCTGAGCCTCAATCGCTCTCAGCCTCAATTGAATGATCAAAAGTCAATGTAGAATTACCCTGATTTGCCCTATTCATTGATTCTCTCAAATAATTTCCTACGCAACGTCGTGGATCCCCTATCTCACGAACTTTTGAATGATCAAGCCACACCGCAACATCACAGAAATTCTCAATATCTGTTGAATTATGAGAAACAAAAATAATTGATTTCCCCAATTTTTGCAATTGTTTCAATCTATCCATACACTTTTTCTGGAAAGCTGCATCCCCAACAGCTAAAATTTCATCAATCAGAAGTATTTCCGGATCGAGCGCAGTCGCAACAGAAAAAGCCAACCGCATGTACATACCAGAGGAATAAGTTCTAATGGGTTCTTTAATAAAATCGCCCAACTCTGAAAATTCTATAATTTCATCAATTTTATACCCGATTTGCTTTTTCGATAATCCCATTAATGATCCATTTAGATATATATTTTCCCTTCCAGTAAAATCCGGATGGAAGCCCGCCCCTAATTCTAATAAACTTGCCACTCTCCCGTTTACTTTGACCTGCCCTTTATCGGGGTATAATATTTTCGAGATAATTTTTAGTAAAGTACTCTTCCCCGACCCATTTACACCAATAATTCCAACAGTTGAACCAGTTTCCACTTTCAGCGAAACATTATCCAGCGCAATAAATTCCTTATATTTTGTTCTTCCTGCGTATAGTATTTTTTCTTTTAATGTTTGGTTTTTTCCATAATGCACACGAAATACCTTACTTACAGAATCAACTTCCACATGATATTTCTTCATTGTTCCTTACACCTCCTCCGCAAATCTTCTGTTCAATTTCCTAAAAACAGCCCATCCAAATAGCAAAACCATCAAACTAATGCCAATTGAATAAGTGAATAATTTCCATCTAGGAGGAAGATGATAATATAAAATATCTTGATAAGAGACGATGATTCCAGCCACGGGATTCATCTTAAAATATTGAACATATTTATTGGGGATCATGGTTAGTGTATACACCACGGGAGTCAAGTAAAACCAGGCCATCAATACAATGCTCAACATGTGTTCTACATCTCTCAAAAATACATTTATTGCGGAGAAAAATAATGAGAGTCCCATAGTGAATATGACTTCTATGATTAGTATTAGCGGCCAATATACCCATGTCCAAGACGGGTAAACGCCAGATATGACTAAAAAGGGAATGAGAATGACCAAAGACAATACATAGTTAATCGCACTTGCTAGTACAATGGAGATGGGTAGAATTTCGCGAGGAAAATATAATTTTTTAATAATAGAGGATTGCCGATTGATTACACCTACCGACGACATAATAGAATTAGCAAATAGGTTCCACCCAAGTAAACCGATAAATAAAAACAACAGATAATGCGGCAAAGATACTCTCATTACTGTTTTGAAAACCATCCCATAAACCAATAACATCAATAGAGGATTTAAAAAAGTCCACAAAAATCCGAAAACCGAACCTTTATACCTAGTTCTTAGATCAGACGAGATCATGCCCCATAACATGAAACGATATTGAAAAATCTCAGAAAATATCTTGATCACATTCTCCTCCGATAATTCCCAAAAATTATTCATTTGCTAAATTTATCCCTATTCATTCAATTTTATAAAATAGATAAATTTGATGATTATCGTCATGAGCTGGATAAGCCAAATCGGATAGTATTCCTTATAATTCTTTTGCAAAAAAATAATCATGGATTCATAAAAGTGCTTAAGGGAAGCCTTTGATTTTTTCCCGCCATTACCACCCTTAAAATGGATAGTAGTGACACTGCCCTCATACCAAACTAGAAATCCTTTTCTCTTTAACTGATAACAATAATCGATATCTTCCCCATACATGAAATAATCTTCATCAAGTCCCCCGATCGTATCATAGACAACTTTCGTGAGCATTAAAAATGCGCCAGATATAGCATCCACTGGGTAAGAACCACTTTTTTCAAGATAGGTCAATTGATAGCCTGAGAACGTTGAAGATTGAGGAAACGCTTTAGAGAGTCCACTGAAATAAGAAAAGCTATTCCAGAGTGTGGGAAATGAACGATGACATGCATTATCCATTTCTCCGTTGCCTAATTGTAACCGACATGTAATAGCACCAATCGATGGATCAGATTTTATCTTTTCAACACAAACTTGTATTGCGTTTTCACTCACTAAAGTATCTGGATTTAATAAAAGAAAGTAATCCCCCCTCGCCCTTTTTAAGGCAATATTATTCGCATAAGCGTACCCCATGTTATCATTTAATCGCAATAAATGAATATCGGCAAATGGTTTATTATATTTCCCTTTTGTATAACGTTCTAACCATTCCCAAGTACCATCTTGCGAATGATTATCCACCATCCAAATCTCCAGTTCATTACTGGAACTGCATTTCTCTAGCGATTCAAGGCACCAAGAGAGCACCTGCATCGATTGAAAGGTGACCATGATCACGGAAATCAATGCCGTACCACCTTTCTCCATGCCCAACCCTTCGCCCACGTTGAATGAATTTTCTTTAGGGTAGCTATTGCTGTTCCGGGAGAGCGAAAGACCATTCCAATCCATCGAATCGACTCAACCAAAATACTCAGAACCAACATCGGGGTGAAACGAGGTACATTTTTGACAAGTAATGCTATTTGGTTAGCAAATGAATGAATTTGAGCTTGGTCAGAAATGTGTTGGCCTTTTTTCCATCCACGCTGATGCCAAGCAAAAGTCCTAGGCTCATAATAAAATTTCCACCCAACCCCATTACCTCGCCAACAAAGATCCACATCTTCTTTATAGAGAAAATAGGACTCATCAAAAAATTGCCCTTGATAAGTAAGGGCTTCTAACATCTTCGTGCGATACACTGCTGCCGCTCCACAAATTCCCCATACATATCCCGGAACATCATATTGGCCATGATCAGATTCGTCCTGCCCACGATCCCGAACATGGTAAAATAACTCCATACGCAGTCCCGCACTATCGATAACGGTTGGTGATGGATGAAGATGGGGTCGAAGAAGTTTCCCCGTCACTCCTCCGATCTCTGCATTGAGTCGAAAATCCGAAATGGTATACATGAAATAGTCGGGTGCTAGTTGCACGTCTGGATTAAGTGTACTTATATAATCGAATTGGTCGACAACTGCTGCCTTTATCCCCTGATTATGAGCTGCCGCATAGCCAGAATTTAAAGGAAGATAGATGATTTCAAAGAGGATGTTTTTTTCATGAAATTCCGTTTGATAGGATTCCATCACTTTTTTGGTTTGATCAGTAGAAGCGTTATCAATGATCATTACGCGATTAGGTAGCATAGTTTGCTGCAGCAAGCCTTCCAAGCAAGCGGCAATAACGTCTTCACTATTGTAGGTGACGATTTGCACTTGCAGCGAAGAGTACATTTTCCCTCTCCTCAATACGCATTTTTATCTCGAAATCCTCTGAGAATGGTGAGCGCAATAATCCGCATATCCCATCCGAATGACCACTCTTCGATGTAATGCAGATCATACTCAATGCGCTCCTCAATGCTGGTGTCACCACGAAGCCCATTCACCTGTGCCCAACCGGTAATGCCAGGACGCACACGATGTTTAATCATGTATCGAGGAATATCACCGCGAAATTGTTCAGCATAAAACGGTCGCTCAGGGCGCGGGCCGATCACGCTCATATCACCTCGAAGCACATTGAAGAATTGGGGTAATTCATCCAGACTGGTGCGGCGCAAAAAGCGTCCTATAGGCGTTCGACGCTGATCACCGGGGACGGTCCAGCCTTCATTTTCCCCTGCTGAATCGCTGTGGTACATGGTGCAAAACTTGTACATTTTGAAGCGCCGTCGATTTTTTCCCAATCGTTCCTGCACGAAAATAACTGGTCCTGGGTAAGAAATTTTTAGAAGCAGTGCGATGAACAGCAAAATCGGTGATCCAACCATCAAAATAAGTATCGAAAAGACAATATCAAATGTCCTTTTGATCACAATATTAATGACTTCATCAAGTGGCGTATAGCGAGTATCAATAATAGGCAAGCCAGCAAATTCATCAAACCGCGGACGACTAGGCAAAATTTCAATAAAATCGGGCACCAGCAAAGCATGAACACCATGTGATTCGGCAACTTCCATCACTTGTCGAAAAACCTGCCCATCGGTTCCTCGCATCGTCATCACGACATGATCAACAATATGCTCATGTAGCACGTCATCCAAATTCTTGACCGAACCAAGGCACTGCAATAATGGAATTTCTTCCTCTAACTCCTCAGTCACCGCCACGTTATCCATTTCATAGAGATTAGACATCTCTATCGTATTTTTCGTACTAAGCATATCATCCTTTTCAGTAGTTAAATAGCCAATCACCTGATATCCAAGTTCCATCTGATGTTGTAATGATCGTAAAAATATCTGCGTGGTATTGGTCATTCCAATCAACAGCAAGTATTTTTGATTAAAACCACGACTACGGGCATATCCCATAATCGAGCGTACAGTTAATCGACCCGAGAAGACAAACACCCACGTAAATAGCACAAACATAATGAGAACCGCACGAGAGTAGTTGAGTTGTTTTTCATAATATAAGATACCAATCACAAAAAGCGCCATCGCTACATCGCTTTTCAAAATCTGCACAGCAATACTGAGCAAACGACTGATTCGCGTAGTGCCATAGAGTCCGAGCATTCCAGAACCGATTAAGAAAACCGGTACTGCTACAGCAAGGATCGAAATATAGTTAGAAAAATGCAGGTGATCTTGTTGAGGAAGGAGGTCCGTTTTAAATCGGATAACCCAAGCGACAAGCAAAGCGAGTGTCGTCATGGCGGTATCCAGCAGAATATATAAGCGAATTAAAATAGCCTGATTATTTCGTAACATTAGTGAAAAACTCCCCGAAAAACAATCACTCTGCTAGACTTACTTATTCTATCAAAGGGAATTAACTAGTGACAATAGAATAATAAAAACTATCCTTTCGGCAATAATTCAACCGGTTCGATCAATTGGACTGGTTGCCCAAGCCATCTTTCTACCTTGCGCCTAATGCGGTCCGCCTGTTGCAACCGCGAAGTAGCGACCGTCAGCGCTTCAGGACGATCACCAAACTTCTCTTGCGCCATCTCAAACCGTTCCGCCATGGTTACTCTGCGGCTATCTTTGGTCAGCTTATCCGCCAGATACACCACTTCCGCTTCTGTGATGGGTGCCTGATCCTGCATGACAATGTCCATGTGCACTTCGATGATCTCCGCCACCCGCGGATAGCCTTTGGCCTCCATCATTCTGGCTCCCACATGCGCGTGATCTTTTTGTGTCTTCGCCACATCATGCAGCATGGCCGATGAAAGCACCAGTGCCTCGTTCAAATGGGCCCCCACCTGATTCAATTGCCTCGCGAGTGCTAGCGCAAACCCCGCAACGAGATGACTGTGCTCCCAAATTCGCGAATTGACCGCTTTTTCCCGTAGCAGATGCTGGCACTCTTCAAGCGTTGGAAACGGTTTTTGAGGTTTACGAAGCCAATACTGCTGCAACCGTTCGTAATCAGCAGGCTCGTCCATATCAAGAATTATCGCCTCATCATCTACCTTGACCTCCACGGCTTCATCATCAAAACCCGCAAGCACCCCGCGCAGGCCATCTGGTGCGACCTCATTTAGAACTTTATCCGCGAGTTTCATCGAAATCAGCGGCGGATGTCCGTGCCTTCCATGATAGGCCGGATAAACGATTAGCTTGTCCAATCTTTTATACACTTCGACCATCGCCTCGATCGTCTTTGCCTCTACCAAAGGATGATCCACAGGCAGCAGGAAAAAAGCCTCCACTTTCTCCCGAAGCGCCGCCACTCCTGCCTGTACCGAAGAAAACATTCCCTCCTCATAACGAGGATTATGCGCCACCTTCACTCCGAGCGAATCTACCACTTTTGCCACCTCATCCGCCCGATGCCCCGTGACCACGACGATTTCCTCAATTCCCGCCTGCAAAAAACCATCCACCGCGTGCTCCAGCGCATTCCTAACTCCAATGCGAAGCAGTGGCTTAAAGTCACCCATGCGAGACGACAACCCCGCCGACAAAATCACCGCACCAGTACGAGGAAATGAAGTGGCGTTTACATCCCGCTCCTTGAATTGCACCTTCGCCCGCTCCTCCAATGGCTCCCCCACTTGCGCCATGAGTTGCCCCTGCTCCGGCCCACTCGACACTGTCTCCGACTTTCTCTCCGACTTTCTCTCCGACTTTTTCCCTAAACCTTGCCCCATCATTTCCTTACCCACTCATACGCTCTCCCCTCACCTGAATCAACTCCGCCACAATGCTGACCGCGATCTCCTCTGGTGAGTCCGTCTTCTGAAGCAAACCAATCGGAGAGTGAATCTTCGCCAGTTGCTCCTCCGCCACTCCTGCATCGCGCAGCGCCTGATAAATCACGATCCGCTTTCTCTCGCTCCCCATCATACCAATATAGCCAGCATTCGTATGAATCGCCTGCAGGAGTGCCACCTGATCCTGCTGGTGCCCTCTAGTGACGATTACCAAATAACTGTCCTCATCAATCGGCAATTCTTCGATCCCATGCGCAAAATCATCCAACACCACCACCTCATCCGCATCGGGGAACCTCTCCCTCGTCGCAAATTCCTCCCGATCCTCCACCACGACCGTACGAAAATTCACCATCGAAGTGAGCCTCGCTACTTGCTGTGCCACATGCCCCGCACCAAACACAAACACCGTCCCCGGCATGCGTATCGGCTCGACCAAATACCTCTCCCCGTCCACCACCGACACTTTCAGTTGCCCAAAACCCGCCGCCTGCGACGCCAATTCCTTTAACGAATCCGGCAACGTACTTCCCACCGACTTTCCATCATGAAAAAATAGCCATCGCCCCGAACGGCTCCCCTCTTCATGCCCGCTTGGAAGTCTAGTGATAAGCGTAGCACGCTGCCCCGTTCGCAACCGCTCATTGACCTCACGAAACACCATCTCCGTTGCCGTGTCACCAGATGGCACCCACTCGACCAGCACTTCAATCCGTCCTCCGCAAACCCCCATGCTGTTTTCATCTTTGCCCGCATACTTGTAATCGCGAATAACAGACTGCCTCGTTTGAAACGCCTCTTTCGCCACGTTGATCACTGTGGCTTCCAGTATCCCACCGCCGATGGTGCCGACAATTGCACCGTCTTGCCTCACCAGCATCTTGGTACCCGCCATCCTAGGCGTCGAACCGCTCTTACTGATGATCGTCGCCACGACCACGTCTTCCCCACTCGCCAACAGATTCGCGCAGGTTTCGTACCACTCTCTCACCTTGATCTCACCTCGTCCCGCAACTCTCGAATCACTCGTTTGACAGGCGGCCATAATTTACTTGACCTGTCCACCTCCACATAGCCAAGCGTCAAATCGCCACGTTTTGCGCCTAATTCCAACTCCGGCACGCCATGTAGCGCCTGTCGCACCGCTTCTTCCACCTGATCCTCCGCCCAAGGGGCAACGTGCACCTTAAGGTCTAGCCGATCCTTATCGCCCTCCGCCCTAACTTGCGCCTGAAAATTGATCAGTCCTTCCACCGCAAAAAGCGCTTCATCGAGCATCGCCATGTGAAGCGAGCCACCACCAGTAAGCTTCACAGCGCCATTCAGGCGCTTTTGTATCGGTTGTAGCCGCTTTAGCACCGTACCACATGGACACGGCTCCGGAATAAATCGCGAAATGTCCCCCGTACGATAGCGGATGAGCGGCATCCCATTTCGCGTCAAAGTGGTAAAGACCACTTCCCCCTCTTCCCCGTCCGGCATCGGCATTCCCGTCAACGGATCGACGATTTCAAAAAGTAGATCCGCCTCGCGCAGGTGCAGGCCATCAAACGCCTCGCACTCCACTCCGCCCGCCATCCCCATCTCCGTCATTGCATAGTGGTTGAACACTCGGCAGTTCCATTTGTCCTGCAACCGCCGCACCAGCGCTTTCGGAAGGTAATCCGTATTCAGGATGATGTTTTTAATATTCGTATGAAATTGCCTCTCCCCCGGCGCCTCAAAAGTTGCCAGTGCCAGCACCTGAACGGGAATTCCGAGAAGCGAATCAATCCCCTCACGCTCCATCACCGCAAGCGTCTCCCGAGGATCCCGGATCAAACCGTGCGCAAGCGTCCGGACCCCGTTTCGCCGCGCGCTTTCCATAAAAAGCCCCGCCACACTCCCCGGGCGTTCGCTTGGCAACAAAATCAGGTAATGATCCCCTGACTCCGAAACCCCCGGCAAATCCCTCTGAAAAAATTCAGTCGTCAACTCCTGGTCTTCCACCGTAAAAAAAATCCGCTTCGGTGCCCCCGTCGTCCCCGAACTCTCCTGCGTCACAATCCGGTGGATGTCATCCTGCGAGGTACAGAGAAATCCCAACGAATCATTTTTGATATCGTCCGGCGTGGTAAAAGGCAATTTTTGCAAATCTTCCAACGATTGCAACGATTCCGCAGAGAAATCCGCCAATTTTTCCCGATAAAAGCGGCTTTTTGCCCGCACCAGCGCCATCGTATCTCGCAATTTCTCGAGCTGATAGGCCTCCAAGTGCTCACGCGTCAGCTTGCCGTCTGGTGCCTCTATTTTCTCTGCGATCCACTGGTCCATCGGGGTCAAACGGATCATGGTGCCACCTGCCCACGATACAAAGACTTTCCATTACGATCCGTCACGTTGTACGCACAAAACGGAATGACCTTGCCATCCGGCGCCACCGTATGAATACAGCAGTCCATGATCCGCTCCAGATCAAAATTCCACGCGTCCATAAACGCCATCCCGGAAATGGTAAGCGAATATGTCCTTGCCCGCTCCAGGAAAAAATCCAGGCTCCCCGGCTCCGCCCCTGCGCCCTCGTTCGCCCCGTATTCCGCATCCGAATCGCAACTCCCGAAGCATCCGCACGCCTGACTCGCAGATCCCGTCACCGCCCAATGCGTCGACACAAATTCCCGCGCCTTTTTCGCCCCCGCCACGGCTTCTTCCGGCGGCGCACAACAGGCTTTTGCCGGGTCATGCTTGGTGATCGCCATCACTTCATCTTTTGCCATCAGAATAAAATTCCCGTGAAACGAGCACATCGCATTCTCACAGCCAGATGGTCGAAAACTCTCCATTTTGATCAGTCCGGCCGTTTGCTCCTCCATCCGCTGCAATACCTCCGGCAGCGTGATCCGCTCCTCATCCGTTGGTGCATGCGGCACTCGTCCAAAATAGCTCGCCGGTTGAAAATGAACCCCTTTCACCGCCGGCATCCACTCCAGCGCCAATTGAATGAGACTGCCGATGTTGTGGTCATTGACCCCCGGTACCACCGTTGGCACGAGCACCACGCCAATTCCCAGTTCCCCGCATTGCCGAATCGTGTCAAGCTTTTGCGACACATAATTGCCGCCCCTCATCTTGTGAAAAATCTCTGGCTCCGTCCCGTCAAACTGCAGGAAAATAGAGTCCAGTCCCGCAACTTTCAACGCTTCGAGATAGCGACGATCACGACTCAGTCGCAATCCATTCGTGTTCAACTGGATAAAAGGAAATCCCATCTCGCGCCCCATCGCCACAATTTCCGGCAAGTCATCCCGCATCGTGGGCTCTCCACCAGAAATTTGCACATTAGGCGTCCCACCCGCATTTAACAGACTTTGAAAATAACTCCTGACCGTCTCTAAATCCGGATCCTGACTCGCGCCGCCCGCATCCGCAAAACAAAACGTGCAGTGCAAATTGCAGCGCTGCGTCACCTCAATCACTGCGGTGCAGGTGTGCTGGCGATGACTCGGACAAAGCCCACAATCATACGGACACCCACGCTTCACCTCGGTGTAGGGGTGCTGGATTTTTCCTGGAATCTTCGGCCTCACCCAGGTTGTAAAAGTCGGCAACCCCTGCCAGATCTTCGTGCGAAAAGCGCCGTGCTCCGGACAGGTTTTTTCCATATACACCGTGTCGCCCCGCGCGATTCTTTTTGCAGGAATACGCCGCAGACACTCCGGACATAGGCTCACCGTCTTTGAAAGCAGGATCCCATCCTCCACCGTTGCCGCCCCGCGCATTTCTTCCATCGCCTTAGCCATCGGTCGGATCGACCCCGTTTGCAAGTAATATTTCTTTAATTTTATTGTACGTGTCGCCGATGATCGTCGCGCAGGCGGGCGTAGGCACCTTGTTTTCGAGATCGTCTCCGATAATCGCTTCACAATTGATGCTGCCATGCGCCTTCCCAATTGTCTCTTCAAACCAATCCGTCAAATCAGCAATCATCGCCATCGAGAAAAAATCGTCATTTTTCCCATCCGGCATCCCTTTTCCCGCATAGAGGCTCAACAGGCAGGCGCCGCCCGTCAGCGCACCACAGGTTTTCCCGGTAAACCCGATTCCCCCGCCAAGGCCAGCGATCGCCTTCACGAGATCCGAATTCTCCTTACCCATCGTTTCGAGCCCCAGCGTCATCAGGATCTGACTGCAGTTATAGCCCTCCCGGTAGAGTTGCAACATGCGCATCATGTCATCGTTAAGCACGTCCTACGCCTCCTCTCCGACTTTTCGCGCCACCAACAAAAAATACCCTGGCTTCGACCGATCCGCCGCCTTCGCCACATCCCAGCAATCCACCGCGCCGCAAGTTGATTGCCCCCAAAAGATCTCGAGCGACCCGCTGTTAAACATCAATTGGCCAGTGAGTTCCGCAAGTAGCCTCGAATGGTCTTCCCACAGTTCCACCTCGAACCCGTTTTCCGATAACTTCTCTAGTAGCGCTTCTTTGGTCATTGCCCCGCTCAGACAACTGTTCATCGGCAATTTGCGCAAATCCGGCACTCCTTCCGGATCGCGCGCATACAGGTCGCTGATGACAAGCCTTCCTCCAGGCTTCAATACTCTTGCAAATTCACCGATGGCCCGGTCCACATCGTGCATGACTGACACTGTACATTCCGCAAAAAGGCCCTCCATCTCCCCTTTTACAAACGGCAAATTTTCCCCCGCGCCAATCACCAGCGGCAAGTCGGCCCGCCGCTCAAACCCACTCTCGAGCAGCAGCGGAGACGGGTCTACCCCTACCGCGTCCAGTTGGTGATGAGTCAGCAGATGCTCCACCGTGGCACCTACCCCGCACCCCACATCCAGCACCTTATCCCCCGGCGAAAAATGGCATAAAGAGAGCGCCCGTTCCGTCAGTGACAACCCTCCGGGGCGGATGGCGTCACCAGTTGCCTCGCGAATTTCGCTGCCTTCATAGAGGTTTACTTTCCCTGTTGCCTCCATCAGCACCGCTCCTTCACACTCGTCGCGACTCATCCTCGACATTGATTCTCATGCTACATACCCTCGATCTATTGAATCTCAAGCTACTTATCCTCGAGCATTTTCTCCACTTCAAGCATCTTCCCTAGCGCCAAATCCTCAGTAATCAGGACATGGCCACAATTCTTGCACTTTAATAAATCCACCGTAAAATTGCTTCCGAGGTACGTCACCGTCACTTTGGCAGGCTCCAGTGGAATGTTGCACTTGTAACATTCGTATTCGCCTTTTGGGTACAAATCGTTCGTGGCCATCTTTTCACATCCTTAAAAAAGGCATTCCTGATACTCCCTACTCATTGCCTTCCACCGTCATCCGGTGCGAGTAGGCGTTGTGGATGACGTAACCGTCCTCATCCTTCGAATATTCCACCCAAAACGTTACGCTGGTGGGCCTGAAGTTGGCGATCAGGTGGCCGCTTTGTTTGTCGACAAGCACCTCACCCGTCTGTTCCGCATGCTCGATCACTTTTTGGATGTCTTCCTCAAGGACCATCCGCGCATCGAGAATCTGCTCCACATCATCAGAAATCTTTAGCGGTATGGATTGATACGATTTTTTTTCCAACGCCACCATCTCACCCCACCATGATTCTCGCATTTTTGCGTTTAGTTGAAGCCTGTTCTGGCGCTTTTTCGAGTAACTCGGCCCACGTTTTGCAGGTGCCGACAAATCCGCATCCCCATAGATCAGATCGAGCAGGTGGTAGGTTTTTTTGCCTTGCGCCGCGAGACTGTCCCGACACATTGCGCAGTAGGCCACATAGTCCGCCTGACTCTCACTTGCACGCCGCTTGGCCATATCATTTGCCATCTGGCGATTCGCGTACGGCACAAGTCCTCCGGCCCCGCAACAGGCTGTTTTTTCCCGACTATTGGACAACTCTTCAATGGTAAAGTCGAGCTTCTTCAAAATATGCCGGACGCTCTCTTGAATGCCCGCCTCATACCTCGTCGTACAGGCGTCATGCACCGCCACCACGCCCGTCACCTTGCTTCCCGCCTCATCCGGTAGCCCGTACTCGTCGTACAATTCCCAGAGCGAAACGATCTCCATCTCCGGCAAATGGTTCTTGAACGTCTGATAGCAGGTCGAACAGGCGAGCACCATCTGTGGTTGCCCCATCTCCTGCCACTCTTGCCTGATCTTTTGCAGCGACTCCGCGAAAAGTTTCATCTCTCCCGCCGCTTCAGCCGTAGCCCCGCAGCAGCGCATCATCATGCCTACGCCGCCATCCAGTTTGTCTGTCAAATAAGCATAGGCCCTCTCTACATGATCCGGAGACGATCCACTCAGTTCACACCCTGGGAAAAAAGCGTATCGACTCGTCCCTTTTCCCGGTTGGTGGCGAGTAAAAGCCACCGCTTCGCTGTTCGCCACCTCCAGCTCTTGAAGGGGAAAGGCGTGGGCGGAAGGAGGCATTTTCCCTGTGTTCACCATTTCTGTGCGAGCTTCTCGAACGAGCACCGACATATCGAAATCCTCCGGACACACCTCTTTGCAAAGTCCGCAGAGTGTACACGAATTGATCAGCGTATTAGCGCCGTGCAGGCCCTTGACGATGCGTAGATTCTGGTTGATTTGACGCGCGTACACTTTCGGATACGCCTTGAACTGGTGCAGGTATTCGCAATTTTTCACGCATTCCATGCATTCGCACTCGATGCAACGCCCCGCTTCTTCCATCGCCTCTTCCAGCGTATAGCCGGCTTTGGCATCACTTGCAGTGACGAGTGGAAGCGGTTCAATCCCCTCCAAATTGGTATAAAGCGAGGTTTCGTGCGGACCCTCATTCTCGCGAACAGCGGTCAATGACACGTTCTGTAGATACCGATCAATAGACGTGGCCGCCCGTCTTCCATCTGAAAGCGACAAAATTGGAGAAGATGACCCCGTGCGCCAGCTTCCGCCGGCAAATATGCCTTCTATGTTTGTAGCAAACGTCACCGGATCAATCATCGCCGAATGCTCAAGAAGGGAATGTGCTCCAGCGGATTTCCCCTGCCCCACATACACCGCGTCAAAATCGCGTTGCAAGTCTGTCATGGTTACCATTTCACCAACAGTAGCCCCGAATCGCACCTCAACGCCCAGTCGCTCCATGACGCTGATATCCTCTTCGATCACCTGTTTCGGCAACGTGGCTTCCGGATACGATAAAATAGCGCCGCCAAGCCGCTCCCCCGCTTCAAAAAGGACGACACCATACCCTTTGACGGCAAGATCGTACGCTGTAGCGAGTCCACTGAGTCCTCCTCCCACCACCGCCACCCGCTTACGCTTGGATGGGGCAATAGAGAGCTTGACAGGTGGTGCAGTTTGAAGTGTCGCACAAGCCTTTTCCAGCGCACCGATCGCCACAGGATCACCCACTTCGCCGCGTTTACAAGCCGACTCACAAGGATGATCACAGATTCTTGCGATGATTCCGGGGAAAGGCACTGTTTTGCGAAATACCTCCCACGCCTTATTCACGTTTCCTGCCTTCATCGCCGACGAAAAACCCCTCGCATCGACATGAACAGGACAAGTCGTCATACAAGCTGGGGGCCGCTCCTGAATGCATTTTTCCTCATATTCGCGCCATTCTTTATGATCCATGAGTCACCATTCCTCACCAACCGCTCAGTGGCAATGCTGATATAGATGGAAAACTGCACGCTTTCTTTTACAAAAAAGCGTGCAGTTTCTGATTCATTCGAAAGATCTTAGTAAGGATTTTTGACCGGGCGTCTCATCACCGGAATTTCTTTGCCTTGCAGTCCGGCTAGAATTTTTTCCGGAAGCGCGGGCAGTTGCGTGATGCGAACGCCACAGGCGTTGTAAATCGCATTATTGATTGCGACATGTGGTGCGGTCAGCGGCAGTTCGCCAACACCGGAAGCACCATGTGGTCCGAGATCCCGCGGGCTTTCCACGTACATAATCTCAATTTCGTCCGGTACGTCCTTGATGTAAGGAATCCCTGCCGAGAGCATGTTGTCGTGCCGCCGCAAGTCTTCAAAATCCTCCGTCAGCGCAAGCCCCACACCTTGTGCGAGACCGCCGTAAATTTGTCCGTCGACGACCGCTTTGTTCCCGACACTGCCGACATCCGCAGCCAGCGTCATCTTCAGCACCTTCACCTTGCCGGTTTTCGTGTCCACTTCCACTTCCGAGAGGAACACGCCGTACATGTAGGTCGCAAACGGTGCTCCTTGACCAGTCTCCGGATCGCAACCACTGGCGTTCGCAGAAGAGGTATTCCAGGCTCCCACGTATTTGGTCGCCACGCCACCTGCCACTGCTTCGTCGTAGCTCATGTACGTGCCATCCGCTTTTTGGAGTCCATTCACGAGCTGTTCGCAAGCATTCACCACCGCATTGCCGATGACAAACTGCGAACGGCTACCTCCAGAGGGCCCCCCGTCCGGCGTCAGATTCATATCGTTCATCACGAGTTTGATCTGTTCCGGTCGGATGCCCATGGGGCGAAGCGACTCGTGTGCCGTGCCTAGGAGACCAATATCCGCACCCTGGCCATGATCCTGCCAGTTCGTGCTGACCTTCACCTTGCCGTCCGCCATGAGCTCTGCCCAGGCTTCCGCACCATCAGGGCCATCAAGACCGCAACCGTAGACACCGATGGAGATGCCAACGCCGCGTTTTTTCTCCGGCGTGGATAGACGCTTCGCCTCTTCTTTTGCCGCAACGTATTTCGGACGAACCATTTCAATCATCTTTGGCAACGTGTATACTTCTGGCGGTTGGCCGGAAGGCAGCGTGTCGCCAGGACGATAGACGTTTTGATATCGGAATTCTAGCGGATCCATGCCGAGCTTTTCTGCAAGGATATCCATCATCGTTTCGGAGGCAAAAAAGCTTTGCGGCGAGCCGTAGGCGCGGAATGCGGAGCCCCATGCGTGGTTGGTCGCCACCGTGTATCCGGCACCGCGGATGTTCGGGATGTGGTAGCCCGCGCCGATAAACTGTGCGCCGCGAACCGTCAGTAGGTCGCCAAATTCAGAATATGGGCCGTGGTCAACCGCCCAGTTGGTTTCCATCGCAAGAAGTTTCCCTTCTTTGGTGGCGCCCAGTTTGACGTCGATAAAGAATGGAGAACGCTTGCCGGTATAGGTCATTTGTTGATAATAGTCAAAATTCAGGAAACACGGCTGGCCAGTCGCCATTGTTGCAGCTCCAACGAGCGCCTCAATGGTGGGGCTAAATTTATAGCCAAATGTACCGCCAACGCCAGGGAACTGTGACAGGAACAGGTCCTTGCCGACTTCTAGCCCAAGTCCTGGGCCAATCATCGCACCGTGCAGCACAAGGCCGATGCTCTTCGACAAAATTTGCAGATTGTGATTTTCGTCATAGTAGGCAAGCGCCACATCTGGTTCAATAGGCATATGAGGCTGGCGGCCCACATACAAGTCTTCTTCCGCCACCACCACGTCCGCCTCTTCCATGATGGGCGTGGTGTCATCGCCTTTCATAATGCCTTGCCTGAAATAGACGTTCGGAGTGCCAGGGTGAATCTCAATCGCATCTTGCGCCATGGCAGCGGGAGCACTCATGTATGACGGCAACAGTTCCAATTCCACTTTGACCTTGCTGACAGCAGCTTGTGCGTGCTCTTCTGTATCCGCGCAAACAATCGCGATCGCATCGCCAAATTGGAACACTTTTTCATCGCAAAGAATGGGACGATCCCAGCCATCCCCTTTGTTAGTGGGGAAGGTAATCAGTCCGGTGATGCGGTTCTTGCCTTTAATGTCCTTATGTGTCACGACTTTATAGACGCCAGGCATTTGTTCCGCTTCTGTCGTGTCAATGGAAATAATGTTGGCGTGAGACACCTGCGCCTGTACGAGTTTGAGTTGCAAGGTGCCTGTGGGCATTTTTAATCCCATGTCAGCGCCGTATTCAAGCGTTCCGGTGACTTTACCGACTGCCGTAGGACGCGGGTAATCGGAACCCCAGATCTTGCCGTCTTCTGGCATCTTGAAGCCAAGATCATCCGGCACAATTTCACCGCGCATCAACTTGGCGGCGTCCATTACCGCATCGACGATTTGTTTGTACCCCGTGCAGCGGCAGACGTTTTTATGCTTTTGGAACCAGTCGCGCACTTCACCGCGTGTCGGATTAGGATTTTCATCGAGGAGGCCTTTGCCAGAAACGATAAAGCCGGGGGTACAAATTCCGCATTGAGTGGAGCCGTGTTTGACAAATGCGAGTTGAAGGGCGTGCATGTTGTCCGGAGAACCAATGCCTTCGACCGTGGTAATGATGGCATCGTCGGGAACTTTACTCATTTTGGTGGCGCATGCAAAGATCACTTTGCCGTTCATGATGACAGAGCAGGCACCGCATTGGGCCTTGCCGCAACTTAATTTGGTACCGGTCATATGAAGCTGTCCGCGGATGACATCAAGCAATGTGGCATCCGGATCAACGATCAATTTCATATTGGCCCCGTTGATGTTGACGGGTTTTTTGATCAATCGACTCACTCCTTGCGAGCTGTGTTAGCAATGATCCTATTGCCAGTCGTCACCATGATTCAACGTCCCGCCCGGGAAATGCCGCCCTCACCCTCCTTTATGTAACAGTAGGCGGACCATACGTCCTACCAATCTCATAAAACCATATGGCTGACAACAGAGTAATATATTTTTTTAAAATACTACTCTAGTCATATTGAGGTTAGTAAGTTATTTTCAAGGGGTTTTACTAGTTCAATAATACTAGTCCATAGTAACTACGATGAGTAAAAATGGTTAATTACGCTTATTTTCAAGCGAGTTGGCCAATTGTTGTAATTCGTCATCAGATAAGTCGCTGACAGACGGTTCGTTCATTCCATACTCCTTGATATCCGTCCCGACAATGTGACCCATTAGCCAATTTTGCAGGAACTTGAACGTATATTCTCCCACGCCTTCTTCTCCACTTTGTAGTCGCCCCTTGAGCAGAACGACCTGCTCGATCAGATCCTTGTGAATCCGCCGATGTACCTCAAGTGTAGGCACGCCATTTTTCGCCATATAAGCTTCTTCATCCGCAAAGTGATGCGCCCCGTACTCCAGCAATTCATCGAGTACGGCGAATAGTTCCTCCTCTGTCCCTTCATTCTGGTAGAGTTCATACATGTGATTAATAATGTCCACGAGTCGCTGGTGCTCCGCATCCATTGCCGCAACTCGCGTTTGAAAACGTCCTGTGAGTTCCAAATATTTCGCTCTTGATTCCATTTTTCCCTAGCTCCCCCACTAGTGCTATTGATCTCGCTCTGAAGATATTTTTTCATGCATACTAAATTCCCTTTGTCAGGTTAAATATCCTTGCGAAAGATTTAAAAACCATGAAGGAAAATATATGTGTCCCGAAGAACGTATATTAGTTAAGTTAGTAATTTTTCTACAACCGCCGGCATGGAGACAAAGGGGAACGAAAATCATGGCAATAAGCGAGAAATACATAGAATTTACTGGTAAATTTCAGACGAAAGTCCCCGAAATGGACGCCGAACATCAGCAACTGATTGATCTCATCAATCGCATGTACCGCATTTTTCAACACAACGGCTCCAGCAAGGATATTCTTGCTGTTTTAGATGATTTACTTCAGTATGGCGTCAAACACTTCGCCGATGAAGAAGCTTTTATGGAAAAGACGGGAATACCAAATCGAGAAGATCTTGAAGAGCATAAACGCATCCACAAAGACTTAGTGAATCAGGCCATGGATTTAAAAAACCGTCTTCAAAGCGGGCAAGCTGGGCTCGGAATGGAAACCTTTAAGTTCTTGCAAGATTGGTTAATGGGTCACATCGCCAAAATTGATATGATGCATTATGGCAAACATGACGCGAAGATAGATTCACTCCCGCTACATAACGAGATGAACGGAAATTTCCCTGCGGACTGGTTTTTTAACAATATGGTGGCGATTGCTCCTCAAGAGTCTCTCATTGTCGTGGCGAATACTGCAGGGGTCGCCACTCACCTTCGCAAAACAGAACGCTTTCCTTTTCCCATCACAATCGGAGATTCTGTTGATGATCCGAAAATTTCACGAACCATCACCGCAAAAGCTTGGAGAGATCGACGAATCTATACGGAAGAAGGCGACCCCAAGCTTTTTGGCATACCTTACTACTCCGTCTCTAATCCGATCTTCTGGAACAATGAATTTGCAGGAGTCATTACGGTGGTGATGCCCATTTCCCATTCACGGGAATTAAAAGACGGGGTAAGCAACCTCACCGATCAGGTCGGAGTGCTTGATGCACTTGCTCACAATCTGGCGGAAGCAGGCACTGCATTTGCAGCTAATGTCGACTCTATTGCGAGTGCCGTGAATGAACTGAATACCAATGCCAAGGCACTTGTCGAAATCAACAACTTGGTAGGCGAAGTAGCCGCACAGACCAATTTACTTGGTCTGAATGCCGCCATCGAAGCAGCACGGGCAGGCGAACTCGGAAGAGGGTTTGGCGTAGTGGCAGATGAGATTCGAAGGTTGTCCTTAATGGTCAAAGACTCTTCCACACAGGTAAAAGATAAAGTGAGTGAGATTGTAGGCGAGATTTCTAACATCCAACAAGCCGTCCAAGAAGGCATGGCGGCAAGCGAAGAACAGGCGGCTCAACTGGAAGAGATGTCCGCCACTGTCACTCAGGTACGATTGACTACAGATTCATTAAAAAAATTAGGTTAGGATGCCTAAATGAATAATTATTGGCAAGCTTTAATGCTTGAATCCCTCAATCGAATCAATGAAGGCATCATCATTACAGATGATAAGGAAAGAATTGTGGCGATCAATCACGCTGTCTGCGTCATCTCAGGTTATGATGAATCTGAAATCATCGGGAAGACACCGCGTCTTTTTTCGTCAGGCGCACAGGATCGCTTCTTTTATCAAAATATGTGGCAAAAGGTCTTAACTGATGGGTACTGGCAAGGGGAGATCATTAACCGCAACAAGTCAGGTGCCATTTACCCAGAATGGATCACAATTAAAGCGATCCGAGACGAAGCTGGAAAAATCACCAATTTCGTGGGTATTTTTCTTGATCTCAGTGACCGTAAACATTGGGAAGAGGAATTAGAATTTCAGGCTTACCATGATCCGCTCACTCATTTACCCAACCGAAGACTGCTGGAACAGCACTTGAGACAAGCCATCGCCAGGGCTAAACGCGACGACACCGTTTTGGTAATTGGCATGCTTGATCTCGATGATTTTAAGCCAGTGAATGACACGTTTGGTCATGAAGCGGGAGATCAGTTGCTGCAAGAACTATGCACCAGGCTACAAGCATCAATCCGTGAGGACGACTTTCTTGCGAGACTGGGCGGTGATGAATTTGTGCTCGTTCTTGAGGCGCTGGAACCTCATCACTTGACACAATATTTGCCTAATATTTTTGATCGATTGCATCATGTCATGGAAGAACCCTTTCATTTAGGAAACACCCACCAAGTTGAAATCGGGATGAGTATGGGGGTTTCTGTTTTCCCTTCAGATGGGATAGACGGCGATGCCTTATTGCGACAAGCAGATGCCAGACTATACAAGATCAAGAGTCAAAAAACGATAAGATCCAAGTGGTGGGAATGGGATTCGGGCCCAACTATACAAAAAGAAGCGGAAACCCTAGAAACCCATTTTGACCCCTACGGTCAAGAGGCAGAAGATCTTCTAGCCAAATCCCAACATTGGATTGTGCAAACATCGGAAGCGTTTGCCGAGCAATTTTATATTCGAATGTCCATGCATGATTCGTTTGCACCGATTCTTTCATGGTGGACACTGGAAGAACAAACCTCCTTTAAGGAAAAGCTGCGTCAGCACATGATATTCCTTTTTGGTCCCTCCACAGCGTATGTAACGGTGATGGAACGATCAAAAAAGATGGGTAGCGACTTTATTTTGATAGGCATTCATCGTCTCATGCTGGTCCAAATGAGCACTTGGTATCGGCAATGGTTCATTGAGCGCTTGAATGATTTCCCTATGCGGGCCAATACTCGTTACCGTTTTTCCTTGCTGACGGATATGAGGTTGCAAGATAATCTGCATGCGTTAATGAAAGCTGCAGACGATACCATCAGTCAATATCAACAGGTATTATTGTCAGCGTTACCTAACACCTCCACCTGGCGCGCCATAGTGGACGAAGAACTCACTGCACTTGGCTTTTTGCCAGGTATCCTCGGTGCGCTGTTGTTTCGATTGGATCGGGATAACGCGTTCACCATTGAAGCAAGCGCAGGACCATACGCGCCTGAAATTTCCACCATATTGAAAGATCCTTCCTCTCAAACCGTGCTCGACCCGCACTCTTCCCGCGGTAACGGTGCCGTAGCACGAGCATGGCGACACCGCCAGATCGAGCATGTACCAAGTTACATGACGGATCCTGGATACCAGTTCTGGTGGGATAAAGTGGCTTCACTACATCTTAGATCCTCGCTCGCCATCCCGATTATGAACGAAGAAAATCAGCCAGTGGCAGTAATTGCCTTGTATGGTAACCACCTTAATCAATTTGGGTCAGTCGACATGCGCCAATTTGCCCATCATCTTCAACACAGGTGGGCTAGTTTGTGGTGGATGACCAAGCATTTAGCTCCCAAACAGGCTGTCTCCCAAGACCTTAGCCATCACTATCGCACACGCCTTTTTGCTGGTGGATTGATGATGTACGTGCAACCTTTGATCGATCTGACGAACGGCAAGCTGGCCAAAGTGGAAGCGCTGGCAAGACTGCAACTCTCAACCGGAGAAGTACTCTCGCCCGCTGCATTTTTACCACTACTTGAGGAAGAAGAGTATCACCTATTATTCCAACAGGGGCTAGATCAGACACTGGCCAGTATCAAAGAGTGGGAAGAACAGGGGATTCACGTTTCCCTCTCCATCAATGCCGCGCCCTCTACGTTACTTCACCCTGAATTCTCTCAATGGGTACAAGAAAGTCTCGATAAGTTCCAGGTCGAACCAGAGCGTCTCTCACTCGAAGTATTGGAAAACGAGGCATATGATCAAGACGCATTCTATTCTGCCATTCAACCGCTAAACAAAATGGGTGTCACCCTCAGTATGGATGACCTCGGTTCTGGATATAGCAGTTTGGAACGGCTTTCTTCCCGATGCTTTGACTTGATTAAAATTGATCAAGGACTACTTTTCCGCATCCGTCAGGACCCTTTATCCATTCTCAGCCTGATTGACATGATCGTTCAACTCGGGGACAACCTGGGACTCGATGTGGTCGCGGAGGGTTTGGAAACCCAAGATGTACTTGAGGCCGTCATGATGTTGAATGCTAAACTTGGTCAAGGGTATGGCATCGCCAAGCCGATGCCATTAAACGAATTGCCCAGCTGGTTACAAACGTTTCAGCTACCTGCGCAGTACGGTGAAATTCATACGTTTTTAGGGGCACTCGCCTATCACTGGAAAACCAGCAAAAAACGCAGATCCCAAGTTCATCTTGATATAGAAAAATGCCCACTCACCCGTTTTTTAGAGGAAAAAGGCTTGGGTGATAGTGAACAGGCAAATTGGCATCAAATGATTCACGAGGGCTATGAGACGCGCGTAATGAGCCAAAAACTCACCAACTGGCTCGTGGAGCAGGTTCAAGCGGAACACAGTAATTGATAGTGAGGCAGTTCTCCTCGTGGAACTTACGTAATTGGGAATTAGAAGAATACAGGCTACATCACCTATTCTGTGATTCTGAATCTTCATCGTTGTGTTTATGGGTATTCACAAAACTCTGAAGCTTAGAGACCATCTCATGAAGCTGCTCGATCGATGTTTCAATCAATTGTTGTTGTTCTGCATGTTCTTGTTCCAAATATGATATTTGATTCAATATTCCCTTCAAAATATCGGAATGCCGATTGACAATCGGAGAATCCCCTGTCGTCGATTCTGTGACTGGCTCTATTGGCGAAATGGTTTTCACACTCGATATCGGATCTGGTACTGACACTGGCATGGCAGTCGTCATGTGCTTCTTGCGCCCTAACCCAAAGAGTGCCAGATCCTCCTTCGTAAAGGCAAACAGGCTTCGCACCTTTTGTCCAGTCTGTAACCTGAAATAACCGAGGTTCATCCCAAGCCCCACATAATACGCTGCACTGGATGCGATCGCCCCGCCTATGATATAAATGCGCGGGATCAGTACCACACACACCACTACATTGGTGATGATACTCGCCGCTTGCATGTACATAGGGAACCGCACCTTACCCAATTGGTCCGTAAAGAATTGGGTAAAGAGTGCCGTGGTACCGTACGCCACTGCGCCGATGATCAGAATGTAAAACGCAGGGATTGCTTCATCATACCGACCGTTTAAGAGATAGTGAATAATAGGTGGAAAAACGATGGCAAGTCCCATTCCTGCCACTATCAAAAGGAGCAAGGTGAAGCGAAAACTTCGGGCAGTGAGTGCAATCGAATTTTCCCGCTCTTCTTTGGCAATCCGCGTATAAACAAGCAGCGATATACTCGACGAAATATGCCACAGCACCTCCGATGCGGTGACTGCCACTGCGTAAAGTCCTGCCGCGCGAAGGTTTTGCTCATGCGTTCCGGCAAGTATCCCCACCAGCATCAGGTCACCTCGCAGGTTGAACTGCGTCAATAGTTGCTGAAAAGCCACCCGTTGACCGTAAGGATATACCATTTTTGCAATCTCAGGAAAGCGCTGAGGTCGTAGAGACACGCCAGATAACCTAATCGCCGCAATAAACGCCAGTAATGCAGCGACCACCCACGATACTAGCCACGATACCAGCGTCAACCAAAGCAGATGAGTAGCCATCCAACTGCCATGATTTCGAGTCACAAAAATGAACACGGCAAAGACCAGAAATAAAAGCCCCTGCGCTAAATTGAGCCGATTCAACCAACTGATCTCGTTGAGGGCCTGAATGAGTTTCGTCGCATAGGTAAAAAGCACCGCCATGGGAATCGTCGCAACCGCAAAGGCCGCGTACACAAACACCGAATCCACCCGTATCAGGAAGAGGGAGGCAATAAGCAATGCCCCCGCCCCCACCGCAATCCAGAAGTAGATGCGCATGATGACCGCCACGAGTTGCCTTCTGTCGAGCCCCTTGCGATTGAGGCCAAAATTGAAATAGAACGAGTAGCCGCTCAGATAAGTGTACGCCAACTGAAAATAAAGCTGTGTCAATTTATAGACACCATTGTCCGGTACACTTAAATATTTAGGCACCAAAAAGCCGGAAATCATGACTATTCCGGCTACGCCAAATTTATACAACATGATCCGTAACGTGTTCTTGATCGTGCTCAAACAGTATTCCTTTCCCTTTCAGCTGAAAAGAGCGCTTTCCACCTGTCGATCAAATGTTTGCTGAGGCTATTATAACAAACCACCCTATTCATTTCGAGCGATTCACAATATAGCGATACTCACTCATTGCCATGGGATTCATTTTGATTTGCTGCATTAAAGCCTGATCTAATGGAGTCGGCTTGACATGCATCTGCTGGTGATCCAGTACCGTGATGATGTTGTACAGGTTAACGGCTGATTGATCTCGATTGGCCGTAGATAAATGATTCATCACTTCCAAGGATGCCTGATAATTCCTAAGAAAATAATCTGCCGTTCCGATATATACTTGCATGGAAGCATCGATTTGCACAGGTGTCGCATCTGCAAATAATTTATAATTAATGCCTTTATTTATCGTACTAAAGTCATTGTATTTGTTCACGATATCCTGAAGTTGGGTGTTAGCTAGTGTAGGATTGGTTTTCATCAATGAAATACTATCCCAAAGTTTAATTCCCAGCATATTACGAATCACGATTGAGTTATAAGGCGCATCTTGATAAGCACGATCTGCCCATGCCACTGCTTGCGACATATGATGTAACTGGTACGCAATCACTGCCGCTTGCGTTTGTACCGTAGGATTCCAAGCACCGTACGAGGCTGCACTTTGCACATGGCTCCAGGCGTTCGCATTAATGGAACCTTGCCCAATGGATTGCAAATCGATCTGAGCCAATGTCAATTGCAAATTGGGATCATAGGGAGCCCATAATGCCGCAAGATGGGTATCTCCTTGATTGCCGACTGGGCCAGCACTGCTTGCCAATTGCCCGAAGATTTGCGAAGCGCCTAGTGAAATTCCTAAGAGAGCGGTGAGCACGCCAGTAACCCAAGTGAGCACGAGCATTGCAATACCGGGAACTCCGCTTGGTATTTCTTCATTTTTTCGATAAGGCGCCACAGCTAGCGCCATGAAAATCCAAAAAATATACTGAAAATAGCCAAATGCAAAATCAAAATCAAAGACGGCATGCCCAAACAGGAACAGACCCGCGAAAGCAAATCCAACTCGATATAGCCGTTCTTCCCCCATCGTCTTTTCATCACGCAAAGCGCAAATCAATGAACGCACCAAAAAGACGAGGAGCACAATCCATAAGCCAAACCCAATGATGCCGCCATTTAACAGGTGATCCATCACGTTGCTGTGTACTTCTGTTGACCAATAAGGAATGGTTTGGAAAGATTGAAATTTTGCGTCCCAGGTCCCTCCACCGCTCCCGAATAACGGAGCATTCTCCCACATACGCAAGGCGTTATGATAATAAACAAATCGTTCTTGCAGGCTCACGCTATTCAGCGAAATACTACTGAGACGTGCCGTGATACTGGAGGTCGTCACCAACAAATGATGCCGAAAAAGTATTGCCAAAAGGAAGACGACCACGGCCAGCGCCATAAGGGACGAGATCAACATTTTACCGGAAAGATGTCTTTTTGATGCCCACTTTTCTGCTAAGCTCACTACCACAGTCCCGATCACAAGCACCAAAATACAGTAGATAAAGTCTTTACCGATTCCGCGACTCAGTGCCTTCAGTGCAAAAACCGCACTTCCTCCTGCTACAATAGCCAGAACCACGCCGTTAATGGCGGGCCAGATAGTTTTTTGCATAAGAGGTTTTAGTATAAACGATGCGAGGTACGCGATAGGGGCCAACACCCAAACTATTCGAGAATAACTGCCCAAAATGCCAACAATAGCGACCATGAAGGCCAATGAGCCAAGTAAATTGCCCCACCATTTGGTAGAATTCGTCCCCGTAAAATAAGCAACAATTCCCACGGCCAACATGATCGCCCCAAAAGTATTATGGTACTCAAAGACAGATGCAAGTAGATGGTTCCCATAAACCGCATCCGTTGCACTCCACCACTGAACAGCCGCTCCCATCCCATAAACAAATAACGCGATTCCTGCTAATAAAAATGTAGGAACAAACACTTTTCGCAACCGATCAGCATGTTGAGAGACCAGCACAAACAACAATAATGCGGATATTTCCATTAAAGTAACCTGTATGGAATTGACTAAAGAAGCGGACCACAAATTGGTTAACAAGGAATAAAACGAATAAACAATGGCCCAAAGTGAGTGATTTTTCCATGACCATTGGGTAAAAGGTGATTGTTGGGCTAAGCCCCGATAA
>JAJZCW010000017.1 GCA_021828865.1 Bacillota bacterium
GTGACAATTTGTTGAGTGTATTTGGCAAAAGTGCCGGCATGCCTCAACCGGATTGGATTCGCGCTGAAATCGAGTGGGTGGCGACTTCTGCTTATCATCACCCTTTTCTTTGGAACTTCGGTATCATCATCCTACTATGTCTCATAGGTTATTTGATACTAAAGAAAAATATATATATATTTGATTCTATTATTTTATATTTATTCTTATTTATGATATGGTGGATGGGACAAGATTTTGGTTTTTTAGGCGGTTATGGAACTGATGTGAATACCATTCCGCTGATTGGATTGGTTCTTTTATCAATGAGCGGTAAACCGAAGATGATAGTAAAGAGGTGGAGGCAATGGCATCAGCTTGGTCACTCTTGAATGAATTATTTATGATAGCGAGCGCCACTCTCGCCGTGATAGGATGGTATTTTATCCGCAAGGGCAACATTCCTGTTCACCGAAGGATTATGCTATCTTCCGCTACACTTGGCGCTGCGTTTTTTGTGAGTTATGCCCTGTCCACGCTCATGATAGGTGACACGATGTATGGCGGACCCCAAAAATATTCGTCTGCCTATCAATTGTTTTTGCAGGTTCACGTGGTACTAGCTACAGTGGCGGCAGTATTTGGTGTAGTTACGATAGTGTTAGCGTTAAGACAAATGTTCAACAGGCATAAAAAAGTCGCGCCTTGGACAGTGGTCATGTGGTTGGTTTCGGCGGTAACAGGACTTGTCGTCTATTTATTGCTTTTTGTCATATTCCCGCCGGGTCCTCAACTCGGGAATCTTTTGCACATCATCACAGGACACTCTTAATCTAGTGAGGGATGTATTATGCGATATCTGGGATTTTTCTTGGCGGTGGCAGGAGGGGTATTGGGACTCCTCATTGGTCTTTTCTTAAACGGAAGTGTGTTTTCAATTATCGCGCAAGCAGTGGGCCAACATCCTCATCATGTGTTAGCCGTCATTACTTGGGTGGCTTCTATCGTAGGGGTTGCGGGGGGCGTTGCGATGCTTTTTCTCCCCAAACTCGGCGCAGCGATGACGATTGTCGCCTCGGTTATAGGAGTATTTGGAAGTCTCGGCCTTTGGGTTTTGGCTGGTTCGTTCTTTTTCTCTGCGGCCATGGTGGGGCTTTATAAAGACACGGCAGAGAAGGTTGTACCTTCAAATTGACTTTTCTTCCCTCCCTGATTGTGTTAGCTTAAATCTGGGGAGGGATTTTTTTGCTTACTACGCTTGTGATCCTATTGATTGTCGTCATATTGCTTCCACCAGTGTATTTTTTTGTGCTTTGGGCTAATTCAAGAAAGACGCAGCATGCGATCATTAGGTCGCACCCCTATCTCGGATGGTTGCGTTATTTTTTGGAAAAAATCGGTCCAGAGTTCAGGCAATACTGGTTTGACAATGATACTGGCGGCGAACCTTTTTCCCGAAATGAATTTCTTGGTGTCACCTTTGCTGCAAAATACCGGACAGATTTAATCAGCTTCGGTGGCAAACGCGATTATGACCAATCGGGTTTTTATCTAGCGAACAGCCTCTTTACTCGTTTGTCGGAAGAAATGTACGTTGATAACAGTGAAAAAATAATTTCTAAAAAATATGAGATTCGCAAAGAAGGACTTTTTTCGCGAAAAGAAGCGTTTGTTGCGGATGAATCGACCAAATGGTTGTTACCGGACGATGAGGCGCTAATCGTGGGGAAAAACAGGGCTCATCCTTGGGTGATGAAAGGGTTGTTTGGCGTGTCTGCCACTTCGTACGGTGCTGTGGGGGAACATTATATTCTTTCGACTGGCAAAGGCATCAGCATGGCTGGCGGCTCATGGATGAACACCGGAGAGGGCGGCGTGGCACCGGAACATTTAGAGTCCGGGGCAGATATTGTGGCGCAAATCGGCCCTGGGCTTTTTGGCTATCGGGAAGAGGCAGGTAATTTCTCGTTTGATGCGTTTTGCAAAGTGGCGTTGTACGATCAGGTGAAAGCGTTTGAATTGAAATTTGCGCAAGGGGCTAAAATCAGGGGCGGGCATCTTGAAGGCAGTAAAGTGAATGAAAAGGTGGCATCGATTCGAAAGGTGCCGGTTGGGGTTACGGTCAATTCTCCCAATCGATTTCCTTTTTTGCATAATCCCGAAGAGACATTGCGCTTTGTTGATCAACTGCAAAAAGCCGGCGGTAAGCCGGTAGGAATCAAGATTGTCGTTGGCGCGAAAGAATCGCTTTATGAATTTTTCAATAAGATGAAAGAAATGAATATTTACCCGGATTTTTTGACGATTGACGGTGGCGAGGGTGGTTCTGGTGCCACCTTCAAATCGATGGCAGATTCAATGGGGCTTCCTCTCTATCCGGCTTTGATTGCGGCAACAGACGCCGCGATGGAGACGGGTGTGAGGGATCAATTTGCCGTGTTTGCATCTGGCAAATTGATCACGCCAGATAAGGTGGCCATCGCGCTTGCTCTTGGTGCCGATGCCACGCTCTCCGCACGGGGTTTCATGATGGCCAATGGATGCATCATGGCGCTGCAATGTCACACGGGTAAATGCCCAGCTGGGGTGACGACGACAGACCCAAGGCATCAGGAGGCGCTTCTCATCGAGGAGAAAAAGTGGCGCGTATTGAATTACCTGCTTCATTTGCGGTCCAGTTTGTATGCGTTGTCTGCCGCATGTGGATTGACGAGCCCAAGGCAACTTTCCCGGGAACATGTGGTATTTAAAAATGAGTATGGCCGTACAGCGCGTGCAAGTGAGCTTTTCCCCATCCCGCAAAATGGGAAGCGCACAGCGTCACAAGGTGAAGTGGCGATCCATCCCACTGCCTGATGGAACAAGCAGAATGATAGAGGAGGTGTGGGAATGGCGGAAGAACGAGTGACTAATCCGATTCCGCGATTGTCCGCAACGATGATGGTGGTGCGTGAGGCAAATGGCCCTCATGGGTTTGAAGTAATGGCGATAAAGCGCTCGCAAAATTTGCGGGTCTTGCCGGGATTTATGGTGTTTCCTGGTGGAGTGCTGGATCAGATGGATGTGTTCTCGGCAAAATCGTTACAGAATGGGCAGGTGCGGACTCCCCACCTTTTTGCCATTGAGGAAGCAGAATTCAAAGGGGAAGTGTTACCGCAAAATGTACTTTATCTCTCACTTGTTGCGGCAGGTGCTAGAGAACTGCTTGAAGAAGCCGGAATTTATATGGCAAATTCAAGGCAAGGGGAGCATCTCGCCAAGATTCGCGCCTCACTTTTGCAGGGCCAAGGCAGTGAGTGGATCGAGCTGATCACCAAAGAGTCGTCATGGTATCCGCTGCACTATGTGGGGCGACGGGTGACTCCACAACAGGTGAAGCATCGTTTTGATACTCATTTTTTCATCGTTCAGGTACCGAGGGATACGGAGGCGACCCCATCTCCTGATGAGGTGGAAACTGTTTTTTGGAGTTCTCCGGAGGCGCTTTTGGATGGATTTCAAAAGGATGAATTTCACATGGCGCCCCCTACGGTGGATGCTCTCTTGACTCTTGGTCATCACTACTCTCTCGTGGACTTGATGACGAAGGCGCAGATGCCGGAACAAGTAAACGACGAGGAGCGGATCAATCGTTTCCTTAGCCAACTCAACGCGAATTAGTTGAACTTACGGTATAGTAAAATAGTCTCGTGTCGCTATCGAAACGCATCTGGACCTTTTGCTCGTCGTATAATTTTTGCAGGTGGGCGATGACCGTTTTTTTGGCGGCCCAATGATAGGATTCGGGTATTTTGCCCCCGTATATCTCGCGCACCAGTGACATGGCGGTCCATTCGCCGGTGTTTAGGTGTAACAGGATTTCGTTTTCCCGGTCGAACCGCCTTTGTCGCATTTGTGCCATGAGCGCCTGAGGTGATGGAAATGGGTCGCCATGCCCGGGATAAAGCATATTGACGTCTAGTGCAAGTAGGCGATCGAGCGATGCCAAATAATCGACCAAATGGCCGTCAGGCGGTCCAATCCAAACTGTTCCCACGGGAATGACGTGATCACCTGAGAATAAGTTGCCATTCTTCTGGTCGAAAATGGCAATATGGCCGTGTGAATGACCGGGGATATGGAGGATCGTAAAGATTTCTCCTGCAAATGCCAGTGTATGCCCATCTTCAAGATCGGCAATGAGGCGGCTTGTATCGCTACTAGGAAGATATTGTTGGTACAAGTCGATGAGCGGCTTGTAATCAAGTCTGTGACAATGGATTAGGGCCCGGTTGGTGGCGGCGATATCTAGGGCACCAAGGCTGTGATCAGGATGAAAGTGGGTCAGATAAATACCCTGCAATTGTAATCCGGATTTGAGTAGCCTTTGATTGATGACAGGTGCGCTCTCTATAAAACCAGCGTCAATCAATAAGGCATCTTGTCCAGAAACGAGCAGATAGGCATTTACGCTGTTTTCGAGCGTATCCATGGTGGTGGATAGGGAGAGCGTTTCCACTTGGTAAGGCAAAATCATCATCCTTTACTCGGAGGTGTTTGTTACTTGAAAATATACACAAAAACAGGGGACAGTGGGGAAACGAGTTTGATTTATGGCAGACGGACGAAAAAAGACGATCTGCGTGTCGAAACCTATGGTACGGTGGATGAAGTCAATGCTGCGATTGGGCTTGCCGTCTCGATGCTGAAGGAGTCGCAAAAAAAATCCAAGGATTTGCTCTCAATATTACACCGCGTGCAAAGGGATTTGTTCGATGTGGGGAGAGATCTCGCGACACCGGAAGACAAACGGGAAGCTTATTGGGTCGATGAACCTCGTGTGCAGTTATTGGAGAAAGTGATCGATAAATTGGAGGCGGAACTGGAACCGCTTCGTCAGTTTATTTTGCCAGGTGGATCGAAGACTGCTGCGCAGCTGCATGTGGTGAGGACGGTGACGAGAAGAGCAGAGCGGTTGGCAGTCAAATTAAGTCATGAACAGCAGGTGAATCCGAGTTTGCTCCATTATCTCAATCGTTTCTCTGATCTCGCGTTTGTGATGTCAAGAGTGGTGAACGCGCGCGCGGGTGAATATGAGCCAACGGTAGATTTTCAAGCACCTCCTCCACCGTTGGAGGTTTGATCATGTACGAGGCGCTTTATCGGTCAAAAGCGGTGCTTTTTGACCTCGATGGGACACTGATTCGAGGTGAGGAGGCGATCCCTGGCGCGGTATCCTTTGTTCGTCAATTGGCGGAGATGGACAAGCGCATTGTGTATCTCACGAATAATGCGACGAGAACGAGAGAGACTATGGCTCTCATGCTCGGTCGTCAGGGATTTCCTGCCAGCCCCGAGACGGTGCTGACCAGCAGCGTTGCAGCGGCGGCAATCTTACAACATCAGTTGGGATCAAGCAAAAAAGTGTACGCGATCGGGGAAGAAGGGCTGACAAGTCCCCTCTTGGCTGCCGGGTTTGAACTGGTCAAAAATGAGGAGCATGCGGACGCAGTGGTGGTGGGACTCCATCGCCAGGTGACCTATGCCCATTTTGAACATGCGGTGCGGCACGTTCTTCGAAATGCTTATTTCCTTGCTACCAATAGGGACCGGGTGATTCCGCTTGAAAATGGTTTTGCGCCCGGGGCAGGGGCGCTTGTCGCGCTGATTGCATACGCAACTGGTGTGGAACCGATGTTGGCAGGCAAACCAAGTGCTGCGTTTGTAGACCAGGCACTTGCGATAGCGGGTGTGGAACGAAAAGAGGCGATTCTTATCGGAGACAACCTGGAGACTGACATTCTTGCCGCAAAAAATGCTGGCATTCATTCCGTTTTGGTCGAGTCTGGGGTTCCCTTTGCAGGAAATTTTGTTCCTGAAATAAAAGTTCACAATCTAAAGGAATTGCTCCAATAACCGCGATATTCCTCGATTTTCCCTCTCTTTTTCACGATGACAACTTGCTTGACCACAACTAAATATAGTGCATATAATGTTTCTTGTAACAACAATCACACTATATATAGTTGGTGATGCGGTTTGCGATGTCCATATTGTCACGCGCCTGATTCGCGGGTTCTCGAGTCGCGCGCTAGTGATGATCAGTCATTGGTGCGAAGGCGTAGAGAGTGTGTCACGTGCCAACGCAGGTTTACTACGTACGAGAGGGTTGAGCTGGCACCACTGATGGTGGTCAAAAAGGACAAGTCCCGTGAAGAGTTTGATCGCGATAAGGTCAGACGGGGAATTACCCGGGCTTGCGAAAAAAGACCGATCACTTCAGATCAGATCGAAAATCTGGTGGACCTAGTCGAATCCGGTATTCGTACAGATTTTGAGCGCGAGGTGCCCTCTGTGGAAGTGGGCGAAAGGGTCATGGGACAACTTAAAGACATCGATCCCGTTGCCTATGTGAGGTTTGCGAGCGTTTATAGGGAATTTCATGATCTCCAGTCATTTACTGACGAGATTATGCGGTTTTTGCATCAAAAGGATGCAGAAGCCTAGAAGAGCCCAATTGGTGGGAGGGGACAGAATGACACTAGAAAAGGCGATTTTGCCGTTTTCTGAGGATGATTACTTAAATTCAACAGGGGAACGTATTGTTGCAGACCGATATTTGCAAAAGGATACATTGAAAGAGACGATCACTGCAGGCAGTCTGGTGATGGCAGTGCTCGACGCCAAGCGTGCCTATCATGAACTGGCAAAAGTGTTGGATGTGGATAGTGGCAACCGGACAGTGCGCGTAGAACTTCGGGATGGCCATGTCACGGAGTTGTCTTTTGATCGCGTCGATGTGTTAAAAGAAACATCTCCAAGGCAGATGTGGCAGCGGATTGCAGGCGCCACAGCAAAAGTGACGAAGAAGCCGGCATTTTGGGAGCAACGATTTTATGCGCTTCAAAAAGGGTGGCGATATGTTCCTGGTGGAAGGATCAACGCTTCGATGGGGACAGGCATTGAGACGACCAGTTACAACTGTTTTGTTATCCCCAATGTTGGCTGGTCGGTGCGGGATTACGCCAAATCGTTCGGGCAAACGCTGGAGATTCAGGCGAGGTCTGGCGGCGTTGGGATGAATCTGAGCCAGGTTCCGCCTCAAGGTGCTTTGACACCCTTGAGCGAACGCTCGCGCAAAGGTGATTTGATTCTCGCCATGGACGTGTGGCACGAAGACATCATGGATTTTTTGGCGCAGGAGTATCCGAACAGCACGAAAGTCGTTCGCGTTTCCAAGGCGTTTTTGCGTGCGGTGGAGGAAGGCGCCAACTGGACGTACGTGTTTCCAGATACAGGAGTTACCGAGTACGACGAAAAGTGGAACGGTGACCTCGAAGCGTGGATGGAAGAGGATCTTCCCGTCAAATACGGCTCTACGCTCCCTGCGTCGATGATTTATGAACAAATTATCGAGAGCGGCGCGCAAATGATGCAAGACCTTGTAGGCGTGGTGATGAACCCTGGCGACAGTCGCGGTTCGATCGCAGAAACACTTGGCGATATGTGGGAGGCCATGCTCGATCACAAGCGAATCACCATGTTGTTGTCATCACTTCGACCCCGCTACAGTTATGTGCGAGGAGTGAATGGCCGCAGTTCCGGTGCGTACTCGTGGGGACTGCTTTACGATAAAGGCAATCAGGTATTTGGCAATGGGTTTGGACCGGTAGGCGTCGCTGAAATCATGAGCGTCGGCTGCGAGTTGACGCTACAAGGCGGCTCAAGACGCGGGGCGCTGATGATCATTTTGAATGACAGGCATGCCGACATTCGCAAATTTATCACCAGCAAGCAGGTCGATGGCGTCATCACCGGTGCGAATATTTCAGTTGGAATCTCTGAGGAATTCATGGCGGCAAAAGCAAATGGCGAAGTATGGCCACTTGGGTACCCTAGCATCGAGAATGCACCGAAATTCCATGGCAATTTTGAAGCGTGGCTGGCGGAGGGCAAGCAACTGGTGGTGAGCGAGTCAATGCCTGCGGAGGACCTCTGGGGAGAAATTATCGGATCCGCATGGAAGTCCGCCGAGCCCGGTGTGGTCTTTTTGGGGAGGTACAATAAACTCTCGAACTCCTACTATTATAACCCTATTATTGCCACGAACCCCTGCGGCGAACAGGGACTTCCTGCCTATGGCATCTGCAACCTAGGTGCGGTGGTGTTGAGTAAATTCGCGGTGGGATTTCAGGAAAGAGATGCGCAGGTCGAATTCATTGATCCGGACAAAGAAGCCTATATCGAAAGCTGGTTGCAAAAGTATTTTTCTCCGGAGCGGGCAGGGCATTTGCTCCATCATGTGAAATGGGAAGAGCTTGAAGAGATCACGCGTACGGGGATTCGCTTTCAGGACGCGATCATCGACGCCACCTATTATCCTTTTGAACAGAATCGCGTCAACCAACTAGGGGAGCGTCGGGTGGGCCTTGGCATCATGGGACTTCACGACATGTTGCTCTATCTTGGGATTCGCTACGGGTCTAAAGAATCGGTCGACTTTATCGACATTCTCATGGGAATGATGGCGGAATGGAGCTATCTGGAGTCGGTGGAGCTCGCTAAAGAGAATGGTCCCTTTGAAAAATTTGAAAAAGAGAAGTTCTTGCGCTCTGGGTACATGCAAATGATGAAGCAAGAGCGTCCACACGTGTATGAGGCGATCGCAACGTACGGAGTTCGCAATGTCACGACCATGACGATTGCGCCGACAGGGACCACAGGGACCATGGTAGGGTGCTCCACTGGATGTGAACCATACTACGCCTGGTCGTACTACCGCAATTCGCGTTTGGGAATGTTTGAGGAAAATGCGGCGATTCTCGAGGAGTATTATCAGGCTTATGGGAGGAAGGAACTTCCGGATTATTTTGTGACCTCGATGGATCTGACGCCAGAAGAACATGTCAGGGTGCAGGCAGCGTTACAAAAATGGATTGACAGCAGTATTTCTAAAACAGTGAATGCTCCGAATCACTATACTGTCGATGACACAAAGGCGCTTTATGATCTGGCCTATGATTTGGGTTGCAAAGGCATCACCATTTACCGTGACGGTTCCCGCTCTGAGCAGGTGCTTTCCCTAAAGGACAATGATTCCTCGAAAGAGGCGGATGCGAACGAACAGGTCGTAGAATCAAAAATAGAGATGGCAAAGGCGGAAGAGACCGTAAAAGCCGTAGCAGAACAGACCACTTATCATCCGCGGAAGCGTCCCGCCGTACTTTACGGGGCCACCTATAAAAAAGAGACGCCGCTTGGCACTGCTTTTATCACGATCAACGACGATCCTCAGGATCATCTTGCTCGCGAGGTGTTTGTCAACATTGGCAAAGCAGGAACGGATGTCTATGCGGCGAACGAAGCGCTGGGTCGCGCGATCACACTTTATCTGAAAGATTCGCAAAATCCCGAGAAAGAAGCGGTGCTTGTCAAGCACTTTAGTGGCATAGGTGGCCACAGTTCTGTGGGGTTTGGCGAACATCGAATCTCCAGCGTGCCAGATGCGATTGCTAAATCGCTCATTGAACACTATGAAACCTTCCCAATGAGAAAGGACACGCAGGGGCATCTGCACGAAAATGACAAGACCGTTGAATTATCGGGAGATGCGATCGCCTCAGATCTATCGGTGGCCATGATCAAGTCGGAGGCTGGTCATTCAACGCTAAGGGAACTGGCCGTGGACAAGGATCTTTGCCCAGAGTGCCATCAACATACGCTCGTGCGTCATGGCGGTTGCTACGAATGCGAAGCGTGCGGCTACAGCAAGTGTTAGAACGGATGCAATGAGTTCGCGCACTTTAGACAGCTTCTACATGGCACTTGCCGCAAGTATATGGGGCGGCGTATATGTAGTCAGTAAAGTGATACTTGTCAGTGTCCAACCAATGGAACTTGTCTGGCTTAGATACCTTATCGCCTTGATTGCTCTTACTATTGGTATCGTTGTCACGAAGCAATCTTGGAAAATTAGCTGGAAACACCTTCCTCTCGTAGTGGCAGTGGGAATCGTAGGTTATGTGTTATCCATTTGGACACAGTTTCTCGGAACCAAACTTTCAACAGCACAGATGGGGGCGATGATCACATCGGCCACGCCGGCTTTTATGGTGGTGTTCGCCCGTCTGTTGTTACGTGAGAAAATCACGGTTCGAAGGGCTTTTTCGGTGGGACTTGCCACAATTGGCGTACTTTTAATTGTAGGTGTTGGCGGAGTCAGCCATTCATACGAACTTGGTGGAGTGATATTGTTCATTGCTGCGCTCACGTGGGCGTTGATGTCTGTGTTTGTAAAACATATTCCAAGCGACTATTCGCAGCTAACGGTGTCATTTCTACAGCAGGTGCGTTTTTTTTGTGGAATAAGGGATTACAACTAGTTGATGCGTCAACAGGGGGACTGTTTTTTTTCTTTCAACCACTTGTCGGTACGTTATTGGGGTGGTTAATTCTTGGTGAAGTAGTAGGAATGCCTTTTTGGTTAGGGGCGGTACTAATTGTCACTAGTGTGATACTTGTTTTAAGAGATGCTTAATAATATCGACAAAAGCGGCAGAAATGCCGCTTTTTAGATGCAAATTACGTGGCATGATTAAAACAAGCAGCGATGGGAGCAAAAATCGCTGAATCGAAATGTAGTAAATGTGCCATCGCTCATCCAACGGATGCGATGAAAAAGATAACAATGCGAACAATACAAGAGTTTGTCGAGTTCGGAATAAAGGGCATCAATGTGCAAACGGCAGGGAATCGCCTTAACTGCCAATTCTTCATCGTCTTCTATATCGACTAAGCGAGATTGGCCACTCAGCAGGTGATAAGATGGCTCCGTGAAAGGGATCGAAAGCAAAACGATTTCCTCTGCAAATAAGGCCTGATTAGGCCGATTTTTGGCTGTCTCAAGCGATGGATAGTATAGGTGACACGAATGACAGATTTTTATTTTATGGGAACTGATATGGAAGTTTAGCACTTGGCGGTCATGTAACAATTTTTGCAACTTGGGAAAATTCCAAAACAATCGATACTGGAGTCCGGTCGGCAAAGGGATGGTGCTTTCGATCACAGAGATTTTGGGACTAAATTCGAGTGGAGGATCAATGGACATGATTTTGTCGATTAACTCTTCCAAGTGGCGCTGAAAACCTTGAATGTCCCTAAGGATGGGACGTCCAAAGAGAACGCCTGATTCATATTCCTGTTTGGTTTTGATCACAAAATCCAGGAAATCAATGTAATCTTCATACAAATAGACTCCTCCTCGCTGTCTTACTGAAGAATAAAATATCACTTAAAGTTTTTTAATTCAACACAAAATGTACACAAATTCGTAACAACTAAAGCGTTGAAATACAAGCTTAAAAGTTGGTCATCGTTTCATGGTATGATAGAAAACAAATGAAACGATCATGAATTCACAAAAGGAAAGCGGAGTTGGATGGAATATTTATCTTTTAGTCGATTGAGTTTATATGAGACTTGTGGACTGCGGTTTTATTATGAATACGTGCAACAATTGGAGCCGTTTGATCCTGTCCCTACGTATCATGCAAGCTTTGGAAAATTACTTCATTCGCTGTACGAGGCGCATGCCAACAGCGGGGGAGAACTCGACTTTGCGGAATTAAAAAGTGAATTTGATGAGCAGTTCCCGCAATTGGTGCCAGAGTTTCCGGAGCGCAGTGTAGCCGTAGGGTTTTATAAAAGTGGCATCCAGGCCATCTTTCGATTCAGTCGTTATCGAGTGGAGGATGTTCTCGCATCAGAGCAGGAATTTTTATTGCCAATGGGAAATGGTGTACCGCCAATCAAAGGCTTCATTGACCGGGTGATTTACACCGATTCGCATGGCTACATCGTAGCGGATTTAAAAACCGGCAAACCATTTTCCGGACGCCATCCTGTGAAATTTAAGCAGTTGGTCATCTATTCTCTCGCTTGTGAACACATTTACGGTGTTCCTGCGCAAAGCGGCTATTTTGACTTTGTGGTGAATGGGAGCCGGGAATGGGTGAATGTAAAGGACGAAGACCGCAGGAATGCGCAGGATTGGGTATTTTCTCTTTGGAAAAAAATTCAGGGTGAATTATTTGAACCCCATTATTCCCCTGGGTTTTGCACGGCCTACTGCCCTTATCGATCGATTTGTCCCGCATTTGCCAAAGCAAATGCCAATGCTGCAATATATAGTTAAAAGGAATTTAAGTAAGAAAGTGGAGGGTCTAAAGTGAGCACACAGGAACGTTTGCCAAAAGGACAATATCTAACAAAAAAATGGCCAGTTCTTCATGAAGGAACAGTTCCCAAAGTGGATCTTGCGACTTGGGATTTTCGCATTAGCGGCTTGGTGGAACGAGAGCGCACTTTTAGCTGGGATGAATTCATGGCGCTTGCTCACCAAGTGTATGAATGCGACATCCATTGTGTTACCACCTGGTCTAGGTACGATAACGTATGGGAAGGCATCCCTTTTCAAACCGTGATGGACACGGTGAAAGTGAAGCCAGAAAGCCAGTTTGTGATGATTCATGCAGAGCAAGGTTTTACCGCCAATCTTCCGCTTGAAGAACTCTTAAAGCCGGGTGTGCTTTTTGCCTACAAGCACGATGGGAAGTCTCTTGAACCGGAACACGGATATCCGCTTCGGTTGATGGTACCTCATCTGTATTTTTGGAAAAGCGCTAAATGGGTTAGAGGGATCGAATTCATGAGTGAAGATCGCCCGGGATTTTGGGAAGAGCGCGGTTATCATATGCTTGGGGACCCTTGGGCGATTGACGAAAACAATCCGGACGGCCAACGCTTTCGCGATGATCCCGCATGGTTTGGAGATTCATCTCCCGAAGCGGAGAAAATGTGGCGCCAGCAAATCAACGCATTGCGTTCACAAAAAAAAGAATAAGATGCAAGTGCATAGAGCCGGGGGGTCACAACTCGTCGGAAACAAGCGTTTCGGATTTGGTCAAGACGGATTAGCGGAAAGCGGACCGATGGACTGGTTGGTGGCTGAAGCGGTCGATACCTTATTGGGAGGCAGAGCGGAAGCGAACCGCTGGTGGATGGAGACAGGCCCTATGCCGTTAAAGATTCAGGTGAAGTATGCCACCATTGTGGCAGTCGACGGTGCTGATCGTACAGTTCGACTGGGAGATTGGACGGTTCCCACTACGGATGGTGGCAGCTTGGCTAAAAGCTCTGTACAGGCAGGAGATGTAATTGAACTTGGTTCCGCGAAGCGGGGAACCTTCTACTACGTTGCATTCCTCTCGAATCTTCATATAGAGCCTGTTTTGGGGAGTTTCAGCGCTTCGTTGAAAGGAGATTTTCCGGGATTCCTTGGGATACAACTTCGTGACGGGGATGTGATACCCGTGCGTGAACTGCCAGAAGTGTTATTATATCAGCACAGGATGAGAAAATTTGCTACTATGATTGAGAAATCCTTTCTCATCAATCTTGATTTGGCAGAACCACTTTATTTCTACCCGGTCCTGAATATGACGAAATTTCTCGTGATTTAAGAATGGAGGGCGCCAGGGATTGGTATTTTCGGATCACCTCCCATTGGGATCGCCACGGGATGAGGATGGAATGGCTTTCACCAGAAGGTGCAAAAGTGACAATGGACGTGGCAGAATTGCCGCATTCGTCCCCAACAGTGATTGGCCTTATGCAGTGGCCCCGAAAAGGTCAACCTATCATACTAGGACCTGATCGACCTACGGTTGGCGGGTATCCTCGTTTTGGCGTGATGATGAGTCATGAGCAGGCGGGAATGGCCATAAGGGATATCGGCTCAACACTTTGGTTGCGAAAAGTGAGCAGAGAAGAAGCCTATGCGGTCTATCTATCAAAAATGAAGGTTCGAGAAAATGGGTTGAAGTTAATGAAGTGGTTTAATTCTTAATTGATGCAGGTGGTGCTTTCATTGGACGGTAAGGTAAAAAGCTGGATGTTTGTTTCGGTCATCATCGTCCTCGTCGAGTTGGGGCAGTTGGTGTCCCATTACCACTTGCTGCAATTTTCCCGCATTTTATACTTGTTGGCGGGGGTAACATTTGTCGCGATGATCATCCATTATTTTTTTACAAAAAGGCGAAAGTAATCAACTTTTATGTTACACTATAAATGATTGACTGATCAGTCAAAAGGGAGGGCAAGGTATGCCAGATTTAGTGCATATGAAGAAGGAAAATGGACTGGCGATCATCACCATCGATAATCCACCCATGAATGTATTGAGCCAATCTGTTGCCAAGGAATTATTGCAAGCCTATCTTTCCGTGGAAAATGATCCGGAAGTCGTCGTCATCGTGTTGACTGGTGAGGGCAATCGCGCGTTTATGGCGGGCGCCAATATTAAGGAATTTCCGGATGCGCTTGGTCAACCTGGCGTAGCTTACCACATGGCGCAACGCTTCCATGAATTGATGAATACGATTGATTTTTTTCCGAAACCGACAATTGCCGCACTAAACGGCTATACGCTTGGCGGAGGCTTGGAACTGGCGCTTGCCTGTGACATGCGCGTGTGCGATACCAACGCGAAGCTTGGATTCCCTGAAATCAACCTCGGGATTTTTCCTGGCGCTGGTGGTACGCAACGCTTGCCTCGCATAGTAGGTGAAGGAAAAGCCAAGGAACTCATGTTTACAGGTCAACCGATATCAGCTGAAGAAGCGTATCGAATTGGTCTGGTCAATGCGCTTGCAGAACCAGGCAAGACACTCGAACATGCGGTAGCGCTTGCCTCCCAAATCGCTTCCAAAAGCTTACCTGCGCTTTCCCTCATTAAAAGAGCGGTGATGGACGGTATTCATTTGCCTTTGGACGAAGCGGTACAGGTAGAGGCCAAATTATTTGATGAAGTGTTTCAGACGAAGGACAGCAAAGAAGGCGTACATGCCTTCATGGAAAAACGTGAGCCTAATTTTAAGAATGAATAAATGAAAGAAGGTTGCTGTAGTGGAGTTTAATCACTTGAATGCAAACCTTAAACACACGGCATCCAAGTTGCCTGAATCGGTGGCGTATACATTCGCGGGACGAGACGTGACCTATGCTCAGTTTGACAGACTGGTCTCTAACGTCAGTGGTGCCCTTTATGATCTGGGATTGCGCCAGGGGGACGGGCTGGCCATCCTTCTTCCCAATTCCGATGCATTTCTTCTCGCTTATCACAGCGCATTTCGTTTGGGTATGTATTGTGTGCCTATGAATCCACTTTATACCCCTAATGAAATCCTTTACATGCTGAAGGATAGTGGTGCCAAAGCGGTAGTAGCGCCCGCACAGTTTGCAGAGATGGCAGGCGCCTTGAATGCCATGTTGCCGGGGCTCACACTGATTGCAGTGGGGGCTGAGAAGGTGCCTCAAGGAATTTTGCAATTTGAAGACTTTATTCAACATGACCCCATTGAAAACGTTTCCTATCAACCTCATCTGAGCTTGGATGATACCGCAGTCATTCTCTATACATCCGGAACAACGGGTACCCCAAAAGGGGCGATGCTCACGCATCAGAATCTAAGTTCCAACGCCTATACGGCTGGTGAGTTCCTGGGATACTCTGAAAATGATCGGGTAGTTACTGTTTTGCCTATTTTTCATGTATTCAGCTTGACCGTGTGCCTGAATACTTCCGTATACAAGGGCGCGCATATGATTATCCTACCCAGATTCAGTCCGCTCGAAGTATTATCAGTCATCCAGGATAAAAAGGCGACCATTTTTGCTGGTGTTCCCACCATGTATAACTTTATGATGCAAGCTGCGGGGGATACGCCGTACGATTTGCATAGTTTGCGGTACTGTATTTCAGGCGGAGCCGCGATGCCTGTGGCGGTGATGGAAGCGTTTGAAAAGCGCTTTGACGTGCAGATTCTTGAAGGGTATGGGCTGTCCGAGGCCTCTCCAGTTACGGCTTTCACTCCAGTGGACGGGCGCCCCCGCAAAGTCGGGTCTATCGGTATTAGCGTTCCGCTCGTGGAGCAAAAAGTGTTTGACGAGAATGATCGGGAAGTTCCTGTGGGTGAAGTGGGAGAACTGGTGGTTCGGGGTCCGAATGTGATGAAAGGCTATTTGAATCGACCACAGGAGTCGGAAGCGGCGCTTCGTAATGGCTGGCTGCATACCGGAGATATGGCGAAAATGGACGAAGATGGGTATTTCTATATCGTGGATCGCAAAAAGGACATGATCCTTGTCGGCGGGTACAATGTCTATCCGCGTGAAGTGGAAGAAGCGCTGTTTCGGATTGATGGCATTGTCGAAGTAGCTGTCATTGGTGCTCCTGACGACGAGTACGGTGAAGCAGTGGTGGCGTTCATCGTTAGAAAAGATGAGCGGCTCTCTGAAGAAGCTATTCGTGAGTACTGCAAGGAAAATCTAGCTAAATACAAGCAACCAAGTCGCTATCTGTTTGTGTCCGAATTACCGAAAAATATGACCGGAAAAGTCTTGAGGCGAGAATTGAGAGATAGAATTACAGCTAATAATTAAATACAATAGGTGACGAGGTGAGCTTAGGGTGATCCAAGTGGTAATTCTGGGTATTCTTACATTGGTCGTGTTTTACGGCCTGAGCTTTATCGTCGATATGATTTTTCATCGATGGTGGGCCAATCTCGTCGCCTATCTCTTTTTTCTTGTTTATATCGGCTTTCATTTCCGGGGCATGAATATCATCTTATGGATCCTCGTGGTACTAAGTCTGATCGCAGTCGTACTTGCTGCATGGAACATCAGGCAATTGAGAGATCGGGGCTATCAGATGTTTCAGGAAAAACCATCTTCTCGTTGAGGAAGATGGTTTTTTTGGTGGTATTACCAGTACTGTGTTGTAAAATAGCCCAGAACCATCACTTGTGTTATACTTACATTAAAGTGCAATGAGAATTTGAAGGGCAGGAATCCTGGAGGTGAATTCCCGCCATTTCCAGATGGCGCCTTTTTTATATTGCTATCCAGGGACTGGTATGGGGAGTAAGTGGGCATAACCACCAACGAATTAATGGATTTTTTATGGGCAATCTTACTTGTGGTGATTAATGGGTACTTTGTCGCCGCTGAATTTGCGATTGTCCGGACAAGGCGTACCCGCATCGAACAGTACGTGCAACAAGGTAATAAAATGGCAAAACATGCTTTTGATTTGATCAATAACATCAATGCCTATTTATCCGCTACACAACTAGGCATTACGCTTGCATCGCTTGGACTGGGCTGGACAGCTGATCAATCGCTCACTCCGGTAATTAAATCTGCTTTTTTTGCGTTTAATAAAGGCAGCTCCACATTTACTAGTGTGGTATCCGCTGTGGTTGCGTTTGCCCTTGTCACTTTTTTGCAAATCGTGTTCGGGGAACTGGTGCCAAAGACATTATCGATTTCCCGGGCTGAAGGTTGGTTGATGGGAACCGCGTGGTCATTAAAGGCGTTTTACAAAATCATGTTTCCCTTTATCTGGATTCTGAATAAATCTGCTTCTGGAGTACTTGGCATCGCCAACATCTCTGTCAATTCCGGTGTGGAAATGGCTCACTCCGAAGAAGAGTTGCGGATGATCGTGACGCGTAGCCATGAAAGTGGCGAGATTGACGAAACAGAGAGGGAATTGTTTGATAACGTGTTTGCTTTTGCCGATAGGGTGGCAAGGGAAATCATGGTTCCCCGGACAGATATGGTGTGCCTCTTTACCGATCAGTCGCTTCAAGAGTGCCTAGACGTCATTCAAAATGATCGGCATACGAGGTTCCCATATTGTCACGATGATAAGGATCATGTGGTTGGCCTTATTCACAGTAAAGATTTGTTCAGTTATGTCTTGCGCGGAGGCACCGATACGCCTGGTGCCATTCGAAAATTGGCGCGCAAAATCGTGACGGTTCCTGAAGCGCTTGGCATCGACGAGGTGCTAAAAGTGTTGCAAAGGGAACGATCCGGGCTCGCTATCGTCATAGACGAGTATGGCGGGACAGCGGGCATGGTGACGCTGGAAGACGTGATTGAAGAACTGGTGGGCGAAATCCAGGATGAATTCGATGAAGAGCGTCCGCCGGTGGAAGAGATGAAAGGCTATTTTTCGATTGACGCAAGAATGTTAATTGAAGAAGTGAATGAACTTTTCGGATTTACGCTATCCGACGAAGAAGTGGATACGATTGGCGGTTGGCTCTATTCCCAATTGACTGGCCCTCTCAAAGTGGGACTTGAGATAGAATACGAAGGGGCTAGGTTTGTGGTGGCGGAAGCAGACAATCTTCGCATCACGAGGGTTAATGTTTTTCCTCCTGTAGAAAAGATTGCTGAAGAAGTATTGGCAGATTGATGATAAAATGTGCAGCAAGAGTGGTGATTAATGAATGGATAAAGTAGCAGTGAGGTTTCAGCCTCAACGTGCCGAAATCGCAGTGGATCGCGGACAAAGTGTGATGGAAGCGGCGAAACTGGGCAAAATCACTTTGCCTCACAAGTGTGGGGGGCACGGATCGTGCGGCACCTGCAAAGTGCTTGTGGAGAGCAAAACAGATTTGAGTATTCCTACTAAAATGGAATTGCGTCACCTGACGGAAGAGAAATTAACCATGGGATATCGACTGGCATGCCAGTGCAGTTTGACGGGTCCTGCCACCATCACAGTGCCAGAAGAGCCTTTCAGACGGGTGGTTCGGGAAATGTTAGAACTGCAGCGACAGGAGCAAATGATTCAAAGCTCAGTTTTGATTCCTGTCGCTGTGGCAGACGAAGGCACTGTGGAGGAAACGGAAACAATGCCTGACGATAACGATCCCAGCCGGGAAATTTGGGGATTGTATTAAGCAGTCGTACGCTCATGGTATTGAAGCTCATATAAGTCGTGATAAAGCCCGCCAAGTTGCAAAAGTACTTGGTGGGTTCCTTTTTCTCTGACCCTACCTTTGTGCATGACGATAATCTGATCTGCATGTTGGATAGTGGATAAGCGGTGGGCGACAATCAATGTGGTACGTCCCTCCATCAAGGTTTCGAGTGCGTTTTGGATGAGCACCTCTGTCTCTGTATCGATATTGGAGGTTGCCTCGTCAAGCACCAAAATGGTAGGGTCATACGCAAGCGCGCGGGCGAAGGACAGGAGTTGCCTTTCACCGAAGGAAAAAGTGGACCCTCGCTCTTGAACAGGTTCGTGAATGCCATGCGACAATTTATTAATAAAGTGTGTGGCATTTACTTTTCCAATAATATCCATGATGGTGGCATCAGTGATATCGGTTTGATTTAACCGAATGTTGGAGGCGACATCGCCGGTAAATAGGAACACATCCTGCAATACCACCCCAATGTGGCGGCGAAGCTCCTCTTTACTCATTTGGCGAATGTCAACGTCATCCACCTTAATGCTCCCTTTTTGCACATCGTACAGTCGGGAAATCAGGCTAAGAATGGAACTTTTTCCCGCGCCCGTGGCTCCCACAAACGCCACGGTTTGACCAGGTTCCACCGTAAAGCTGACATCTTTTAATACCCAATCCTCTCCCAGATAGGCAAACCACACATGCTCAAACTCAATCCGTCCCACCACTTTGGGAAGGGTGACAGGAACTTCGGGGTTCTGTATTCGGTCCTCGGTATCAAGCAAGATGAAAATGCGTTCAGAGGATGCCATGGCGGATTGAAGAATGTTGTATTTTTCTGTAAGGTCGTTGATTGGCTGGAAAAATTGTTCCACATAGGTGATAAACGCATATAGCGTCCCAAAATTGATGAGGTGCGAAATCGCGCGCCCGCCTCCAAACCAGATGAGGATAGCCAGCACGAAGTCATAAATCAGGTCCATAGAGGGACGAAACACGGCATTGGCCGTCATTTCTTTCCAACTGGATTGAAAGTGGTCACGGTTGATTTCCTCAAATTGCTCAAAACTTTGGCGTTGTTTGTTAAATAATTGGATGATGCGGATGCCGGAAATATTCTCGGAAAGGGATGCGTTGATTTTGGCTAGCTTGACTCGTACCTGACGATATGCTTGCCTTGCGACGATGCGATAGATGCTCGTAGCGATGCCGATCAGTGGTATCGCGATGAAAGCGAGTAGCGCTAATTGCCAGTTCATTTGCAGCATCACAATGATGATCCCAAGCAAGATAAAAAAGTCATTAAAAATATTCACCATGATGTTGGCATACATATCGTTCAGTGTCTGGGTGTCGTTCATGACTCTGGTGACCAGACGACCAACGGGATTGCGGTCAAAAAAAGCAAGCGACAGGCCTTGGATATGCTCGAAAATCAGTTTTCTAATTTGGTAGATGATGCGTTGCACGGTCCACTGCAGCACATAGGTTTGAATGTAATTTAACACTACGCCCACCACGATAAGGATCAAAAACAATAGGCCCAGATTCATTACGCCCTTTGCATCGTGGCTGTGAATCTCTTTAATGGCAGCAGGGGAGAGCGGAACTTCCGGATAAGAGTGGCCGGAGATGATGATAGTATGCCCTTGCTTTTTTGCATCACCTGTAATGGGCGTGAGGTGACCAGTAGGGTGGAATACGCTGATCGGTGCTTTGATCAGGTAATCCGCACGGTTGATGGTTACAATTTGGCAACCTTCCGTTGGGAGTGTGGATCGGCTGGGCATATCCTGAATACGGATGTAGCGTTGTCCCTGTAGGGCAATCACAGCTCCTTTAGGTGCGTTAACGGGGGCAACAATCATCGGTTGATTAAAGGCGGTGATATGGTCGTCAATCGCAATTTTCATGATATATGGTCTAGCCAGATTCGAGACCGTCATGATGAGCAGCATAAAAATGCAGAGCAAAATCCATCCCGCATACGGCTTTGCAAATCCCAGCAAGCGCTTCATGATCTTGCTGTCATATGCTTTCCCCATGATCTCTTCGTCTTGTATGATGTCTGCCATGATTCGCCTCTAGTCTCCGTTAACGGCAATTTTGTCTTCCAACTGCTGCATGCGATAAAGCTCGGCATAGATACCGCCGTGTTGCAACAGCGTATCGTGGTTCCCTCGCTCGACGATACGGCCCTCGTCGATGACAACAATTTCGTCCGCATCCTGAATGGAGGAAATTCGGTGGGCAATGCGAATGCTGGTGCGCGCTGACAGGATGTATTTTAGGCCAGATAATATAGCGTCTTCCGTCTTGGTATCCACCGCCGACAAACTATCATCCATGATGAGGATGCGGGGATTTTTAAGGATAGCGCGGGCAATGGACACGCGTTGTTTTTGCCCCCCAGATAGGGTAACGCCCCGTTCTCCCAGCATGGTATCGTACCCGTGTGGGAATTCGACGATGTTGTCATGCACCTGTGCAATCCTTGCCGCTTCCATCACTTGTCGTTCGTTCGCCTCTTGTACACCTAACGCGATGTTGTCGGTGATGGTGGTGGAAAATAGGAAGTTATCCTGCGGCACGTAACCAATCGCATCGCGAATCGTAGTTCGCTCTAAGTTGCGAATGTCATGTCCATCAATAAACACGGTGCCAGCTGGGGGATCGTAAACACGCAGCAGGAGATTGACCAGTGTCGTTTTGCCGCTGCCCGTGCGACCGACGATCGCCAGTGATTGACCCTCTTCCACTTTGAGGTCGATGTGATGCAGTGTGGGCTGTTTGGCTCCTGGATACGTGAATGTAAGGCCTTTGAATTCGATTTTGCCATAGCGAATGAGGGAAGCTTCGGGATTTTCCACATCGACGATGTCCGGCGCTTCGAGGAATATCTGGTTCAGCCGCTCCATGGAGGCGGCTCCGCGTTGCAGGATGTTGATGACAAAACCGATCGCCATGATGGGCCATGTCAACAAGCCCAAATAACTGTTGAACGCGATATAGTCTCCTAATGTGATTTGCCCATTGACCACCTGTATACCTCCGTACACGAGTGCAATCACGAAGGCGAGCGTGGAGATAAATTGGATGAGTGGATTGTAGATGCTTTGAATGCTTGCAAGTTTCATTTGTTTATTAAAAAAATCCCGGTTGCCACTTAAAAATTGTTCGATTCCTGATTTTTCCTGGACAAATGTTTTGATAATGCGGATTCCTGAGAGGTTCTCCTGCACAAAGTCCGTCAATTGGGAAAAAGAATCCTGCACAGCAATAAACCGTTTGTGAATAAGTTTTCCGAAAAAAAGGACCACCACTGCGAGAATGGGGAGTGGCAATAACGAGAAGAACACCAGTGACAGGTTGGAGGTGTAGAGCATCATGATCAGTGTGGTGATAATAAGAAAAATAGGGTCTACGATCATCACGAGTCCTGAACCAAGTGCATAGCGAACAGCAAAGACATCATTAGTAGCATGGGCCATCAGATCACCGGTTTTGTGTTTAGAAAAGTAGTTGGCGGATAATTTGAGCAAGTGCTGATAGATCCGGTTACGCATTTCATATTCGAGTTTGCGTGCGGTGCCGAAAATGTACATCCGCCACCTGTATCGGGAAAAAGCGACCATCCATCCTAAGCCAAAAAAGAGAAGGGCATAAAAAAGAAGCCGTGAAGTGGTCAACTGGTTCAGGGAAAATTCTTCTGCGAAGGAACCCAGAATCTTGGGAATGACCAGTTGCAGGCTGTCAACAAAAATAACCCAGAAAATCCCTAACAAATAATTTTTGCGGTTAGCAAAAAGAAAGTCCTTCACCGTTCGGAAAGGCCCCATGACTGATGCTCCTTTCTATAGGTGACGCTGGTGGTTATTGGTTCATCAAAGCGAGGATGTTTGCCACATAACGCTGTGTTTCAGGATAAGGAGGAATGCCGCCATATTCTGCTACTGCATGGCTTCCGGCATTATATGCGGCTAGGGCCAGAGGTACATTGCCGCGATAACTTTTTAAGAGCTCACTGAGGTAATTCATCCCTCCAAGTAAATTGGACAGTGGATCATAAGGATTGGACACACCAAGTGTGGCTGCAGTTTCAGGCATCAGCTGCATGAGTCCCATGGCACCTGCTGAAGAGGTGGCGGTAGGGGAATAGCCTGATTCTTCCGTGACCACTGCGTTGACTAGTTTGGGATCAAGGCCGTATTGTGGCGCGTATTCATTGATCCATGTTTGAATCGTCGCTTTGTTGACGGAGTTGGTGTTGGTAGTATTGGCAGAATTAATCGACGAAGGTAGTGTCTGATTGATGACTGGGGTTGACAGTGATCCCATGGGGATTTGGTTCCCTGCCATCGTGATCCCTGCCGTTCCTCCGATGTTGCTCGAACTGCTAAGAAGTAGCGGGAGCAAATTAGAATTCAGAAGTGAACTAATGGAACTACTGCTTGGCGTTGAAGTCGTTGAACTGCCTGGCATAGTGCTTTGCATGGCGGCAGCATTTTCAAGTATAGAGAGAGCGGAAGAACTGGAATTTCCACTCCCACCGAGTAAACTTCCTCCGAAAAGGTTCGAACTTGAACTATTGCTCGAACTGCCTGTCGAGTTCAGCATGCTGGCCAGTGAATTATTCATTTGATTTTGTATAAGCAAACTGAACAAGTCAGCAATGTTGGCGGCTTGATTAGTATTGGCGCTATTCGTTACTGTGCTCGTCGCAGTGCCATTGCCAGTGCTTGCCGTGCTGCTGCTTCCTATGGCCTGATTCAGTAATGTGGAAAAACTCGGTGTATTATTGACATTATTCTGTGATGGTTTCGTGCTGCCTGTTGTCGTGGCCAAGGGTTTGACTGTGTTCAATGGAGATGACGGATCGATAATCAAGCGATAAACTCCTTTTATGTACGCACCTATAAACTAGTGTAATTATAGTTGATTTTGAGAATGACAACAATGTTTAGGCTTGTCACTTTGTAGCCGCCTTTTTGGTTAGCGCACTCATTAATAGTGATTTGAGGGGTTTTGTCAACTCGGCAAGTGGAGGACTTTGCGGATTCAAAAAACTCATGAGCATCACCTCATGAATGGCACCAAGCCATGCATAAGCTGTAAGATTCACATCAAGCGGTGCAATAGAACCGTCGTCAATCGCGGATTGAAGGTGTCCTGCAATCACAGCCGCAAATTTCTGGTGGGCGTCAAAAACTTCACGATCAAAAGTTTTACCAAGTCCTGTTGCCTCGAGAAACAACAAGCGGGTCGCCTTTTCATGGCGCGAAAAAATTTGTAGAACGGTTTCAAGCGCTGCTTCGATTTTCAGCTCCGCGCCGGCTTTATCCTCAATCGCTTTATCCACCTCTGCGACAATCCGTTCGACAAGCGTACCAAGAAGTGCTTTGAATATCGATTTTTTGCTTGGAAAATGGAAATAAAATGCGCCTTTTGAGGTATCGGACAATTTGGTGATGTCATCCACCAAGGCCCCGTTATAACCTTTGTCGGAAAACACATCGATCGCCGCATCCAGGATTCGTTGTTTAGTGCCTTCTTTATCCCGTTTGGCCACTTGTCATCTCTCCTTGCCGTAATTTCGGATCCGGAAGTCGATCCTCCCAATAAATTTCCACGGAGTCGTTATGTTCCAATACGGTCGTGAAGTCAGCGGTTTCACCATTTCTTCTCATGATCAACCGCGCTTTTCCCAATCCCTGCATTCTCAGATTGTCACCCAAGCGGTAAATGACATCGCTGATGGTGATGGGGCTGTCTACCTTTCCGGGTAAGGGGTCATACGAAATCTCATCTCTGTCGCTCACCTTTGTCTGCAGAGTGGTAGCTTTGCCATTCAAGAGGATAGGTGCCTGCGTACGGAACACTTCCAATTTACCGTTCACAGTCAACTGGAATGGCGTCACCTCCGTATACACGATGTTCGCTTTCTGAAGGACATCTTGAATGGTGAGCGGTGGAACTTCGACCATATAAATCGCCATCTCGTCCTCGATCACAGCACTGATATCCATTTTGAATAACCCTTCCCGATCAGAGGTGACCCGATATAATGGTTGATGCCATTCCTTCCATTCGCCGTTGATCTTGAGATGAAGGGAAGTGTCCCAATTGATTTTTTTATAGGTAATAAGGACATCGCTAACGGTAGGCCATTTGATGTGAATCTGGTCCCGGTCTTTGAGTTTGCTGGTGGCGGTTGCCGCTCGGCCATTGATCAGCAGCACTGGATCCACAGCAATTTGCTCATGATTGATCCAAATGATGCGTTTCTTAGCAGTGTCGATCAAATCGCCGAGTGTACCTGATGCTCCCTGACCAGGTTTGCCAGGTACGACCTCCAACTCATCTCCTGCCTCAAGTATTTCAGCAAGAGAGGTGGGTTGGTGGTTTTTCATCAGTTTACCCTGGGAACCAATGGTCCCTGTCAAGGACTGAACTTGGCCATCAATTTCTACCACAATTGCAGCGCCGGGACGCGTTTTGAGAATCGAAAGATCTACCCCAGCTTCGAGCAGCGCATCCCCAACGGTGAGCGGATGAAACGCAAATAGGCGCGTGGCATGTCCATCCACACTGACGGTGATCGGAGTAATTTCGCTGGAGGCTGCGGCAAGTGCAATGCCTATTGGGGTAACGGCCTCTGGTCCAGTCAGTTGTTCATTACAACCGATCGCATTCGTGATCGATTCCCGATCCCGTACCCGCACGCGATCCGAAGAGAGTCCAAGCTTGGCGGCAAGCAGCGATTCAATAAATGGCGTTTTGGCACCGCCACCAATTAACATCACTGCTGTGGGGGACTTGCCATTTAAATGCAAAATTTCGTCTGCAATTGCCTGCGCGAGGGCATCGATCGAGGGCTTTACTTGTTGAAGAACTTTTTTGCTGGTGACCGTTTTTGAAATGCCGAGAATATCCTCGAAGGTTTGTTTTGGCTCGAGTAACAACTTTCGCTTCAATAACTCTGCTGCAGGGAAATCCAACAAAAACAAATCGACCAGCGCATCGGTAATCTCGTCGCCTGCAATTGGCACCATGCCGTACGCCTGCACGGTTCCATCCGCAGTGATTGCAATATCGGAAGTGCCTGCCCCAATATCGACGAGGGCGATGTTCAATTTGCGCATGGTTTTGGGGATCAGGGCGTTTAATGCCGCGATCGGTTCCAGCGTGAGGCCATGCATCAAAAGATCAGCGCCTCGCAGTGCGCTGTCGAGTGAATCAATGACCACACGGGGCAAAAAGGTGGCGATGAGCGAAACTTTTGCTTCTTGGCCGCGTTGGCCGACAAGATTTCCGATCCTTTCACCATCCAGGTAAAAGGTATGCACTGAATAGCCTACACAATGTAGGGAAAAAGGGCTGTTATCCGGCACGCGATCCTCACCTGACAAAAGCATTTTCGCATTTTGCACTGCGAGCAATTGCAAATTGAACACGTCTTCCTGTGAACAGGTATTGCCGCCAAGCGGAAAAGACGCTTCTGCGTCAATAGTCTTGAGTGCACGTCCTGCTGCCGCGACAGCCACTTGAGAAAGTTCCTGGCGGCTGACTTCCGAAAGTTTTGCCTTGATTCTGGCTATGACGCTGGAAACAGCCTGAATATCGTGAATTTGTCCATCCTGCATGGCGCGGTCCTGGTGTTCTTCGGACTCCGTAAAATGGACAATGCATTGATCATTCTCCATCGTATAAAGAAGACCAGTGACGCCCCTAGTGCCTATATCCAGTGCAAATCGGAAATCTTGCATCCTAACCAACCATCCTTGTTCGCGCTTTAGCGAAGCTGTAATTCGTAACCTGATTGATGGAGCTTGTCTTTCAGTTCTTCAATATGGGCCCAGTTACGCATTTCTGCCGCCAGTTGCACTTCCACCTGACCAAGATCCACTGTCTGGCCTAAACGGTAATGTTCAATCGACACAATGTTGGCACCTGTTTCGGCTACTGTGGTTAACAGATTGACAAGGGCTCCGGGTCGATCAGGAAGCGTGGTGACAAATCGAATGTGACGACCGGCCGCTACAAGGCCGTGTTCGATGATGCGAGAGAGAAGCAGGACGTCTACATTGCCGCCTGATAAGACGATGGCCGTCTTTTTATTTTCAAAAGGAAGTTTCTTTGTAATCGCTGCGGCAATCCCGGCGGCGCTTGCGCCTTCGCTGACCACTTTCGAGCGCTCAATCAAGACGACCATCGCGCGAGCGATTTCTTCATCATCGACCAGCACGACATCGTCAACATAAGATGACACTGTGGCAAAAGTGAGAACCCCGGGTTTTTTTACGGCAATACCATCTGCAATGGTGGCCACGTGTGGCAATTCTTCAATTCGATTGGCAAGCAGCGACTGCTTGAAGCCGGCCGCTCCTTTTGCCTCGACACCGATAATGGTGATATCCGGTTTTAGTGTTTTTGCGGCAATGGCAATACCCGAGATCAGCCCGCCTCCCCCGATGGGGACGACGATAGCATCCAAACCAGGCAATTGTTCGAGAAGCTCAAGGCCAATGGTGCCTTGACCTGCTATTATCATTTCATCGTCAAATGCATGAATGTAGGTGGCGCCGCTAGATTCTTTTAATTCTTGCGCCTTTGCAAAGGCTTCGTCATAGTTTTGTCCATACAGCACAATGTTGGCGCCATAGCTTCTTGTCGCTTCTACCTTGGAGAGGGAGGCAACGGCAGGCATGACAATGGTGCAGGGGACTCCCATCCATTTAGCCGCGTATGCCACTCCTTGTGCGTGATTGCCTGCTGAAGCGGCAATGACACCGCGAGACTTTTCCACTTCAGTAAGTGTAGACATTTTGTTGAATGCGCCGCGGATCTTAAATGATCCAGTTCGTTGTAAATTCTCCAATTTTAAATATATTTGATTATCCGATAGCTTCGATAAGGTATTCGAAAAATCAAGTGGTGTTGTTTCAATAATATCAAGTAAACGTATACGTGCTTCTTGTATTTCTTTTAATGAAACCGTCAATAAGATGTCCCTCCAGACCATTATGCTCGATAGGCATCTCCACTCCATTTACATTGTAGCATAACAGTGTTTTTCCCTGAAATTGTACCCATCTAATAAAGTCTCACTCCAAGTATAATAAAGTTTCGTTAAAGGTAAATACAGGGATTAATGAATAGGAAAAGAAAAGGGACAGGAGAAAAAAGGGATAGCCTTTATTATATAATGAAGTAACTTTATCGCCCGCCAGACAATTGGCTTTGCTCCGCGTTCTTTGGGAGCATGAACAGCAAGGACAGTCGCAATTCATCATCGCTACGCATTCGCCGATACTTCTTGGCTACCCTAAAGCACATATCTATCATTACCTTGCCACCTTATTGCCTTCCTCACATCCTGTCCATCAAACCTCTTCCCATACGCTTTCCCTTCAAGCGTTTGCTATCGATTATGGATGGATACCGCAACAGCACAATCAATTGGTGGCCTACGCAAAATTGTTACAGGGCTACCGACTAGTGATACTGGGGAGTGGCGATGAAAATCCGAAAAATGGTGAGATTCCATCGATTCGTGAGTTGCAAACTATGCTACCAACCACGAAGTGGTATGGCTATATTTCGATTGGCATCAACCACGGTGAATCCGATTATTCCTATTTGGCAATTGAAAAACGGATACAGGAGTGGAAGCAACTTCACGTCAATGGCATGTTGCTTGACTGTGCGGGTCCCTCGTATGGAACGAGTGAAGCAAGACGGGCATGGGCCATGAACGCAGTGCATTTGGCGGGAATGCATGTTCTCATGAATGCCTTTACTCCACAATCGTAAGTAAATCGATAAAGTAAATATTGCGGATAGTGGTTTGTTGAATTCGAACATCTAGTCGCATAGGGAATCATTTTCGGCTCACATCAAGACGTATTCCCGATTCATTTATTTTTTTGCATTACGAATGGTAAACACGACCGAAACGCTGGACGAGATAGTTTGTGTGCCTGGTGACAGCGGAACAGTAGCGAGCGCGGCGTCCATACTGTTACCATAATACACGGGGCCGACTCCGCTTGATGTCGCGTCCACCGATTCTACCCCCGTAATCGATACGCCTAAATCTTTAGCGATTTGAGTAGCCTGCGCCTTCGCATTGGCAATGGCTACGGTTTCTAACGATTGTTGAAGTTGTGATGCATTCGATTCGGTATAAGAAATGTTGTTAATTTGATTGGCTCCATTCTTCACCAGTTTATCGACAATCATCCCTGTTAAGCTGATTTTGTGTATAGTGACATTTAGTGTATTGGTTACGGTAAACCCAACAATGCTCGATTGATTCGTGGAATAATTCGGCTGAATGTTAAATTGCTCCGTCTGGATATTATTTTTAGGAACACCAAACTCGACAAGACTTTTCATCATCGCAATCATTTTTGCATTGTTTTCTGCTTCTGCCTTAACCGCACTCTTATTAGTGGTGGTGACTCCTATGGATACTTGAGCAGTATTGGGAATCACCTTGGTTTTGGCTGTACCCGTTACGGAAATCGTATCAACGTTGGTGGAATTGTTGTTGGTGGCCGCCATGGCGGAGAGGGGGAATAGGACTCCTGTAACGAATAAGCCAGAAGAAACGATAGTGGTTAGGAGAAATCTGTTTCTCTGTTTTAATTTCATTTATACCACTCCTAGGGTGAGTTTTGGTTTGCTACAAGTTCTATTTCATGGTTTATTATACGAAATTCTTTATGGGAACTGTGATAAGCAAACGATGTCAAAAACTAAATCATGCATCCAGTTGATAAGAAGAAGCGTTGATAAAATTGACCATCTCCTTGATGCCGGCAGATATATGTCCTTCCTCGGTCAATTGCAACAAGCGCTTCACCGTATTCATCGCATACTTAGGTTTGGACATACCCGCAATTACACCTGTCGACATGTGGTATGTGGGTGCAGAAGATAGGAATGTTGAGGGAATATGGGGAGGGATGGGTTTATAACGACTATGGAAATTATTGTAACGATACATTTTGTTCATAGATTAGAGCGGATCCTCTACTATCCAAGATCTTGATGGACACTGTCCGGTCCGACTATCAGTTAATAAGGAATTTGGTTGAGCCTTCCCATAGAGTGTTCTGAATTTAGAGATTTCACATATCCCTTCCGTACATACACGGTGGCATACTTATCCTTCCACATTGGCACCCACGTTTTTGGTATCAACTTTAGTTCATTGTCCATGATAGACCCGTTTCGCACCAGTATATAACGCATCTGCTTATATCCCCATGCGTTTGTGAGAGGGATTTGCCCTGACTCTAATTTTATCGTCGCCATCGTGAGGTTCGGTTCTGTCTTCGGAGAGATAATGCCTGCCCAAACGTCTTGTTGGCTTTCAAGGTAGTTGGGATGACCGAGGAGCGTTAGTTCATCCGAATACTGCATCGGTTCGAAGCCTAGGAAATGAAGAACACTCGCATGATTCACAAGGTATAGTATCGCTGCGTTATCCACCACGCGTTTGTCTTGAAAGGCATGGACATGGTTATTCGCAATGGGGAAGCCAAGTGTTACTACCGCTGCAAAAGAAAATAAGGCGATTGTCCATTTCGGACGAAACGTAGAGGTATCCCACTCGTAAAACTGTTTGGTCAGAGTGAAGAAACGGGGGAAAAATATCCGAACATCCACCTTGTCCATATGCCATAACAAAAATAGCGTGGCATACGGCAGATTGCGAAAAGAATGAAGGGCGAAAAAATCAAGCAGGACGAGCATGATTTTATCCATCTTAGAGACATACTTCCATTCAGCAAGGGTCGCTACGAGTATTGCAAGTATCACGAGCATGTAACCGCCAGAAAAGGGGATTGGCAATACTTCGGAAATATATTTATCGTACGGAACGCTTTGCCACAGAAATGGGTACAGTAGATTGTACAGGTGGTTTGGCATCAAGAGCACAATTTCTATCGCCGTGACAGGAACCAACCAAAGAGACTTCCACTTTCGGTGTGCCAGACTATCTAATAGAAACAGTGGGTAGAACAGGGCAAATCCACCGTGAAGTGATGCCCAAATGGGCATAAGGAGCACCCACAGCGCATCTCCTTGTATAAGTTGTCGCCAACCAAGTCGCTGAGTAAGTGAAGTAGACGCATAGCGGTAAGTACGCCACCACATATACAAAACCAAAAAGAAATAACTGAACACTTGTGGTCGGTCGACAAGAAACACTGCCATGCCTGTATCAACAAGAATTGCCGATAAAAGGAGGGTGAATATGGAGCGGCTTTTTACGGAACGGACAATGGCGAGTCCCCAAACGCTAATGATGGAGAGTTGCATGATTCCGACCAGTCCCCCCCAACCGAAGTGGAGGTAAAGCCAGTAAAAGAGCGCATCACTCATCCACTCAGGGCCTGTCGATAAGTAGGGATGTTTCACCACCCAAGAGTTCGAAAGTGAATAATGGAATCCTTGCGATAAGAGATGCCATCCGTTCGCTATAGCCCATCCTGTATCATCATTTATCGTGTTGGAGGTGTAGCTGTGGTAAATAGACAGGACGAGGAGAACGAGGATGGCGATGACGAGAAAGATGCGTAACACTATGTGGAGACGAACCGTATTTTTAGACATCGGCAGACAACTCCCAAGTGAGATTGTCCTCATTGTATGCCTAGATGGACAAGGTTGTGAACATAGCGTTAATAAAACCAGCCAATATCCCACAAAGGGGAACGGTGGTGCCTACAGTTTCACGCCATCTCGTTAAGTACGTCCTGATCTCCTGCCTTATTACGGTAATGAATCAATTAGTTGTCCGTAGAAATTCTGCTCGATAGCAGCTGATGCGTATTATTTGATAGTAAGTCTTTTACCTTCACCGTATTACCACTTGGCTGTCTAATTTTAATTGATATTTCTACGCTCCCATTATCTGAATGGGATAACTTTGCCCACATGAACGTTCCTTTTTCCGTTTTCAAAGCTTGGGTGACAAACGTTTGATAAGGGGCAGGTACTTTTGTTAGCTTCACATCATACACTAAATTGCCAGATGACACTGGAAAACTACTAATTCCCAAACTGGTTTTTGGATTGGTGCTGGAATAGTTATTACTGTCATTCGTAACATTACTAGTCTGCTCATTAGCAATTCGTTTCACCACAATGGTGCCATTCGTACGATTGACCTTTACCTCCCAAACCTTTCCGTTCTCCGTTAAGTGAATATCCCACACAGGAATCCCGTGATAAGAATCCAATGATTGATGCAGCACTTGACTCCCTGGTAATGATTTTTGTGCCACTTGGTCTGCTTGTGCACTTGTAAGTAAAGACTGTGCAAATGCTGCTCCACTTAATGATATGACTAACATAGAAACAGAGGTACTAAAAGCAAATCTTTTTAAGAATATCGTTTTAGCAAAATTCATTGATCTCACTCCTCCAAATGTACTGTCTTTGTTATAGTCTATAATGCTTAATGAAAACTGGAGGGACATGGCATCGATAAACAAAAGATGGAGCAAATTCCTTTCTTCAGTATCTAAAAAACTGGCGAATCAACTTGCAAAAACTATCTTTCTAAGGCATTATCGTAAATAACATTTTGATGCGTAAGGCAGAAAGGAGGAGATATAATGGCGCAAAACGATATGTCGAAAGACCTTGAAGAGATCGTGAAGCCACTTGTCAGGGAACCACTTTTATCCATACGACCATACGTTCCTGGACGTCCAATCCAGGACGTGATGAGAGAATTCAAACTCGATCATGTGATCAAAATGGCTTCCAATGAGAACCCTGCAGGGCCGTCACCGAAAGCTATCGCAGCGATTCAGGGAATGCTGCAGGACCTCCATCGATATCCGGACGGAGCGGCACAGGACCTGCGTTCGGCTATTGCGAGCCATGTCAGGTTGCCTGAAACGGCGGTTTTTGTGGGCAACGGGTCTGATGAAGTGATCAAAATGATCGCGGAAACCTTTCTGCAACCTGGCGATGAGCTCCTAGTGCCGTTTCCTTCATTCTCCCAATACGATTTTGGAGCGCAAATTATGGGTGCCACCGTGGTACCCGTTCCCCTAAGAAGCGCTTTTGAATATGATCTAGACTTGATGAGGGAACATGTGACGGAAAAGACCAAACTGGTGTATCTCTGTTCGCCTAATAATCCAACAGGCACTTCTTTGTCCCACCGGGCGGCTGCACATTTTATTGAAAGTTTGCCTGAAAAAGTGATCGTGGTGTGCGATGAGGCATATCTCGAATATGTAGATACTCCGGATCCTCTTCGATCCATTGACTGGATTGAAGCAGGTAAGCCTGTCCTCTCACTGCGTACGTTTTCCAAAATGTATGGGCTCGCTGGCATGAGATTAGGTTATGCCATCGGTAATCCTTCGCTGATCCGTTATCTTCATCAGGTGCGGGAACCGTTCAATGTCAATGCGATGGCACAGGCTGCCGCAATTGCAGCGCTTGGCGATGAAGCACACGTGATGAAGTCGCGTGAGATGAATCGACTTGGCAAGGAACAGTTGTATCGCGGCTTTGAACGTCTGCGAATTTCCTATATACCGACACAGGGCAATTTTTTACTTGCGGAAGTAGGGAACGGGATGCTTGTGTTTCAAGAGTTGCAAAAAAGAGGCGTGATTGTGCGCGCGGGTTTTCCTGGGATACCGGAGTATATTCGGGTAAGCATTGGAACGACAGAGGAAAACGAACAATTTTTAAAGGCATTGGCAGAAGTACTAGGCAAATCGAAAGAATTAAGATAGAATAGACCAAATACATTAAAATAAATATTCAAAATATTTCGAGGGAGAGTAAGGGAATGGCAGAGGACAGATTGAAAGAATTACGAAATGAGCTTGATGGCATCAATCACGAATTGTTAATGCTCTTAAGTAAACGGGCAGATATTGTAGAAAGAATTGGCCAAATCAAGCATGCAAGAGGCGTAGATCCATTTGATCCAGAGCGCGAAAAGCAGCAGTTGGATATTTTGGTCAGCGAGAATCCTGGACCTTTTTCTGATGGAACCATCCGCCATTTGTTCAAACAAATTTTCCAGGCATCGCTCGGGTTACAGGAAGAGCAGCGGCGTCTGCTTGTCAGTAGGGAACGTTCTAACAAAAATACCGTGGTGAATGTCAAGGGTGTCGAAGTGGGTGGTGGCAAACCGATCGTCATTGCTGGTCCTTGTTCAGTTGAAACGGCGGAGCAGATGGAAAAAGTAGGCGCATACATGCAGTCTCAAGGCATTGGCTTGTTGCGTGGTGGCGCGTTTAAGCCAAGGACCTCTCCTTATGACTTCCAGGGACTCGGTGAACAAGGGTTAAAAATGCTTAGGCAGACCAGCCAACAATTTAATATGGCATCAGTTTCAGAGATCGTCAATCCGGCTGATATCGAAATGGCGTTGCAATACGTGGATGTCATTCAAATTGGTGCTCGCAACATGCAAAATTTTGAACTATTAAAGGCGGCTGGCCAAACTCGCGTACCAGTACTTCTCAAACGTGGACTCTCCGCAACGATCGAAGAATTGATTTTTGCTGCGGAGTACATCGCGGCAAGAGGTAACGAAAAAATCATCCTTTGCGAGCGCGGTATCCGTACCTATGAAAAAGCCACGCGTAATACGCTCGATATCTCGGCAGTTCCGATCCTAAAACAGGAAACCCATCTGCCAGTGCTTGTTGATATCTCGCATTCCACTGGTCGCAAGGACATCATGTTGCCGGTGGCGAAAGCGGCGCTGGCTGTAGGTGCAGACGGACTGATTGTTGAAGTACATCCAGAACCTAGCGTGGCGCTCTCCGATGCTAAGCAACAGATGAACTTTGACGAGTTCGGGAACTTCCTCAGTGAACTTAGAAACAGCGGATTTCTTCCTCAATTAGCAGAAGTGACAGGAGCTTAATAAAGCAGAACATTTTAGAATTTCAAGTAAAGGCAACTCCAATTCATCACATTGATGGACGGATTGCCTTTTTGTTTTGTAAAGATTAAGTAAAGATTTGATGAAGGAGACGGGGTCTTTACAATCGCTTAACAATCTATCTCTATAATTTGAAGTAATTAAATTACTTGAAGGAGGACGCACGGTGACGAACGACACTGTAGCGCTCGATGATTCTGTACATTTAACGGAATCAGAATTATTGGAACTCGAAGCTGTATTAACAGGTGGTATTCATATGCAGAAAAATGCTGAAATCGCCAAGGAAACAGTCATTCGCGTGGAGAATCTATCTGCTTATTTTGGTCATAAACAGGTACTTAATCACTTGCAACTAGAGATTAAAGATAAAGAAATTACAGCGTTAATTGGACCTTCCGGATGTGGGAAAACCACTTTTTTGAGGACGCTAAACCGAATGAGTCATACGGTTCCAGGATTTCGGCATGAGGGAACTGTTAATGTACTCGGACTGGATGTGTCTTTAGTCAGGGATGTGGAATCATTCCGTCGGGCGGTAGGGATGCTTTTTCAACGCCCCAATCCTTTTCCAATGTCCATTCTCGACAACATGACATTGGCCCTCAGACTTTTTGGCGTCAGCAAAAAGGAACGGATAGAGATCGCCAAAGCCAAATTGGATGAAGTGGGGCTGTATGACGACCTGAAAGACAGATTGAATCAGTCGCCTTTCTCATTGTCTGGTGGTCAACAGCAACGTCTCTGTCTGGCCCGCGCGCTTGCGGTGCAACCAAAAGTATTGTTGCTTGATGAGCCTGCGTCTGCGCTCGATCCAAAGTCGACCAAATTACTGGAAGACTTGTTTGTTCGCTTGGCGGAACATATGACGATTGTTATTGTCACCCATAACCTTGCCCAGGCCAAACGTATCGCCAAACGTACGGCGTTTATGGAAGCTGGTGAAATTGTGGAATATGAACTCACTGATAAGCTTTTTTACCACCCGAGTGATCCGCGCACTCGTGTTTATGTTGAGGAACAAATCGGGTAATTTGGCTTTAAGCAAATTTACAAATTGATTACATTCCCTTAAAAGTTCTTTACATTTTCAATACAAGTCCTTTACTCGTGTGCGGTACGATAGACCATGTGAAGAATGCAATCTATTATACGAACCTAAATCATGGAGGTATCCGTACATTGACGAATAAATTCAAAAAAGCATCCATAATGACAATAACTGCGCTGATTGGTGCTGGAGCACTCAGTGCGTCAGTAACGATGGTTCCCGCTTTTGCAAAATCTCATCGTGCTGCACCAGTGGTTAAATTACAAGAAACAGGTTCTACACTGCTTTATCCACTGTTTCAATTATGGGTACCAGCCTATAAAAATGTAGCTCCAAATGTTCAAATTACGCCTTCCGGAACGGGAAGTGGCACTGGCATTCAACAAGCTACCGATGGCACAGTGCAAATTGGTGCATCAGACGCTTATATGAACAACCATTTAATTCAACAGAATCCTGGCATGCTGAATATTCCGCTGGCAATTTCTGCGCAGCAGATCATGTATAACCTGCCTGGTGTATCGAAGAATGTGCATTTGAAATTGACCGGTAATATTCTTGCGCAAATTTATACAGGTAAAATTCGTTACTGGAACGATCCACAAATCGCTAAAATCAACAAAGGGGTTAAGCTTCCGCACGCGGCGATTGTTCCCATTCACCGTACGGATGGCAGTGGAGATACCTTCTTGTTTACCACGTTATTAACCGATACAAATCAAGCTTGGGCGAACAGTATCTCTTATAACACCAGCGTTTCTTGGCCAAGTGTGTCTGGTGCTCTCGGAGCGAACGGCAATAACGGCGTTGTCCAAACTGCGGAACAAACCAAATACAGTGTCGCATATGTTGGCATCAGTTGGTTGGATAAAGGGTTACAAGGTGGATTGGGTGAAGCAATGATTCAAAATCGAGCGGGCAAGTTCTTACTTCCGAACAATGCGACGATTAGTGCAGCCGCCAACGCTCAAGTAGGTAAAACACCGAAAAATGAAAGAGTTTCCTTGATTTATGGACCAGGTTCGAATTCTTATCCAATCATCAACTATGAGTATGCGATTGTGAATGAAAAACAATCCAGTCCTACTGTGGCTGCGGCTGTGAAGAATATGCTTTTGTGGGCCATTTCACCAACGGGTGGCAATAAATCAACATTTATGACAAAAGTTCATTTCCTTCCGTTGCCAAAATCAATCGCTCCACTTAGTAAAGCACAAATTAACAAAATTCATGGCTAATTAAGAGATGAGGAGTTGCGAAATTGCGTAGTGCGCGAATTCGTTCGAGAATATTTAAAGTGGCTGCCGGCGTTTCTGCCGTCAGCCCTCTTTTCGTGCTATTATTTCTCGCCATCGTTCTGATTAATGACGCTTGGCCGGCTTTCCGCTTCCAAGGATTTTCATTTTATTCAGGAATCACATGGAATATGGGCAATATGTACGCCAACAATACGATTATTCACAATGGGGTGCAGGGCTCTCCTGGCGCTACTTTCGGAATTCTGCCGTTTATCGTCGGAACTCTCGCATCATCGTTGATTGCGATTATTATTGCAGTGCCTATTTCCTTATTATCAGCATTTGCACTAGTGTACAAAGTACCTCCTTCGTTGGTGAAGTGGATATCTCCTATTGTTGAACTTTTAGCGGGGATACCCAGTGTAGTTTATGGTCTATGGGGAATCCTTGTGTTGGCACCGGCCATTGCCAATCTAATTGGTCCTTGGCTATCCCACTTAGGACACTTTATTCCTTATTTGGCGGGCCCAGTTGGATCGGGTTTTGGACTATTGACCAGCGGAATCGTTCTTGCTGTGATGATCATTCCCATCATTACCGCTACCAGCCGCGATTTGTTGATGCAGGTCCCGCATTTGCCAATTGAGGGTGCAAGGGCATTGGGAATGACCTCGTTTGAGAGTGTGCGTCATGTGGCCATGCCACTTGCTAGGAGGGGAATTATTGGAGCCGTCATCCTTGGTTGGGGCAGAGCATTAGGTGAAACAATGGCTGTGCTAATGGTCAGTGGGAATGCAATGAATTATCTGCCGGCGAATCTTTATAGCCCCATTTCGACGATGGCATCGACGATTGCTTCTTTGCTTGACAGCGCCATGACTGATTACACGATGTTGTCCATCCATGCTCTTGCGCTGATTGCAGTCACGCTTTTACTCATCAGCATGATCACTAATTTGTTTGCTCGTCTCTTAGTTCAGGTGGGACGTCGCGATATTGGGACGGAGGTATAAGAAATGAATCCGCAGATGAATTCATCGATTTCCGATGTCGTCTTGCCTTCGATGGAAATTAATTCTCAACGTCGTAGGCTAAAGTCCATCGCACTCTGGGGAGTTTCCATGGCATCATTATTATTAGTGGTTTTGATCGTATTTGATATATTGTTCTCAGTGGTCAGCCGTGGAGTACCAGGATTGAATTGGTCTGTTTTTACCACGCAGACATCAGGAATCGCGGGTGGTTTGCAAAATGCAATTTTGGGGACCTTGATGTTGATTGTGATTAGCATGGTGATTTCTGCGCCATTAGGTATATTGGGCGGTATTTATATTGCATTGTTCGCGGATTCCCGCTTGGCGGCATTGGTCAGATTTTTATCCGAAGTGCTAGCTGGAGTTCCTTCGATTGTAATCGGCTATTTTGGATACATGGTATTGGTGCTACAGTTTAAGATGGGGTTTTCTGCTTTGGCTGGATCGTTAAGTCTTGCTATCATCACTTTGCCATATATCGTTCGAACTACTGACGCGAGTTTTCGTCAGATCCCGAGTCAGTACTTTGAAGGTGCCATCGCGTTGGGGCTTACGCCTCTGATGGCCTTGCGGACAGTGTTGATGCGTTTGGCGTTACCTGGTGTTCTGACGGGACTACTTTTAGCTCTATCTATTGCACTTGGGGAAACTGCTCCTCTGATTTTCACAGCAGGTTGGTCTAACTTTAATCCTAATCTTCAATTAGTAAAAAATCCGGTAGCCTATTTGACCTATGTCGTGTGGACGTATCTCAATGAACCATACAAAGCCGCGCATCAATTGGCCTATACCGCTGCGCTCTTGTTAGTCATAATTGTTCTGATACTCCATGTATTAGTACGAATGTTGCAAAGAAGCAGTACAAAGCAAGCTTGATTTTATCAATTAATAAGATAGAAAAGAGTCTGTTCCTACTAGGAATAGACTCTTCGGAAGCTAATGAAGCCATACATTACCTAGTAATCCCAGGCTATAGGTGATGGCGCCTTCGAGCACACCAACAAGTGTCATCTCTAAGCCACTTTGCCACCAGGATCGCACCGTTACTAAACTTTTTCCTGCGCCAACAAGAAAGTGTGCGACGATACTGACAATGGCAGCTGTGATGATGGCGGGTAATCCCGACAGAAAAAAGAATGGAATGACCGGAATAATGGCACCAATGGCAGTGGAGACACTGCCTGATAAGGCAGAACGCCAGGGATTTGGCAACTGTTCTTCACTGATGCCGAGTTCTTCTTGTACCATCGTTTTCAGGTATAATTCCTTGTCACTGGTGATGCGCTCTGCTACCATGGCGGCTTCTTCTTCAGTGAAACCTTTCAATTGATACAAAAGTTCCAACTCTTCGCGCTCATGTGCCGGGTCAGATTCGATTTCTTCCCGTTCATGGTGCATTTCTGCCTCAACCAGTTCGCGATTCGATTTAGCCGCAAGATACGCTCCTGCCCCCATTGAAAGTGCGCTTGCAATCATCCCGGCAAGTCCTGACACCAGCACCACACGACCGGTGGAAGTAAATCCTGCGACACCGGAGATGATCCCAAAAACCGCTCCCAGGCCGTCATTGACGCCGTATATCGCATCGCCGATCCATCCTGCACCACTTCGTTTATGCCAGCGTTCCCTGCTCAGGTAAATTTGCAATGAATTTTGTGGATCGCTGGAATTAACCAGGGCACGTACTGAATGGGCATGCTTTTTTTCGTCTTCTTGGATTTCATTGAGTAGTCCTGTGATGCTCTCATCCCCGTATTTTTTTTGTGACTCATACGTATCGATGTTGCGATGTTCTTCCCATTCCATGCGTTCCAGATTGGTGGACAAACTACTGGATTTGAGTTGTAAATTTTTCCAAAAAGAAGATTTGGATTCGGGCAATTTGGTGATACCGAGTGACAGCAGTTTTTCAGCCCACTTTTCTGCATGGACATCTTCTGTCTGCGCTAATTTATTCAATATTTCTTTGCGTTTGGGATCACCTTCCTTATCGGCAAGGCTTCGATAGGTGGCAGCCGCTTCGACTTCTCTCAGAAAATTCGCTTTTAAGTCTTCAATCACATCTTGTTTGGTAACGGGTATCGTTTGATTATCCTCTTTCATGACTCTCTCCCTTTGTCCAATCTTTAAATAAATTTCAGCCATTATCAATGATGTCCTTTATAATGTACTATATGGATGGAGTGATTGCTTCATCATTGACAAAGGAGGTTTAATCGCATGGCGCTTTTTAAGCGTTTACGTGATATTACCATGGCAACTGTTAATGATTTGTTAGATAAGGCTGAAGATCCTGTAAAGATGGTGAATCAATTTATTCGGGATATGGAAGAAGACATTGGCGAAGCGGAAGTGGCAGTGGCCAAGCAAATTGCTATTGAGAAACGCTTTCTTGAGCAACGAGACGAAGCGGCCTCTTTGGCACAAAAACGTGCAGAACAAGCGGAAAAGGCGCTGGAACTTGGCAATGAAGAGTTGGCAAAAAAGGCTCTTCAAGACAAAATCGAACAGCAATCCCATTACGAAACGTACGCAGCGGAGTACGATAAAGCCAAAGCAATGGCGGATGAACTGAGAAGCAAGCTCGGAGAGATGAAAGACGAATTGTTGAAGATGAAGAGCAAGCGGGAGATGCTCGTTGCTCGTGCCGATGCGGCTAAAGTGCAAAAGCAAATCAATCACACGATGGGATCCTTTGGATCGGATAGTGCGGCACAGGGATTTGCCCGCATGGAGGAAAAAGTCAATCAGTTGGAAGCGGAGGCGCAGGCTTCAAGCGAGCTTCGCGGAAGTGGCAAGTCGCTGGATGATGAATTCAAGAAGTTGCAGGGCGACACCGAGCTTGACAAGGAACTGGCAGCACTTAAAGCGAAAATGGCAGAGAAAAAAGCGAACGCTTAAGCGCGAAAAAGAATTAATGGCACATAGGGCTGGTGGAGACCGGCCCTGTTTTTCTCTAAGTTAAGTAAGTGAAGGGACGGCTAATCCCATGTTCATTGCCTGGATTGTATTTGCGCTGGTACTCGGCGTGATTGAGCTTTTTTCCACGACATTTATTCTGCTCTGGATTGCTATTTCCGCTTTTATGACGGGACTGTTCGGACTTTTCGTTCACGGTATCGAATGGCAGGTCGGCTTTTTTGTCATCCTATCTTTACTGTTATTAATCGCAACGTGGCGTATTAGTGCTCGGTGGAGGAACAGGCCATCGAGATTCAAGTCGCGCGTCGATGAATTGGTTGGCGAGCAGGCGCAAGTAGTGGAAGGTTGGTCAGCTGGTGGCAGTGGACTTGTTAAAATTCGCGGAGAGGTGTGGAGTGCAAAAGGATTGTCACAGGATGTAGCGGTTCAGAAAGACGATTTTGTACGTATAGCAACCGTGGAGACCACACAAGTGCTCGTCGAAAGTTTACCATTAAAAGGGGAGAGGTAACATGCTGGGAAGCATTATTGGCTATATTGTTTTAATCATCATCGTAATCATTGTCATCATGATTATCGTGCGCTCCGTTCGCATCATCCCGCAGCAAAGTGTATCGATCGTGGAGCGGCTTGGTAAATTTCATAAGGCGCTGAATCCGGGATTGAACCTGATTGTGCCTTTTATTGACCGCGTGGTACGGAATTTGGATTTGCGTACGCAACAGGTGTTGATCCCAAAGCAAGAGGTCATCACGAAGGATAATGTGAAAATTTTAATTGAAACGGTCTTTTTCTATACGGTAATTGATCCCAAACAGGCTACCTATAATATTCAAAATTTCGTGAACGGCATCCAAAACATCACTGCATCTAATATCCGTCAGGTCGTGGGTCATATGGAACTCGATGAGACGCTCTCCGGTCGCGACCGCATCAGCCTTGAACTGCGCAAGTCACTCGACGAAGTGACCGAGACATGGGGTGTTCGCATTGATCGGGTGGAGATAATCGACATCCAGCCACCGCTTGAAATCCAAAATTCGATGGAAAAACAAATGAAAGCAGAGCGGGAAAAGCGCGCCAATATCTTACAGGCCGAAGGGGAACGGCAGGCGGCCATTCTTCGCGCGGAAGGAGAAAAACAAGCAGTGATCCTTCGCGCAGAAGCGGAAAAGGAAGCCAACATTCGCCGAGCGGAAGGCGTTCAGCAGGCCCTGATTCTTGAGGCGAACGGTAATGGAGAGAGTATCAAGATTGTGGCGAACGCGGAGAGAAACCGCATCGAACTGATTTCCACCGCTGGATTAACGGAACAAATGCTGGCGTTTCAATCGTTTGAGGCGTTAAAATCAATGGCACAGGGAACCTCGAACACCATTTTTGTCCCGACGGATGCAGTCGGTGTCATGGCGTCCATTGGCTCCATCAGTAGCATGTTCAAGGCAACTGGAGGAAACGAAACAACATCAGAATCGTAATGCTGGAGGAATGATGGGGTGACGTGGGAAGAACTTCGCGCAAAGCTGGCGTATGTTCCCGAACGGCCTGGCTGTTATTTGATGAAAGATGAGCATCAAAAAGTGATCTATGTGGGCAAGGCCAAGGTGCTTAAGAATCGGGTTCGTTCGTATTTTACTGGATCGCACGACTCCAAGACTGCGCGCATGGTGGCAAAAATAGCAGACTTTGAGTACATCGTCACGGACACGGTGGCAGAGGCGCTGGTGCTGGAGTGCAACCTGATTAAGCACTATTCGCCGCATTTTAACATCATGCTTCGTGACGATAAAACCTATCCTTACATTAAAATTACCGGTGATGAACATCCGCGCCTGGAAATTGTGAGAAAGGTACAAAAAGATAAGGGAACGTATTTTGGACCCTATCCCAGTGGTGGGGCGGCAGCAGAGACCAAAAGGCTCCTTGAACGTTTGTATCCACTGCGGAAATGCCGAACGATCAAAAATAAAGTGTGTCTTTATTATCACATCGGGCAGTGTCTGGCACCATGCGAATTTACGGTGGATCAAGAGAAATATCAGGAGATCAAAAAAGAAATTACTCAGTTCATGAACGGTGGCTATAAGGACATCATCAAGGACTTTACGCGACAGATGGAAGACATGGCGGCACAGATGAACTTTGAGCGGGCGGCTGAACTTAGGGATCTCATCACACAAATTAATCAGGTCATGGAAACCCAGAAGGTGACGCTTGCGGATCGCATCAATCGCGATGTGTTTGGGTTTTATGCGGACCGCGGATATTTGAGCGTGCAAGTGTTCATTATGCGCCAGGGCAAGATGGTGGAGCGCTCGGCAGCTATTTTCAGGCATTATCAGCGTCTAGAAGAGGATGCGGCTTCGTATATTGCTCAGTATTACTATGACAATCCGGATATCCCAAAGGAAATTTGGCTGCAGGATGGGGTGGACACGGAGGGACTGAAAGAGTTTTTGGGTGCGGCGATTATGACGCCACAACGCGGAAAAAAGAAAGACTTAGTTCAACTTTCCATCAGCAATGCCAGGGTGGCGCTAGAAGAAAAGTTTCGCATCATGGAGAAAGACGAATCCCGGACGATCAGCGCGATGCAGGAACTTGCCAACGTGCTTGGCCTTGACTCGCTACATCGGATCGAGTCGTTTGACAACTCGAATATTCAGGGTGTGGACCCTGTTGCCGCGATGGTGGTCTTTGAAGATGGTCAACCGGACCGTAAATCATATCGCAAATTCCGCATCAAGACCGTTGAAGGGCCAGATGATTATGCGTCCATGAAAGAAGTGATCAGGCGCCGATATACGAGGCTTTTGCGGGAAAATGCGACGATGCCCGACCTGATTGTCGTGGACGGTGGAAAAGGGCAGATTTCATCGGCACTTGATGTCTTACAAAACGAGTTGTCGCTGGAGATTCCTGTATGCGGTCTTGCAAAAGATGACAGACATCGTACCAGCCAGCTTTTTTTTGGCGATGAATCAGACCCGGTTCCGCTCGATCCTGGCTCTCCCGCATTTCATTTGTTGCAACGAATTCAGGATGAAGTGCACCGCTTTGCTATTACGTTCCACCGCGATACACACAAGAAGAGCGCCCTGCACAGCGTGCTTGACGACATTCCCGGTGTAGGAGAAGCGAGACGGAAGCAACTTTTAAAACACTTTGCGAGTGTGAAAGAAATGCGCGAGGCGCCTATTGAAGAATTTCGTAAAGCGGGAATTGGCGATAAGGTGGCGAAAACCATTCTAGCTCACCTAGCAGCAGAGTAAGTACAACCGTCTATTGACAGTTTCCTTAACCTATGCTAAATTTCCTACAACTTAATAATCGGATATCTCTTATCTAGAGCGGCGGAGGGACTGGCCCGAAGAAGCCCGGCAACCGTCTTTGATCCATGTAAACAGGATCAGAGAAAGGTGCCAATTCCAGCAGAACCATAGGTTCTGAAAGATGAGAGGGTATATTGTGATGACAAATGCCCCTCATACATTGAGGGGTTTTTTGATTGATAGGGTGTTAATGGGAGGCTGGGGATATCATGCTCAATCAGCAAGTAGCAAATGCTCGACAATTGCCCAGCTCACAGGCTGGAACGTCGATAATGAAGGAATACGTAACGGAATTAGGCGTGAAATTATTGGATGTGGAAATCGCATATGAAACCTATGGTAATTTAAGTGTTGACGGTGATAACGTGGTCTGGTTGTGTCACGCCCTGACTGGTGATGCGCATGCTGCGGATATAGAGGGCCACCCAGGATGGTGGGGGGCACTCATCGGTCCGGGAAAGGCAATCGATACCGACAGGTACTTTGTTGTGAGTTCCAATGTGCTCGGAGGGTGTGCTGGTACGACAGGACCCGCCAGTGTGATACCTGGCACTAAAGAGGCATATGGGGCTGATTTTCCCGATATCACCATTCGCGACATGGTCAATGTGCAAAAAGCGCTTGCTGATCATTTACATATTCGGCGGATCGAGCTTGTCATCGGAGGTTCGATGGGTGGCATGCAGGCGCTCGAATGGGCGATTATGTACCCAGATGTGGTGGGGAAATCAGTGGTCATTGCAGCTGATCCTGAATTTTCCACAATGGGAATTGCTTATAATGATGTGATGAGGCAAGCGATCCTGAGTGATCCAAATTATGTAGGGGGCCGTTATCTAAGATCGGGAATATTCCCGAATCAGGGCTTGCGTGTGGCGAGAATGCTTGGCATGATCACTTATCGAACTGCTGCGCTTTTCAAGGAAAGGTTTGCAAGAGAAACGGAGGATGGCGAATTTCAAGTCAATCACTATCTACGCTATCAAGGTGACAAACTGGTCAAACGCTTTGATGCCCAGTCATACTTGACGTTGCTACGCGCAATGGATACGCATGACATTGGCAGGTCAAGGGGAGGACTTTCTGCTGCGCTATCAAGCATCAGGGCGGAATTGATTTGGGTCGGCATTGACAATGACCTTTTATATCCTGCTAGTGATCTGATGCAGGCGATGGAATTGGCAAAGTCGTGCGGAGCGAATGCTAGGTACGCACATATTCACAGCCCTTTTGGTCACGATGCGTTCCTGATTGAGTTTGACCAGTTGCGTGATCTTATACAGGGCGTGCTTTAATTAGGAGAGTCAACTGAAGAAAGAAGTGTAAGGATGGATATGATTCGAAAGGTGCAAATCGGACTGTTAGGGCTTGGTACCGTTGGTACTGGCGTGGTGAAGGCGTTGCGGGAAAACAGCGGACATATTTTATCTCAGCTCGGTGTCTCCATTGAAATTAATAAAATTCTTGTCAAGGATGTTGAGAAAGAACGTAGAGTAGAGGTCGAAGCGCTACAACTGATCACAGACGGGAGCCTGATAGTGGACGACCCGGAGATAGATATTGTGGTGGAAGTGATGGGGGGAATCGTTCCAGCTTATACTCTTGTCAAAAAAGCGCTGGAATCGGGCAAACATGTGGTGACAGCAAATAAGGAACTGCTCGCCAAGCGCGGACAGGAACTGTTGCAACTTGCCACTGATCGTCATGTTCATTTGCTTTATGAGGCAAGTGTGGGTGGTGGTATACCTGTCATCAGGACACTTCAAGCCTATCTTAGCGCCAATCGCGTCTCCTCATTGCGAGGGATTCTGAATGGTACCTGCAATTACATCCTAACGCAGATGGCAGAGCAAGGAAGTTCATTTGTGAGTGCGCTAGCACAAGCGCAGGCAGCGGGTTTTGCAGAAGCTGATCCGACAAATGATGTAGAAGGATTAGACGCATCCTATAAATTGATGATTTTGGCATCCATGGCTTTTCCGGTCACCTCAGGCGAACTTCAGGTGCAGCGACAGGGAATCACGGAGATCAATGAGGTGGATATGACGGTTGCCAAAAAGATGGACGGTGTCATCAAACTGGTAGCGGAGGCAAGTTACGATGGGGAATCTGTCACGCTAAGTGTAGGACCGCAAATGATTCCCAATAGTGACCCACTTGCGAGAATACGCGATGAATTCAACGCGGTGCTTATCCAAGCTGATGTGGTTGGTGATTTGTTGCTAGTTGGAAAAGGGGCGGGGGAGAGACCGACAGCCAGCGCGGTCATAGAAGATATGATGGCCATCCTGCAATCAGATAATCCCCGCTTTAGAAAACCTATCGACCCATGGACGCCAAACGATTCAACACAGCAAGGAGAATCGTCAAGGTCTTGGAGTTATTTGCGGATTAAAAGGGATAAACTTCAGGAAGAAAGTTTATTGGAGGCAGTTACTTCGAAATTTTCATCACATGGGGCTGACGAGCGGCTACCTCTGATGCTACACGCCAATCACCATGCCTCAGATGATATTCTGATGTTGGTGCCGGTATCTTCAACATTGTTGTCCGATTGGCTGAAGGAAAAAAATGCTCGTGATTGGCTGGTTCTCCCCTTTAAAGGTGAATTGTCATATGAAAAAGGCAAAGTAGTAACACACTTTTCAGAAGCGATTTCTTAAATGCCTTGACATGCCGATTTGACAATCGGTACAATTTACAGAGCGATTGATACTTTTTGCACAATATGAGAAATGCTAAGGAGGGAATCTTTTACATTTATTTTTGTAACACCTTTTGGTTCTATATCTATATTATTTTTCTTCGTAAACGGTTACAGCGTGCTCCGATGTTTGATGCCCACTGTACCGTAATAACTGCTGGGTGAACCCAGTTTTGTCTTTGCATGAAAGGAGATGGATGTATGTATTTGCAAAAAGCCTTAACAAAGAGCATCAGAACGGACTTTATTGTTGAAATGGTGCAGATGGTAAGCGGTCTACTTCTTGTTTTATTTTTGTGGACTCATATGGTATTTGTGGCTTCCATCCTACTTGGACAAAGTTCGTTTGGTGCGCTGGCAGGTTTCATGGATAAATATGAATTGTTACCTGTCACCGTAGTGGTGTTGATCTTCATATTTGCTGCACATATCGGTGCGATTATGAGGCACCTTCCGGCCCGATGGGCAGAACAGAAAGTGGCGTGGCGTCACGCCAAAATGATACGACATAAGGATACTTGGTCTTGGTTGTTTCAAATTGTCACTGGGTTTGGCATTTTGCTTTTTGCGTTTATCCATATTGTCGCTGTGACTTATGGTGGAATTAGCGTGTCATTGTCAAAAGGACGCATTGATAATCCAGGATTCTTGATTTTTTATGCAATTCTTCTGTTAATGTCCGAATATCATGCGAGCGTTGGATTGTACCGTATTTTTGTCAAATGGGGATTTGTCAACCGTCATCGTTTAGATCGCGTGCTTGGTGTGGTCACCTTATTGATGCTCGTCATTGGTTTTGTTACCCTTGGCGTATTCCTTACGCTTAAGGTTGCTGGAGGTGGAGTGGCATGAATTCATATGACATAACAACTACTGATGTGCTGGTGGTAGGTGCAGGGCTTGCTGGTGAGCGTGCTGCTGTAGCTGCCGCTGAAGCAGGACATAATGTGATTATTTTGAGCTTGATTCCTCCCCGCCGTTCCCATAGCTCTGCGGCACAAGGTGGCATGCAGGCTTCGCTTGGCAATGCAGCGATGGGTAAAGGTGATAATCCGGACGTACACATGTATGATACGGTAAAAGGTTCTGACTGGGGATGCGAGCAGGATGTTGCCAGAATGTTTGTCGAAACAGCTCCTATTGCTGTGCGAGAGATGGCGCATTGGGGAGTTCCCTGGTCGCGTGTTCGTAATGAGAAGCGCATGTACGAAGGAACAGAAATTGTAGAAGACCCAGAAAAAGTGGGATTGATTAACGCTAGAAACTTTGGCGGAACGGCTAAGTGGCGGACATGCTACACCTCTGATGGCGCGGGGCATACGCTTTTATACGCCATGGATAGTATTGTGATTAAGTTGGGGATCACCGTACATGATCGGATGGAAGCTATTGAACTGATTCATGATGGAGAACGTTGCTATGGCGTGGTGGCGAGAAGCCTGCGCGATGGAGAGCTTCATGTATATATCGCCAAAACCACCGTAATTGCAACGGGCGGATTTGGGCGTTTGTACGCGGCCTCCACTAATGCCATCATCAATGATGGCGGCGGTGTGGCAATGGCCTTGAATTCAGGAGTCGTTCCACTCGGTAACATGGAAGCGATCCAGTTTCACCCCACAGGCATGGTTCCTTCTTGGATCCTGATTACAGAAGGTGCACGCGGTGAAGGTGGACACTTGTTAGATAAAGATGGTTATCGCTTTATGCCAGACTATGAACCAAAGTACAAAGAACTGGCTTCTCGTGATGTGGTTTCCCGCCGGATCATGCAACACATTCGTGCTGGTCATGGCGTGGAAAGTCCTTACGGACCGCACGTTTGGCTCGATATTCGTCACTTGGGCGAACATCGGATTAACACTTATTTGCGTGAAATTTCGACAATTGCCAGGACTTTTGCTGGCATAGATCCGGTCAAAGAATTGATTCCCGTTCGTCCTACCCAGCACTATACGATGGGCGGCATCCGCACCAATAAAGATGGAAAAGTATACGGCCTTGATAATCTGTTCTCACTTGGCGAATCTGCATGTTGGGATCTTCACGGATTCAATCGTCTTGGTGGTAATTCACTTGCAGAAACTGTAGTAGCAGGACGCATTGTAGGTAAAAAGATTGCTGAATATACCAATGATGCTACGCTTGAAGTCAAGTCCAACCTTATTCAGGAACATGTAAACAAAGTGAGCGCACGTATGGATGCAATTCGTGCTCGCGGAAAAAATGGTGAAAACTGGGTTGATATTCGCAAGGAAATGCAGATGACGCTTGAGCTTGATGTGGGTATTTTCCGTACTGGTGAGCATTTGCAACACGCGGTCAGTAAACTTAGCGACTTGTATGAGCGCGCCCAAAATGTGGGACTTATGGGCGGCGGCGGTCAAGGTGCTGATCCCGAACTTGTCAATGCAATGCGTTTGCCCGGCATGCTTAAACTGGCTTTGACCATTGCAAGAGGTGCGCTTGAGCGCAAGGAAAGCCGTGGTAGTCATTTCAGAGAAGACTATCCAAAACGCGATGATGAGAATTGGTTGAAACGTACGCTGGCCTACTGGCCAGAAGGCGCGAAATTGCCTGAGTTAAAATATGAATCAATAACTATCACGGAAATCCCGCCTGGTGATCGTGGGTATGGCGAATCCAGTGGGAAGAAGTAATTGAACGGAGGAATATTAATGAGTCCAAGAGAGTTGACTTTTCACATCTTTCGCTATGACCCGGAGACTCCAGAGGTCAAGCCGCATACGCAGACCTTTAAGATTCCCGAAGAACCTGCGATGACCTTGTTTGTCGCATTGAATAAAATTCGTGACGAACAGGACCCAACACTGAAATTCGACTTTGTTTGCCGTGCCTCTATCTGCGGATCCTGCGGAATGCTGATCAACGGAAAAGCCAGTTTGGCCTGCAAGACATTGACGAAGGATTTGCCGAGCGATATTACCTTGTTCCCGCTTCCCGCATTCAAACTGCTTGGAGACCTGTCTGTGGATACCGGGACTTGGTTTAGAGATATGTCCGTACGCACGGAGTCATGGATTCACACTGATAAAGTATTTGACGAAACCGCTCAGGAAGAAAAAATGGATGACGATCTGTCACTCGAAATTTACGAAGCAGAGCGCTGTATTGAATGTGGTTGTTGCGTTGGCGTTTGCGCCACAGCGAACATCCGTCCGAACTTCATTGGCGCGACGGGCATTAATCGCGTATCAAGATTTATGCTGGATCCGCGTGATAAGCGGGATGAGCAGGAGTATTTCGAAGTGGTCGGTAACGATGATGGAATCTTCGGTTGCGTGGGTCTGATGGCTTGCGATGACAGTTGCCCGATTGGGGTTCCGCTTCGCGGTCAGCTTGCCTACGTTCGTAGAAAAATGGCAGTGGCCGGATGGCATAGAAAATAATCGTAATACGATGGGCCCTGAAACTTGTGTTCAGGGCTTTTTTTTGTTTCATTTTAAGCTCACATTTCAGGAGCCCAATTCCTTCAATTGCTGACACCACCTCAGGAAGTGGCTCATACTATAGCTTAACTGTATCCCTTACCCTTGTGAACTCGGTTGGAACAAGGAGGGATCGCAAGTGTCCATGGGGAGAGATTTTCGCACAAAGTCCTTTTTAACTGGCCGGGAGCGGGAAGTATTTGAACTCTTGGTGCAAGACAAGACCACGAAGGAAATTGCAGAAATGCTTTTCATCAGTGAAAAGACGGTTCGCAATCACATTTCAAAAGAGATATATTCCCAATGATAACCTAATATGATTATTTGGGAAAACGCGAGAAATTTGCGGATGCCTGGGGGCCTTGGAATTCTCAAAAATACGAAGTAGAAGACTCCGCATCAATGGAGAAAAACATGGACGATTGTACACAGAAATACCGGATTTGAATGTGCCATCCCGATTGGTGGGGTCAGCCGCGTCGGAAGATGAGTCGGACGTAGAGACTACTCATTTTATTGATTATATCAAAAAACACCGACAGCCAATCGTAACACCGGAGCAAGCTTATGTGGTGACCAAAATTCTCGCTGCTATCTATGAATCAGCTTCTCGAAGAGAACCAATCTCCTTAGCATAGTCAATGGAGTGCCTGGGCGATGGCATAGTTCCCATTTGTTAAGTAAATAGACTTTGACAACAATAAACACCATACTGCATAATACAGTATAGTGTTTATTGCGCTTATTTAGTTGGATCAGTACTAGGTTGAGGAGATGGGTTCATGGCAATGTCGGCGAAACAAAATCGACATCTTCCGGCGTTCTTGTTGTTATTTTTACTTGATGGTCCTAAGCATGGTGGGGCGTTATTTTCGCTTGTACAAGAAACATTGCAACTGGTTGAATCGCTTGATAGCGGCGCAATATACCGAACACTTCGGGATCTGGAGCAAAAGCATTGTGTCTTATCTTCTTGGAATACGGAGGAGTCGGGACCTGCAAAAAAAGTTTATTCAATTACGGGAGAGGGGCTTTCCGAATTACAACTTTGGCGCGACGAAATGGCATTGCGAAAGAAAAATCTAGATTTTTTCTTGGAACGTTATCAGTTGCATTCTGGGATTGACGATTAATGACGGGTAGGAATGGCTACAAGGAGGAGATTCCTTTTGGAATTGGTATCAACAAACGGGAAATCAGCGTACCGCTGGATGGTATTTGTCACTGTGGTGATCGGTACGTTTATGGTCAATGTGGATAGTAGTATTGTCAACGTGGCATTGCCGATTTTGCAATTGCAGTATCGTGTAACGGCAGGTGTGTTGCAATGGGTGGTGACGGGGTATTTATTGATGATTACAGCCATTTTACCGATGTTAGGTAGTCTCTCTGACAGACTCGACCGTAAAAAAATGTTTATTACCGGTATTTTGGTGTTTACCATTGCTTCAGCGCTATGCGCCATCTCACCAGACTTTTACGGACTTGTAGTTTTTCGTTTCATTCAGGCCATCGGTGGTGCGCTGATTCAGGCTAATGTGATGTCCATCGTATCCTTCACCTTTCCAGAAGGGCAACGCGGACGTCCACTTGGACTCATAGGCAGTGTGGTTGCCATTGGTACGATTGTGGGGCCTGCTTTAGGGGGAATACTGATTGGAATTTTGGGTTGGCGCTCTATTTTCTGGGTGAATGTGCCATTTGGTGTGTTATCTGTGGTGCTTAGTGTCATCATCCTTCCACCTATTTCAAAAGGAATTGGAATAAAAGGGTTTGACTGGTGGGGGTCAGGATGGTTTTTTGTCGCGACAATGAGCCTTATGGTGTGGATCTCCAATGGTGGATCGTTTGGATGGACCAGTCTGACCAGCATCCTCCTATTGCTCATCAGCGCGTTGAGTTGGGCAGCCTTTATTCGATGGGAATGGCGCCATCAGCGTCCACTAATCGAGTTATCGATGTTCCGTATGCCTCAATTTTCTATTGGCAATATCGTCGGTTATCTCTCCTATGTGGTGATGATGTTTCCTGCTATGATTCTACCTTTATACCTTCATCAAGTGGTGCATATGCCCGTTTCTCTGATGGGACTGATTCTAATGGCCCAATCCGTGGTGATGGTACTGTTTGCACCGATCGGCGGATGGCTTAGCGATCATATTGGCCCCTATTTTCCGACTGTGTCAGGCATGACACTAGTGACGCTGTCAATGCTTACTTTCTACTTTATGGGTGACTCCGGTAATTATCTGATGATTGTAGGAGGTCAGGCACTACTAGGTGCTGGCCTTGGATTGTTTACCTCTCCCAATAACGTGGTGGTATTGGAATCGGTACCTATTCAGAAAACGGGATTGACAGGAAGTCTCATTGCCACTATTCGGAATTTTGGTAGGGTTACTGGTGTTGCGTTTGCGATGTTGCTTTTTCAATTGGCAGTGGGGAACCTCGTGCACTATCCCGCTGCGGATTTTATACATGGGTTACAACTTGTGTTTGAAGGAGGGATAGCCTTTAGCATCGTAGGCACTGTGATGGTGACGTTGAGGAAAAGGACCGTTCCTCATCCGAAAATTTCTCCATCCTAAAGTGGGGTGGCCAAAAATGAGACTGCCAATCGGAAAAACCGGTTGGCTTTTCATTATCCACTACTTGTCACTCTGGGTTAACCGCCCCAATTCTACTTTAATCTTTATTCATCACTGTACTTTTGTACAGTGACATCATGTGATAATAACCTATAATAAAATCAACTACATATATTCCTATTTTTCTTATAATTTCTATTACTAACAAATCATTACGAGGAGTGTTGCTGTGAAAAAATATAGTTCTGATCCAGCTCGAAAAATTAACGATGTTGCAGCGCTTCAAGCAAGTGTACCGCCCATTTCTGGTGTGGTCGGATATATCATATAGTAAGCGTCAGGCTGACGTTAATCCGTATGACGCTTACGACTTATTGATCGGTTTGGGTTGGAACTGAATGATATGATGGGCGGAATCCGTACGTTTGAGGAAGCGTTGGCAGAACCAAATGAGGAAGAAAAACAGATGACTCCCATCGATCTGGAATTAGTCTGGCAATCTCTTACACAATTGGCGCAGATGCTGGAGCGGGGAATGGTGGATTCCATGGAACAAATAGAGGAACTGGACCGGCAGTTGGCACACAGTGAACTCAAATCACAATGGGAGCAATTAAAGCAAGAAGTGGATGTTTTTAATTTGGAGAGTGCTCTAGATTATCTACATGAAATCGCTAAAATACTAAATATTACCTGATGATTTGCTGTTTTCAGAATCAGCTAGAGGACTATGGATCAGTCAACCAACGACCAGAAATTTTCTCGATTTTTTTTACGAGCTTTGCTATTATACAAGGCTTGGTCGGCCATACGGAAAATCGTTTTGGAACTGCGAATGCCTTGAAATGGATATGGACATACTCCTGCACTTAATCCTACTTTAACAGTGATATTTCCTGAAAGTTGAATCGGTGCGGTAATCGATTCTCCTATTCTCTTTAGGATTTCTATGACCTGGTCTGGATAATGAATATCGGATAGGATCAAGACAAATTCGTCTCCTCCCATCCGGGAGACAAAATCATTTGGACGCAAACTATGCTGAAATCGTTCTCCTGAAATTTTCAAAACCAAATCTCCTTGATCATGACCGTAGGTATCATTGATTCCTTTGAAGCCGTCTAGATCAATTACGATCACCGCCAAATTATTTTTATGTTGCTCTGCGTCTGTCAAAGCAAGCTCTAACTGACTTTCCAAATAGCGCCGGTTCGGCAAACCGGTGAGGCTATCAAATAATGCTTCTTGTTGAACTTGCTCCATAAGCTGGTGCCGTTCCGTCACATCGACATTGGTCCAGAGAATAGAAGGGTGATCAGTGTCCACATCAAGCAGTACACCTGAAACATCCAAATACTTTTCTACGCCATTGCGAGAGAGAACCTTCAAGTCTCTAAGGGAGCCATGTCCATGAGACATAATAATTAGCGAAAGTTCTGCCATACGCTGTGACTCATGCTCGTTAGGATAGATGTCAATGGCACGTAACCCAATGATTTCTTCCAGTTGATCATATCCCATCATCTCTGCAAATTGCTGATTAGCTTCCGTAATGACCCGTTCAGGATAGCGAACTAAATTTATACCAGCGATGGTATTGTCTAAAAGCAGTGATTTCTGATGGTTCAGTTCACGGATTTGTTGCTCATTTTGATGCCGTTCCGTCACCTCCACGTGAGTCCAGATAATGCGATCAATGCTATCGCCACGGTCCAATTTTTGACCAGAGAGATCAACATAGATAATAGTGCCATCTTTACGAAGGAATGGTACATCGCGCATCAAGCCTTCCCCTACATACAAAACGTTTTTTGCAAGTTCTCCCACGTGTTGATAAGTTGCTTCATCTATATAAAGTTCAATTGTTGGGTGTTCTTCCAGTTCTTCTTTGGAGGATGCGCCGTAGATCTTCAACATGCGCGCATTAGAATGCTCTATCACCCGTTCCGGATAGCGTGTTATATTAATTCCTGCAGTCATACTGTTCAAAAGTACATCATTGAATTGGTTGGCCAATCTTTCTTGTCTGGCCAAATCAAGGCGATCCAATCCAAATCCAATATCGCGTGCCAAATCGATTAGGATGCCTTGAAGCTCGCTGTCAAAAGCATTTTCTTCTATGTGATAAATAATCAGGATACCCCAAACCTGTACACCACGAAAGATGGGAAGTGCTGAACCACTCATCAAACCGAACTTTGCAATACGATCTTGCCATGGTGCCATCGTTGGAGCATATTCTTTGAAATTAAAAAAGACTGGTTTTTGTGTGCGCCAGGCCATTCCTACTGGTCCGTTGCCTTCTGGTAACTCTGCTTTAGTTGAGATTCGAATTCCCTCTAAATAACCTATATGGCCTGCAATAGAGGAGAAATGGAACCAATCTTCATCATCCGGACAGCCAATTCCGACTACGCCTAATTGGGTATATTCAATCGCCAACTCGCAAATTTGTTGTAATAGGCTTGTTTCTACTAAGGATTGAGCAATGGCTTCATTGGCACGGGATAGAAGGACTTGAAACTCCTGACTACGATGCCAAGCATGTTCTAGGTGATGCCGTTCTGTTACGTCCACATAGGTCCAAACTAAGCGTGGTTCTTTGGATACACTCATTTTGTTACCATACATATCAATCCATACGACAATACCATCCATCCTCCGAAACGGCATATCACGCAATACTCCCGAGCCTTGAAGTAACACTTCATTCGCAAAAGTGGAAATTCTTTCATAGGTGTTTTGGTCTGGACATAAAGTTCGGGTTTTCTGATTCACCAACTCTTCAGAAGATTTGGCCGCCAAAATATCCACTAAACGTTGGTTGACTTGCTCAATCACTCGTTCCGGATACCTTACAATGCTGATTCCTGATGCAGTACCATTGGTCAAGGCCAGATTTACTGAAAATAGCTCCTGATTTTTGCGGAAAAGATCAAGACGAGTCAGTCCGGATGAAATACTCTCGGTTAGTTCTACTAATAGCTGTTGAAGTTCATCGTTAAAGTTCGTTTCCTCACTTAACACCATCGCCAAAATCGCCCAAATTTCACCATGACGCCAAATAGGAAGAGTCGTGACTTTTTTTAATTGATAGCGATCGATTCGCGTTCGCCAAGGCGCTGATATCGGTTCCTGATCAATGGTAAAGTTAAAAACGGGTAGTCGTGTGCGCCACGTCCTTCCTCCAGGGCCTTTTCCCTCAGGTAAATCCTCCCGATTCGAGATGCGAATGCCTTCCAAATACCCCATTTCCCCCGCACCAGCGAGAATCTCAAACCACCCTTCATCGTCAGGGAACATTACCCATACAGTACGGCAATCGGCGTATTGTACTGTGTAGTCGCAAATGAGTTGGAATAGGTGTGATTCTTCCGTTTCTAGGGTGAGGGTGTCACGCACATGGGATAGCAGTTGATGAAAATCACGGCTGCGTCGTAGATGAAACTCTAAACGAGTCTGTTCTTGTATTCGATCTTGTAATGCTTGATTGGTCGCTTCAATCTTTCTTGTGGCCAACATACTATTAATTGCATTAGAGATTTGGTAGGTGCAAATACTTAACAAACGTTCTTCTTCCATCAAAGGGAAAGAGGGTTGTTGATCGCGATACTTGGCTAGTATAATCGCGCCGATATATTGTTCCGATGAAGTAATTGGCCAAACGCCAATATAGCTGATGTTCTCTGCTCTCCAATGTTTGAAAAAAGGATATTCGTATACTTCATGCCAACTTTCAGTGTGTAGAGATATTTCATCCAGATGATGAAAGGAAAGTAGGTTCACCAGATCAGGTAGATCGGTAAAACATCCCCACGGGTGATAGAGGGTAAAGGGGTGAGGTGATGGAACATTCAGCAATCTTTTTTGGTAGATAAAGAAACCAGCATTCGCTAGTTGATAATCACTGATCAAGTTAGCGGCAGCAGCAAAAATTTCATTACCGCGTGTGAGTTGAAACCAGTTCGTTGTTTTTTTTAAAAATTCACGATAGTCAATAAAGTCCATATTGAGATTCTCCCAGTACGACCGACTGTGTCTTAATATTTTTTAGGTATGTATATTCTTGATAATTCTAACTCTTATCGGGTCTAGATGTCTAACTACGCATCCAGCGATAAAATTCTTTTGGGGTCATTTCATATTCGGTCTTAAATGCGCGAAAAAAATGCGAATAGGTCTTAAAGCCGCAGTGTGTAAACACTTCGGTAATGGGGATTCCTTTTAAAATCAGTTGTTTGGAAAGTGCCAATCGTTTTTGCAAAATATAGTGATGGATGGTAGTGCCCGTTTGTTTCTTGAATTCGCGCATGATGTGAAATTTACTCAAATACATTTGTTTGGCAATCTGGTCAAGCGTTAGTTCTGATTCAAGGTTTTTAGCGATATAGGTGACGACAGGCTCTAAAAATGGATCAGTAATGACATCTTCATTCATATCTTCTGATACCTCATGAAGCAAACTACGATTGATCATGACCATGAGACGCTGGATGTGCGATGCACACAGTAAGGAACTGCCGTATCCTTTGTCGTACGTTTCAGCGTACAATTGTTGAAATTCATTTTTTAACTGCTGAAAGCGCTCAGGTGCCAGGCGCAGCAAATTCGTGTGACGATGCCTCGCGGGATCGAAGCAATCTGCCAGGTTGGTCGTTTCATTACCAAGTTGATTCAAGAACTGTGGGTTGATCCAAAGCACCATTCGTTCATAGGGTTTGACGGCCGTATCGATGACCGCTTGATGAAGTTCATTCGGACCGATTAAGAGAATATCATTGGGCCGAAGAATGTAGGTTCGCCCTTCAATCGAGTAGATGACATTTCCGGAGAGAAATAAATAGACTTCATAAAAATCGTGATGATGGAGTTGCACATCATCCATTTTTTTGTCTGAATAATGAAAAAGTTCATACTCGCCCCGCACCATGTGCTGACGGGGTTGAAAGTGTTGTGTGGAAAGTTTCATCGAATACCCTCCTTGGCTTCATCCTAACGTTAATTGAGCGTTTCGTCAATTTATGCAAGTATTATAGCAATATTTATGATTTCCATTGCAAAAATAATGACTACACTAAGAGTATCTGAAGCGGTTCCCAAATTAGCTAGGAAATGCTGAGGAAAGGGGGGATATAAGGAAAGTGTCTATCGAGTTTATGGGTCCTCGGTTTTTACTGAAGTCTGAGGTAGCAAAGCGTTTATATGATTCCTTCGCGTCCGATCAACCCATCTACGACTATCATTGTCACCTGGATGCGAAAGAAATACTGGAAAATCAGCACTTTACAGATATTGGGGAATTGTGGTTAAAAGGCGACCATTATAAGTGGCGTCTCTTGCGCGCAGCTGGCGTTCCTGAGGAAAAAATAACGGGGAATAGTGTCAGCTTTGAAGAAAAGTTCTATGCATTTGCAGAGGTGCTACCTTATTTTATCGGCAATCCGGTCTATCACTGGGCGCACTTGGAGTTGCAAAAATATTTTGGGATTCACGATGCGTTATCGGCGAAAACGGCCCGTAAAGTGTATGAACAGACGCAGGAAAAAATGGCGGCAGGCGGGTTTTCCGTCAGAGAACTGATCGGACGCTCAAAAGTGGAACTGATCGCCACGACCAATCATCCGAAAGAAGAGCTGAAGTGGCATCAACGGTTGCGAGAATCTTCCAATATAGCTACAAAAGTGGTACCTACTTTTCGTCCCGATGCTTTTTTGCACATCGAATGGGAACGTTTCCATACAGAAGTACGTGAGTTTGGCGATCAATATGGAATCGACATGCAAAACCTGGATGATTTGCTGGCATTACTGATGCGGAGAATGGATGATTTTGCTACGGTGGGTTGTCGTATTGCCGATCATGGGTTGACGGATTTCCCAGCAGTCAAGGGTTCTTACAGCGAAGCAAAGGCGATTTTCCAAAAGGTGATGAATCGAACGGAGATCACGTTTCTTGACATGCAAAAGTATCAGTATTATCTCTTGTACTTTTTGGGAAGCGAGTACGCCAGGCGGGACTGGGTGATGCAATTGCACCTATCGCCGCTGCGCAACACCAATACCAGGATCTATCATTCGCTCGGCCCAGATGCCGGCGTGGATTCGGTAGGAGATCCGGTATCGGCGCGAGCATTGCAGCAATGGTTCGATGAGGTGGAGCTTGCGGGTGGAGTGCCAAGAACCCTGCTTTTTACGTTGAACCCATCAGCATATTACGTCATGGCGACGATGGCTGGTAATTATCAGGGGGGCGTAAAAGGGAAGATCCAGATGGGGCCAGCCTGGTGGATGCTCGATCATCGGGATGGCATTGAAGAACAGTTGCGACTGGTCGCGAATACTGGCGGATTGGGACTTTTTGTCGGGATGACGACCGATTCGAGAAGTTATCTGTCCTATGCTAGGCACGACTATTTCAGGCGTATTTTGTGTTCCTTGATCGGTGAGTGGATAGAGGATGGCGAAGTGCCTGATGATCCAGTCATGGTCGGCGACCTCATCAGAGGCGTCTCGGTGGAAAACGCGCGAAACTATTTCAGGATATGAGGGAGGAAAGCCTGGTGAAAATGACGTTTCGGTGGTATGGCGAAAAGGATCCGGTAACGCTGCCGTACATTCGGCAAATTCCGGGGATGACAGGAATTGTCTCCGCGATTTACGATGTGCCGGTGGGAGAAGTGTGGCCGAGGGAACGGATTGCGGCCCTAAAAGCGCAGATTGAGGCAGAGGGGCTAAGTTTTGAAGTGGTGGAAAGTGTTCCGGTCCATGAAGACATTAAGCTCGGAGCACCTGGTGCGGATCGGCTGATCGAAAATTACAGTGAAAACATCCGGCGTTTGGGAGAAGCGGGCGTGAAAGTGGTCTGCTACAATTTTATGCCTGTATTTGACTGGCTTCGTACGGAATTGAACTACGAGTGGTCGGATGGTGCCCATGCCCTTTCCTACGATCATGAAACGATGTTGGAACTCGACCCTGGTAAGGGAGAACTGAGCCTGCCGGGATGGGATGAAAGCTATACGAAAGATCAATTGCAAGAGCTGCTGAATGCCTATGCCAGTGTGGATGAAGAGAAGCTCTGGAGTCATTTGAAAGTGTTTCTCGACAAGGTGATTCCGGTGGCCAAAAGTGCTGGTGTCAAGATGGCGATTCACCCGGACGATCCGCCGTGGGGAATTTTCGGGTTGCCGAGAATCATCACGAACGAGGAGAATCTGAACCGCTTTTTACGGTTGCATGACGATCCGTATAATGGGCTGACGTTCTGCACAGGGTCGCTTGGGGCGAGCGCTGCCAATGATTTGCCGACAATGATCCGTCGATTTGGCGGTGAGGGACGAATTCACTTTGCGCATATACGCAACATCAAGCGCGATGGGGAGAAAAATTTCGTGGAGAGCGCGCATCCGACCGCTTACGGATCACTCAACATGTACGAGATCATGAAGGCGCTGTACGAGTCAGGGTTTGACGGATACATTCGCCCTGATCATGGCCGAATGATCTGGGGAGAAACGGGTAGATACGGTTATGGACTTTATGATCGCGCGCTTGGGTCGACGTATATTCACGGTTTATGGGAAGCGATTGCAACGGAAAGGAAGAGTCATCATGAAATTGCCAATTGATGTGTCGCTAAATGGAAAAGTGGCGGTGCTGACCGGTGCGGGTGGCGTCATTGGGGCTCATTTTGCCAAAGTGTTGAGCAAGGCTGGGGCAACAGTGGTCGTCACCGACCTGAAACAGGATGCGGCGCAAAAAGTCGTAGATTCTATTCAGGAAGAGGGAGGAAATGCCGTCGCGGTGGGAGTAAACGTCTTGGAACCATCCAGTTTGCTTGAAGCCAGAAATACAATCACAGCTGAATTTGGTGGGATTGATATTTTAATCAATGGCGCTGGAGGAAATCACCCAAAAGCCACTACTGCCAAAGAAGTGCTGGAAGCGGTCGATTTAGGACCTCATGAACTGCCTACTTTTTTTGATCTGGATCCCGAGGGCATCAAATTTGTTTTTGACCTGAATTTCCTTGGTACATTGCTCCCGACACAAGTATTTACCCCCATGATGGTAGGGAGAGAAGGGGCGACTATCATCAACATCTCGTCGATGAACGCGTTTCGGCCGCTGACCAAAATCCCTGCGTACAGTGCCGCAAAAGCGGCAGTGTCCAACTTCACACAGTGGTTGGCGGTTCACTTTGCGCCAGTTGCTATTCGCGTCAATGCCATTGCGCCAGGATTTTTTGTCACCAATCAAAACCAGACGTTACTTTATGACGAGTTAGGGCAACTGACGGAACGATCCCAAAAAATTCTTTCGCATACGCCAATGAACCGTTTTGGCGAAGTATCTGATCTGACAGGGACGCTGTTATGGCTGGCTTCCCACGAGGCTTCTGGTTTTGTGAATGGGATCGTGGTGCCTGTTGACGGCGGATTTGCTGCCTATTCGGGGGTATAGCACTGTGGAAAAAGAATGGGTACTTACCAAGATTAAAGCGGTGGGAGTGGTGGCGGTCATCCGTGCGCAAGAGGAAGACGCAGCTATTAAGGTGACGGAAGCATGCATCGAAGGTGGGGTAGCCGCCGTGGAACTGACGTTCACCGTTCCCTATGCACATCGGGTGATAGAAGCGCTTGCGAAGCGATACGGCGAAGAGGAAATACTGCTCGGAGCCGGCACAGTGCTTGATGCGGAAACGGCGAGAATCGCCATTCTGTCTGGAGCAACGTACGTGGTTAGTCCCGCGTTTGATGCGGAAACGACGAAACTGTGTAACCGTTATCGCATTCCTAGTATGCCTGGGGTGATGACACCAGGAGAAGTGATCGCGGCGATGGAGGCAGGAGTGGATATCGTCAAGGCATTTCCCGGCGAACTATTTGGCCCCAAGTGGATTCGGGCGCTAAAAGGTCCATTTCCGCAAGCGCAAATCATGCCGACTGGCGGTATAGACTTGGAGAACGTCAGCGAATGGATACGGGCAGGGGCAGTAGCGGTGGGAGTGGGCAGTTCATTAACGAGAGGTAGCCATGCAGATATTGTCCAACGTGCCAAGCAATTTACGCAAATCATTCAAGAGACTCGTCAGTCTTTGACGTAATGGGGGCAGGAACATGCGAGTGGAAAAATGGGCAGACTCCACCACCAATCGACCTACCTATGATTGTATATCGTTAGGAGAAGTGATGTTGCGACTGGATCCTGGTGATTCCCGGATTCGCACTGCCCGTGAGTTCAAGGTGTGGGAAGGCGGGGGCGAGTATAACGTCACCAGAGGACTGAGTAAAGTCTTTGGATGGAAGACGGCCGTGATCACTTCGCTCGTCGATAATGAAGTCGGTCACTTGATTGAAGATTTGATCATGCAAGGTGGTGTCGATACCCGCCTGATCAGGTGGGTAAAGGATGACGGATTGGGGCGAGTCAGCAGAAACGGGATTAATTTTGTCGAACGCGGATTTGGGATACGAAGTGCCAAAAGTGTTTCAGACAGGGGCCACACTGCGGCGTCACAGATGAAACCAGGCGATGTCGACTGGGATCTGGTGTTTGGAAAAATAGGTGCACGCTGGTTTCATGTGTCTGGTATTTTTACATCTCTTTCAGAAGGTACTGCAGCGCTTGTGCTAGAGGCAGTGCGAGCGGCAAAAAAATATGGGGTTACGGTTTCCTATGACGTCAATTATCGGCCGTCACTTTGGCGAAACATTGAAAATAAAGCTCTTTTTCAGACCATTCAGAATGAAATCGCGAAAAATGTGGACCTTTTGTTAGGGCCGGGCTTTGAGATTATCGACGATCAATTGGCTTATCAGTCTATGGGAATGGCCGATTACCAAGAGCGGATTGAGCGCACGGTGGAGTCATTCCCAAATATTCAAATGATTGTTGCCACCATGCGTCAAGTGAAAAATGCCAATCGCAACGACTGGTCATCAATTGGTTGGAAGGACCATCAGTACGTGGAATCGATCAGGTTACAAGATTTAGACATTTACGACCGTGTGGGTGGCGGAGATGGATTCGCCTCGGGGCTGATTTACGGACTCACCACCATAGGTGATTTAAAAACAGCAATGAACTATGGCATTGCACATGGTGCACTGGCCATGACGACCCCCGGTGATAATTCAATGGCGAGTTTACAGGACGTGGAAGCCATACTACAGGGCAATATCCGTTCGATTTCAAGGTAACTCCTATTCCTGTTTGACGATAAATTCCGCTTGAGTAAATGAAAGCGCTAATAAAAAAGCAAAACCAAAATTTGAAGATCGAGGTGGAACAAAGTGAGTGAGCAAGTGGCACAGCAAATGGATCATCAAGTGGTTCAGCAAGTGGAGCAATCCGAATCAAAACAAACCGTCAAACAAAAAGTGTTTGGCTTTATTTCTGGAAGTTTGGGGCCATTGATTCCGGTATTTGCCGGATCAGCGACGATTAAAGCGCTACTCGCCATTTTACAGATGTTGCATTGGATATCCCCACAAAGTGGCACTTATTTGATCTTGGCAGCAGCCGGGAATGCAGTCTTTTATTTTATGCCAATCCTGCTTGGTATTACGGGCTCCATGGCAATAGGTGCGAGTCCATTTGTGGGTGGAGTCATCGGCGCTGCCTTGCTGGAACCTAATTTTACAGGGTTACTCCAACATGGGTCGATGTCCTCGTTTCTCGGGATTCCAGTAGTGCTGGAAAACTATTCATCTACGATTTTCCCGATCTTCATTGCAGTTCCCTTGTATGCGGTATTTGAGAAATTCCTGAAAAAAGTGATTTATAAAGATGTACAACTTTTCTTGGTGCCAATGCTTTCGCTGATGGTGATCGTTCCTTTGACCGCACTCGTGGTTGGGCCGTTTGGCACTTATGCAGGCGACCTGGTAAGTACGATCGTACAGTTTCTCTTCTCTAAAAGTGGATTACTGGCTGGTGGTGTTCTCGGCGCAGCTTGGTCTTTCCTCACCATCATTGGACTTCATATGGCGCTCGTGCCCATCGCGTTATTTGACATCAGTCATGGTGGAGATCCGATCATCGCCACCGCATCTGCAGGGGTCTTTGCTCAAATAGGTCTGGCGCTTGGTATGCTGATCCGGTCCAAAGATAAGACAGTGAAGTCACTCGCAGGTGCCAGCCTTATTCCAGGCATTTTATCCGGTGAAACAAGACCTATACTTTACGGATTGTTCTTGCCCTATCGGAGAACCTTTTGGATCGTCGCGGTGGCCGGTGCTGTCGGTGGTGCCATAGCCGGAGCGGCAGGGGTGAAAATGACGGCGTTAGCATTCCCCAGCTTCCTGGCGATCCCTCTATTCGCGCCGATGTTGCCTTATATCATTGGGATGATGGCCGCGTTCCTAGGAGGAATTGTGCTCACCCTTTTGTTCGGCTATGAAAAAAAAGCGGTAAAACCAACCGCATAGGATAATAAGGAGGAAAATTCATGTTATTTCCTATCATGACTTCGACTCGTACGCTGATTTCGCTGAACGGGTTATGGAACTTTCAGATGGATAAAGGCATTGGTTTTAATGAAAAATGGTTTGAGACAGGCTTGAAAAATCCCATCCGTATGCCTGTCCCTGCATCATACAATGATATTTATGAAGGAGCAGAATTCAGGGATCACGTGGGATGGGTCTGGTATGAACGGGAAGTCGTGATTCCCTCCTCCTTCTTAGGTCAACGCATGCTACTCCGATTTGGTTCAGTGACGCACGAAGCAAAAATATATGTGAACGGCGAGCTTTTGAAAGAGCATATGGGGGGCTTTACCCCCATTGAGGTGGAACTTGAGGGCCATGTTCATGGGGGCAGTAATCGGGTGACTGTGGCAGTGAATAATGTGCTGGATTATACCACGTTGCCGGTGGCATCTTATCGGGAAGAACAAATGGATGGGCTTGGAAATATTAAAATCAACACTCCTAATTTTGACTTCTTTAACTATGCGGGGATTCAAAGGCCAGTGTATTTATGGATCATGCCAAACACGTACGTGCAAGACATCACCATTACCCCATCTATTATAGGGGCAAACGGTCTCATCGCTTATACGGTAGAGACAAAAGGCGTCGCTGACGTGAAAATATCGGTTTGCGATGAGGATGGTGTAGAGGTAGCGAAAGGCACCAATGACACCGGTGAGGTGGTCATTGAAAACGTGCATTTATGGCAACCGCTAAAGAGCTACCTTTACCATTTCGTCGTCGAGTTATACCAAAGCGGTCAATTAGTGGATCGATATGAGGAACCATTTGGAGTACGCAGTGTGGAAGTGGCAAATGGTGAATTTTTGATCAATGGCAAGCCATTTTACTTCAAGGGCTTTGGCAAACACGAAGATTTTCCTTTGCATGGTCGCGGCTTTGATGAGGTCGTCAATGTCAAAGACATCTCTCTTATGAAGTGGATGGGAGCGAATTCGTTTCGAACGTCTCACTACCCCTATTCTGAAGAAATGATGCGTCTGGCCGATCGTGAAGGATTAGTAGCCATTGATGAAGTGGCTGCGGTAGGACTCCACTTGAATTTCGGAAGTCTCGTTTTTGGAGATGGGAAGAAGCATGACACATGGGGAGAACTGCAAACCAAGCACGCGCATGAGCAGGCGATACAGGAATTGATCCAACGCGACAAGAACCATGCCTGTGTCGTAATGTGGTCGATTGCCAATGAACCAGCTTCAGAGGAAGAGGGAGCTTATGAATATTTTGCTCCTTTAGTAGAACTGACGAAAGAACTGGACACTCAAAAACGGCCGGTCACTATCGTTACGCATATGTTCGCTACGGCTGATCGTTGCAAGGTCGCAGATCTCATCGATGTGCTGGCCTTTAATATGTACTATGGATGGTATGAATTCGGCGGCCAACTCGAACTTGCTAAAGTGCGTTTTCGAGCAGTGCTTGACGCCTGGACGAAGCGACTACCCAACAAACCGATGATGCTTACAGAATTTGGGGCGGATACGGTTGCGGGCCTTCATGACGTCACCGATACTATGTTTACGGAAGAGTACCAGGTCGCAAATCTGAAAGCCAGTCATGAAGTGATTGACGAGACCCCGAATTTCGTCGGGGAGCAGGTATGGAATTTTGCGGACTTTTATACGAGTCAAGGCGTGATGCGAGTTCAGGGAAACAAAAAAGGGATCTTTACAAGAGATCGAAAGCCAAAGCTTTCCGCACATTATTTAAGGCAAAGATGGTCAAATACGCATCTTTAATGCAGAAACAAAATACGGTGAAATGAAATGATCAGTCAATAGGAGTTTATCATTATCATGGAAAAAAAAGCGAGAAGAGGCAGTGAAATGCCTACTTCTCGCTTTTTTGGTTAGGCATTGAAACCTGATTCCCGTGTTTCTATGACTGCCTCAAGTGCCTCATCCACATCTTTTGTACGATATCCGCTGGCAACTCCCCAATAGTAGAAGATCAAGCTAATCACGAGTACTGCCACGAGGTCCCAAGGATAGTGAATGTAGTTCTTTAGTTCTCCCAGTGTTGAAGAACCAACATATGACATGACAAGCATCGCGATCAAATAAACAACCAGCCAAATTCCACTTTTATAGGACTGCGCATCGGGTCGTCGAATCGAATTAGGCGCTATTCCTGATACAATTAAATACAACACAATCCCCACTAACAAAGCGATATACAGCTTCCAATCTGTTGCCCAACCAGTCCAGTACACAATATAAGAACCAATGATAAAAGCAATAGGAGAGATAATTCCCAAGCCTTTTAATGTAAATGGGCGCTTGGCATCTGGTACTGTTTTCCTGAGCACCGCCGCGGAAACAGGTCCAATGATGTAAGTGAAGACGGTTGCGGAGGAGACCAATCCGACTAAGCTTTGCCATGATGGGAAAGGTAACAAGAAGATCAATCCCAGCACAAAAGCGACCACCAATGAGACGGCAGGAACTCCGGTTTTGGGATTTACTTTTGCTAGTGCTTTCGGAAAATGCCCGTTTATCGCCAAAGCGTACAGCACACGGGAAGTAGAGGCAATATAAACGTTTCCAGTGCCTGCAGGGGATAGAATCGCATCTGCGTATAATAGTACTGCCAACCATCCAAGATTCAAACTGGTAGCTAGTTCAGCAAATGGTGCGCTGAAATTGACATTGCTCCATCCTTGTTTTAACGCTTCAGGGGAAATCCCTGCAACAAAGACCAATTCCAGCAAAACATATAGAATAATCCCTATCACAATGGAAATCACTAGAGCAAGTGGAACATCGCGTTGGGGATTTTTGGCTTCTCCAGAAAGATCCAATGCTTGTCTAAATCCAAGATAAGAAAATATAATCCCTGATGTAGCAACAGCGACTAGAATACTAGAGGTTCCATTAGGTGAAAATCCGCCAAAATGGGACAAGTTACTCCAATGCAATCCTGCAAAAAGAAACACAATGATGGTCAGAATTGGCATAACGAATTTAAGAATGGTTACGGTTGTGTTAACTCTAGCAAAAATGCGAACTCCATAATAGTTGACCAGGAAAAAGACAAACATAAGAATGGCAGCAACGAAAAGACCTACGCCTGTTAGGAGATGTGTTTGTAAATTATATAATCCATGAATCCAGTGAGAGGCATATTGCATCACGCCTTCTGCTTCAACAGCAGGCACTGATGCATAGGCGATCCATGCAGCCCATCCCATGATGAAGCTTGTCAAATGTCCATGGCTATAATGCGGATATCTAGCGATAGAACCGGATTCAGGCAACATACCCCCGAGTTCGGAAAAGACGAGTCCGATAAAAAGAACAGCAATACCGCCAATTATCCAAGAAATAATGGAGGCAGGACCCGCCACGTTTGCAGAATACAAGGATCCAAATAGCCAACCAGAGCCAATAATTCCTCCCACTGAAGCCATCGTCAAATCCAATAATGATAAATCTCTTTTAAGCCCAGTATGCTTCATTTTTACACCTCCAATTAATCCATGAATCTAGTTTTATGCTCCAATAAACCTGATCTATGAAGAGATCGCATTCCCCCTCTCTTATTTCAATAGTCTTATTAAAAGGTTGACCCCCATCCTCATCTTGTTAAAAATGGTGCAAATTCGCTATGAGGGTCAATTCATTCAATATAAACCTTTGTTTGAAATGTAAGCACTTTCAAAATTTTTACGCAAGAATATGCTTTAAAGCATAAATACATTGAAGTTAAAGTGGGAAATTGGATATTCCAAAAAATTTCAAGTCAATTGCTATCATCGTAGCTGTTAGGTAGAATCAAATAGGCTGAATACAGGTGAGACAGGTGACCTCGATTTTATCTAAACAGAAAAATAGTGATGCTGATATTGTTTCTCGACATTGGCAGTGGTTTTGGGGAATGTGACGGTATTGGAACGTGGAGACGCTCTTTTGGTCGATTGCGCGCAAATCGAAGATAAGTGGCACGCATTGTCTTGAAATAGCGAGTCAACGTGGAAAAGCAGTCCGACATATTCTCTACCGGAAGGTGCTGATATGTTAGACGAGGACAATGCTCAAAAGCTTAAAATGGAAGAAATTGAGCTGTCTAGTGGGGTCATCGTGGAATATTACTGTTCAGTGGGAGGTCCCAGCATCGAAGATTGCATGAATCAGGTAGCTGAAATTGCAGCGAAAGCAATCATTCGTCAACAAATTTATTGAAATAAGCCCGCATACAATCATGGTATTGAGGTGATCGTATGCGGGCTGCTATTTATTTAAGAGTTAGCACCGATCATGAGGAACAACGGTTAAGTCCTGAGCATCAGTTGTCCACTTGCAAAGAATATCTAAAAGAAATCGGCTTATACACAGATGATACCTTGGTCTATAACGATGCGGGGTTTAGTGGAACGGAAATAGAGAAACGGGCAGATGTCATTCGACTAGTCTCGGATGCGAGAAGAGGAAAATTTGATGCGGTGGTCTTTACGGCGATCTCGCGTTTCGCACGTGATCTATCGGATGCACTTACATTAAAAAAGCGTTTGGAAACGCTCTATGGGATTCGAATCATCAGCATAGAAGAGGGATATGATTCAGCCATCGATGGGAGAAATTCAGAAATGATTTTCACGGTTCATGCCATGGTGGCCGCTCATAAATCCCAGGAAATGTCGAAAGCAATTCGACGAGGCTTGCGCCAAAGTGCTGCAAGCGGTCGGCATATAGGCAATGTGGTGCCTTTTGGATACCAAAAAAATGCCGATAAAAAATTGGTTCCCGATCCTCACTCGGCTTTCATTGTCCAAGACATTTTTAGGATGTATTTGCGTGGCATGGGGTCAAAAAAAATAGCCTCTGAATTGAATCGGCGAGGAATTTCTCCTATGAAAGCTAGGGTATGGCAATCTTCATCCATTAATGCGATATTACGTAACCCTGTTTATCGTGGGGATCTGGTGTCTAATCGTTGGCGACTTGATACGGACGTAGCATTATCCCGACAGTACGATGAAAAAGTGAATCGCCAAATGCAACGCGATCAAAAGGATTGGGTCGTTTTGTACCATGACCACGAAGCCATTATTGATGAAGAGACATTTCAAATGGTTCAGATTTTATTGGGAGAAAAGGGAAAGAACCGGGGCGTTAGTCGAAGTCACAACCTGCTAGCAGGGTTTATGAAATGCGGAAACTGCGGTGGCGCTGCGATTGTGAGAAGCGGTAAAAAAAACAAGCAAGGAATTCCTTATAAGTATGTGGAATGTGCAGCGGTGAATCGAATCTCAAAAGAGGCCTGTACCAATCATGTTTTCATCAAATACAACGATGTATTAAATTCTGTATTAATGCCTCTACAAAAGCTGTCTTCATCACCAGAGAAGCTGGATCAATGGGTCGAAGTCATTGTGGAATCACAAGCGGATAGGAATCTCACTCAACAAATTGAGGTGCTGAATCGTCAATGGGAGCAGGTCCAACTTCGCCAAGAAAAAGCCTTGCGAGCTTTTACAGAAGGGATATTCCCAGTTGATATGATTTTGGATCATCAAACAGAACTGAAACGAGAAGCGAACCGAATCGAGGGAGAACTTGAAAGACTTAACGAGCGCTTAAAAGGGCAAAATGAAGTGAATTACAAGCGCAATGAACTTCGCGAACTGCTTCACGTATTTCGGCATTGTGATCACTTCGATGTACTCACGATTCGTTCAGCACTTGCGGTGATAATAGAAGATATAGAGATCTATGGTGATAAACGAGTAAGCATACATTGGAAATGGGAGGCACAGTCGTTAGCCAACAGAACACATCTCTAATGTGATGAAGAAGCTAAACGTCAAAGGGCGGTCACAGGCTGTGGTCGAACTGGTCCGCCTTGGTGAACTACAAATCTAATCTAAAAAAGCTCCCTGATCATTAAAACAGGGAGCTTTTTTGTGAATAATATGTGTATAATATATGTCATAAACAAAAACTCTTAAGAGGGGATTGAGTTTGAACACAAAATCGACTCAACTCATCCAGCTTAGCGGCTATCGTCGAAAAAAATTCTGGAAACCCAAACTGCAACGCACCTTCGAAATGATCGCGTATCCTTGCTTTATTATCGGAATATTTCTTATTTCAGTACTCACGTTAGTCGGAATCATGTTGATCGATTTTCTCGCTCGACAAGCCTATTTGTTGATGCAAAACCATCGTATGATGGCGGTTTACATTTCAGCAACTGTATTAGGCATTCTTTTGCAATGGTCAAAGGTATGGCACGATAGACGAAACAGGCGAAACGCCATCCATTCCCAAGGTTTAGGAAAGCACAGAGTCCGATTGGCGGTTATCGAAAGATGATGGTCTTGTTGCCATATCGCAAAATGCGGTCTTCTAGGTGCCAATGCACGGCTCTTGCTAGCACCTGACGCTCAATGTCGCGGCCCACTTTTTTCATGGCATCAACGGTGTATCCATGGTCAATTCGCTGTACATCCTGCTCAATGATGGGGCCAGCGTCAAGTTCGCTGGTGACGTAGTGCGCAGTGGCACCAATAATCTTTACTCCGCGATCAAACGCTCTTTCGTAGGGTTTAGCCCCGACAAAAGCGGGTAGAAACGAGTGGTGAATGTTGATGATCGGTTGCTTGTACGTATCAATAAATTCGGGAGTTAAAATTTGCATATAGCGGGCAAGTACAATAAAGTCCGTTTTGTTTTTGATCAATTCCAATTGCATCGCTTCGGTTTGAGAACGGGTTTCCTTGCTGATGGGTGTGTGATAGTAAGGGATCGACAAGTTGGCTGCAGTTTTCTCGTGATCAGGGTGATTGCTGACAATCATGGCAATATCGCCATCCAGCGCGCCTGATTGGTGTTGCCACAATATCTCCTGCAAGCAGTGGTCTTCTTTCGAGACGAAGATGGCCATGCGCTTTTTTTTGTGTGCAGGCGCATAGTGAAAATCCATCTCCCATTCTTTGATGATCGCTTCAAAGGTATTTTGAATCAATGCTTCTTCCGCTTTATCTTCAGGGAGATAAAACGCAATGCGCATAAAAAAATCTCCTTTGAAAGGATCAGTACTATGTTGAGCAGATTCAGTAATGTTTGCACCAAGTTCATACAAAATCGAAGACACCTTGGCGACAATTCCCGGCCGGTCTTTACACGAAATCAGTATTCGTGCGTGCACTAGTTTGTTTGTCATCTCTGCCACTCCCCTGGTATTCTTGAGGAAGCATTATACACGAAATTCCGTTCTGTGCGCCAGCCCCTTCATTGACTCCACATAGCGAAAGTGCTTAAATGACCGTATAAGACAGGCGGAGGAATGGTTTTGTTGCAAAATCATGATAAAGACACCGTTTTTGAGATCGAATCCCTATTGCGCACAGTGGCAACCACGGTTCGTAAGCGAGGACGGGCGATACTTGTCGATTTTGAGATCACACCTCCACTTTTTGATGCGCTGCTTTGGATTTCTAAACACGATGTGGATATGACGATTGGTGAATTGAGTACGAAATTGGGGCTCGCCTACAGTACCACCACTGATCTGGTGGATCGACTGGAGAAGAGAGAATTTGTTGAAAGAATACGCGATAGGGAAGACAAACGTGTGGTGCGCTTGCGTCTTTTGATAAAAGGGCAAGAGGTTATCGAACGGGTGTTGGATGCAAGGCGCACTTACTTGGCGGGAGTGCTTGATCACATAGCGGTATCGGAGCAAGCGATTGTGCTCCAGGCGCTTCGTTTACTGCAAACACATCTGGAGCGCGGATGACAATTTTATTTGGTACCGATCCGTTTAGTACGGGTCTCTTTAGCCGTTTGGCGCTTTTTTTTTGCTCTTACATATGCTGGGTGTAGTGATAGTAGGTTGGGGGTGGCGTATTGAGAAATGCACCTATTGGCGTCATGGATTCAGGAATTGGTGGATTGACCGTAGTAAAAGAAATCTGGCGACAACTGCCTCGGGAATCTATCGTGTTTTATGGAGATTCACAGCGGTGTCCTTATGGCGACCGCACACCGGATGAAATACGGCTACTTTCTTTTCAAATATTGGATTTTCTTGTCGCGCAAGGGGTTAAAATGCTGGTGATCGCTTGCAATACTGCAACTGCCATCATACTTGACGAGGCGAGAAGGCGATATGATGTTCCCGTGCTTGGGGTGATTGCGCCAGGTGCCAGAGCAGCCATCGCAGCGACTAATAATCAAAAAATAGGCATCATTGGCACGCAGGCCACCATAAATTCTAAAAGCTACTCCAAAACGTTGAGACAAACCCACCATGGTATGAAAATTGTCAGTCAGGCTTGTCCCAAGTTTGTGGATCTTGTGGAGCGTGGCGTGCTTGACGAAGTGAAGGCACTGCCGATTGTTAGTGATTCACTCGAAGCATTTCGGGGAACGGATATTGATACAATGATCCTTGGATGCACACATTATCCATTACTGGCTCCACTCATCAGCAAAGTGTTGGGACCTGATGTCAGGTTGATCAGTTCAGCAGAAGAGACAGCAAGGGATATCAGCCATTGGTTGACCGAAGAGCATCTGAACCGGTTGGAGTTGGATGATCCAAGGCATGTATTTTATACCAGTGGAGATGTGAAGCGATTTGCTCAAATGGGCGAAACGTGGTTGCAACAGCCAATCCAGGCCAAGTACCACGATGTATGGGAAAATGAAAGTGAAATGCAGATCCTCGGAGATAGGAGTTGAAAGGTTTGCGAATTGATGGTAGGAGTGCGGTGGATTTAAGGCCAGTAGAGATAACCCGCCATTACCTTAAGCATGCGGATGGATCGGTGCTTATCAAAGCGGGGGATACTCATGTAATTTGTGCGGTCAGTATTGAAGACAAAGTGCCCCCTTTTTTACGGGGAAGCGGCCAGGGATGGTTGACGGCGGAATATTCCATGTTGCCAAGAGCAACGGAACAGCGGACACAACGGGAAGCAACACGCGGAAAACTATCTGGGCGCACCATGGAAATACAAAGGTTAATAGGACGCGCTTTGCGCGCAGTGGTGGATTTGAGGGGATTTGGCGAGCGAACGATGTGGATTGATTGCGATGTGATTCAAGCGGACGGTGGAACGAGAACTGCCTCGATCACCGGTTCATTTGTGGCGCTGGTAGATGCGTTTGCCAAGTTAAAAGAGAAGGGTGCCATTGCTTCGCTTCCCATTAAGGATTATCTTGCGGCTACGAGCGTCGGAATCGTCAAAAATGAACTGCTCCTTGACCTCAAATACGAAGAGGATTCTACAGCGGATGTGGATATGAACGTGGTAATGATGGGCAGGGGGGACTTTGTGGAAGTACAGGGAACAGGAGAAAGCGGCACTTTTTCCCGGGACACCATGAACAAAATGATGGATTTAGCGGAGTTTGGCATCCGCAAGTTGATTCAGTTGCAAAAAGAGTCGTTGTTGGAAATGGTAGATGTGATTCACACGTCATAAAGGGGCGTTTGGTGTTGGAATTGGAAGAGTTGGTGATTGCAACAAAGAATCAAGGAAAATTAAAAGAGTTTCAATCCATGCTGTTAGGTGTGGCAAAAGTAATTCGATCTGTACCAGAGGATTTTGTGATGCCAGAGGAGACAGGGAGTACGTTTCAAGAGAACTCCTTAATCAAAGCAGACGCTGTCAGCCGCGCCCTACAGTTGCCTGTGCTTGCTGATGATTCAGGGCTAATGGTCGATGCGCTCGGCGGAGATCCTGGTGTCTATTCTGCGCGTTTTGGCGGAGAAGGGTTGGATGATACGGGAAGAAACCAACTGCTTTTACGTCAATTACAGACAGTACCATGGGAAAAACGTACCGCAAAATTTGTGGCTGCGCTGACGCTGGTTTGGCCGGATGGGCGAAAGATTGAAGCGCTTGGCGAGTGTCCTGGTATGATTTTGTTTGATCAAAAAGGTGAGAAAGGATTTGGCTACGATCCGGTTTTTTATTACCCTCCGCTTGATCGTTCATTTTCTGAAATCACGATGACGGAAAAGAACGAAATCAGTCATCGGACGCTGGCGTTACGGAATTTGTTGCAAAAGTTGAAGTGAGTGGGCAGTGATTGCATGATGTGTGCTTTACAGTTTGACTTTTGATCATTATAATATTGATGTTTCTGCAAATCATACGCGTCTCAGTAGCTCAGCCGGATAGAGCAACAGCCTTCTAAGCTGTGGGTCGGGGGTTCGAATCCCTCCTGAGACGTCCCTAAAAAACCTTGAAAAATCAACAAAAAGTAAATGGTAGGCTGGAAGCGGCCTACCATTTCTTATGTCCTTTGATCTAGTTTTGATCTAGTGATCTAGTCCGTGATCTATTTTTGCTTGTTGTGCTTCCATATATCCCATCAATTTACATCTTGATTATTCTGCTTTTCATCCTGCTTTTTCGTCGCTTCTGCTAGTGCTTCATCAAGACGGTTCACGCTTGCCCTGGTGCGTGAAGGAGTGGCGTGTAAATAGCGGTTGACGGTCATTGATGTGTTGGCGTGGCCTAATCGGTCTGATATTTCCTTGATCGCTGCGCCTTCACTCATCAGCATTGATCCATGAGTATGGCGAAGATCGTATAAGCGGATTTTCGGAAGTCCGGCTGCCTCTAACACTTTGGCAAGGTGCTTGCGTACTCTTGACGGATCAATCGGGTTGCCTAACTGATTGACAAATACTAGATCGTTATTGATCCACTCTGCGCCCATGACCAAACGCGCCTTGGCTTGTTCCCGTTTATGATTGCGTAGAATATCAGCAAGGGTAGGGGATAGATCGAGATTACGGCGGCTGCTGGTGGTTTTCAGTTCACCATATTCCCAACCGCCTCCAGGAGTGCGCTGCAGGGATCGGACAATGGCCAGTGTGCCATTATCAAAGTCAACGTCCGTCCATTTCAGCCCGAACGCTTCCTCTGGTCTGGTGCCAGTCAGGAGCAGGAATGCCAGTACCGGATAATAGCTATCCTTCTTTGCATAATCCAGGAACACGGCGGCTTGTTCGATGGTCAGGAATGGTCGTTGCTCCGCGCGGTCTTTGGGTTTCGTTACGGCATCCATCGGATTCTTGATCAAGTACCCTAGATCAACGGCCTTGCGGAACGCCTTTTTCATCAGATTGAAGACGGCAACGGCTGTCCTTTTTTTGCCCTGGTCTACGGCCAGTCTGTTGATGACTTTTTGACAGTCCATAGCATTCAGCGCATTCATGCGCTTTTGTCCGATGAATGGTATCACATGGCTGCTCATGCGTAGCGTGTTATCGTGAAACGTCATCTTGCCTACTTCCGGTTTTTGATAAGTCTCTAGCCACTCCTTCAAATATTCCTCAACCTTCATCTTGCTTGGTGTGATCGTTTCGCCTCGTTCTTTTGCGCTCTCCAGCTTGCCGGCTTCTTTTTCTGCTTGCTTCTTGCTGCCGTGAAAGGTGAATCCCTTTTGCTTCCCATCCACAAATACGCGAATAAACCATACTTCTTTCCCGTCTGCGTCTATACCTCTCTGGGTGAAGGTTGCCATATTCGGCTCAACTCCTTCAAAGTGTATGTAACTCAACTAAGTTCAGTATAACAAGAAAACTAGATCATGACTAGATCATTGGTGAAAAAACGTTGAATTATCAAGGCTAAATTGATGACCTTCTGCTTCTCAAGCTGTGGGTATATGGTCAAGCTTTGGCCTGTAAAGGGTTTGGAATGGCCGCTTTGTTGTTTCGTACCTGTTTATAACGGTGTATATCAGCACTGGCGGACTGCACAAAGTCGTGCGGTCATCGATCCTAAATCAAATTGATTCAGGTTGCGTGTTTCGCGACAACTCACAATGATTTGCTGCGCCCACAAGTCTAGGAGCGTCTTTTTTTATGCGGTTTGGTTTGGTTTTTTTTAGTGCGTGTTGCGTTGTGTTGCAACCGTTGCATTCGTTTTTTATAGCGTCCGTTCCGTTTCGCGTTCCGTTCCGCTTTTTTAGGAACCGTGTCCCGTCCCGTTTGTCCCTTCTGGAGCTTCCTGTAGTGAAAAGGTTCACGTCACGAACCATTTGAATCTGCCATCAAGCCATGATCTGCGCGGCTCGCGCGGTTTCTGAGTGCGCCATGAAAGGACGAATTTGTCTAATGCGTGTACGGTTTTGTCCGGCGAAATAGCGGCAACGGTTCCCCAATATACGATGAGTTTCAATCGTATTATCAAGCGGTTTCCACCTGATCTAGTTGTACGCCTTTTTCAAAAACTCGTCGCATATCGGCAATAATACGAACAGTTTTACTCAGCCAAAGTTTGACCATCGTGCCTTATTATCTTGCGAGTGTTTCGCGCGGTTCCCATGATCAGCTCAGGGGTTCTAGTTGTAGCGTTATCTGTGACCACTAGAAAGATAATTGCTGTTATCTTGCCAGTGCTCGTGATGGTGATCTACTGCTCATTTTTAGGGTCTCCGAAAACTCCGAAACTCGTTTTTTGGTGTCGGAAAAGTTGTGATCGATGACAGCGCTTGTAGGTGGTTTTCTGAGTCAGAAAAAGAAGGAATAAATCAACTGATTTCAAAAGATCAAACATTATCGCGTTTTTTCTAAAAAACTCCAGCATTTTTCGATTTTTTTAGGTCGCGCAACAAACAGGTTGGGCGCACGGTCAGGAATAAAATCTAGTTATTTTCAAGGTGGGGGGGATATTGATTAAATCAAGGCATGACGGGCATTATCATTGACCGGATTTTTCTGAAATGTAGGCACAAAAAAAAGCGCCAACCGATAATGGCCAGCGCTTGTTATTCTGTTACTTCTCGCGGTGTTCGTGGGCTAATGTAATCACACGCTGTAAGAAGTCTTGCTCCATGGTGCGAAGTTGCGTTCCATCGTCCGGTAAGCGTTCAAGGATCATCGTTGCTGTTACGGCTGGATCGTTGCGGTTGATTTCAGTTCGTGGGTCCATATCCGCTTTACGGATCAAGGCTAGCAAAATTTCAGCGTTGATAAGCTCGATTTCTTCTCTTGTCGCCATCTTCATCACTCCTCAAATTCGATCTCAATATATTTTTGACAATGCTCGCAAGTGGCTGTGAAGCGTGTTGCGTGGCCATGTTCATCACACTTGAAGGATAACTTGAGCGGTTGGCCGCAATGCGTCAAAAGCTGGTGTGGGTACACTTGCAGGCCGTGTATGAACGCTTGGCGAATGTCTGCTAGTTCGCGAGGCTCGAATGCTATCTTGCCTGCTTCTCTCTTTGCGTACTGCTTTGGTCGAAGTCCTGCCGCAATGGAAAGGTCTAGCTTGCTCCATCCTCTCGCCTTGCGGTGTGCCTTCACTTCATCAGCGCTAATGCTCATGTCGTGATTCCTCCTTATCGGCCTGTAAGGGAACACCTTACGGCTACTTTTTTAGACCAGGCATCAAGTCAAAGATTTCGCTGTCATCGTGTATGTACGTGCTGTACGTGCGCTCAATCCATTTCACGGCTTCACCTGTGGTCATGCGCTTCACTTCACGCCGGATATGCGCTGCTGTGGCTCCGTACTTCTTCATGGCTAAAAGCTGATAATACTTGTCCATGAATCCAGCGGCCTTTGGTGTGTCGTGACTCTCCAGGTACATAAACTTGATCAATCCTCTTGCGCTAAACAAGTATCTTTCCTCTGGTTCAGTTTCGTGTCTTACGTCCTCACTCGTCAGGTATCCGGTAGGCGCTGCTGGTCGTAGTTCGCCGCTGTTCCTGAGTCTGCGCATGGTCACGTTATCAGCGTTCACCTGTGCCTCTGTGCTGATAAACTTAACGTCTCTATCCCAATCAATCTTGGTCTTGAATGTTTCCTCATAGGCTTCAATCGCCATCTGAAGGCTTGCGGCTGCTTCTTCAACGGGTAACGCTTCATGGTACACATGAACGATATCCCCCCATAGTGTCGTGAACGCATAGAGGGAACGGGGGTTGTCCGGCTCAATCGGAAAGATGATAAAGATTCCTCCGATTTTCGCGCGGTAAGCCTGCGCCTCTGCTTCGATTGCGGCCTTATCTATCATGCTAGTACCCTTTCCGATTGCTTGCGTTCCTCGATCAAGCGCGTTATATCCTCAAACAGTTCCTTAAATGAATCGCTGCTATATTTCTCTTGGTTTCGTAGGGATTGCACAACTTCCTCTAATTTCTCAACAGGTCTGAGTTTCAGAATCAGATAGAACTGCAACGGGTCGTCGTCGCGAATCAATCCTTGATCTATCACCTTAAATACATAGTCCAGCTTCACGGCCTCATGCGCCCACCAAAAATTACGCTTTTCGTGATCGGCGTAAGTGTGACGATCCATCCCTAATACTTTGGCCATGAATGATTTGCTAAGTCCTGCCTGTTCTCTACGTGTCGGTACGGTTGCGGTGTCAATCATGCGGTTGCCTCCTTTTATTCGTGTTCATATCAATTTATATAGATATTCTATACTTTCTAACATAGACAATCAAGCATTTATTGTAATATTTCTTGGTTAAATAGTATAATATCTATGACTTTATATAGAATTGGTAAGGGTGGTGAATGTATTGGGGTTTTCATATAAAAAGCTGTGGCATCTGTTGCTAGACAAGGGAATGACAAAAGAGGAACTCCGGCTTGCAATCGGGGTTTCACCTTCAACCATTGCAAAAATGGGACGTGGTGAAAATGTGAGTATGACAGTGCTTGATAAAATCTGCGGTTATTTCCAGTGTGATTTAACGGATATTGTTGAGCGGATAGATCAGGGGGAATGAAAACATGAATGAGAAGAAGTCACCACAAGAAGAACTGGACGGCTTGCTCTTTACGCTGGAACTATGCAAAAAGGAGTTGCCAGCAGACACACATTCGGCGCACTTTGAACATCTACGCCAGATCGAAGCGATCCTAAAGGCATACTACGATGCTCAAACTAGACGCAAGTCATTTTGATTTGTCGCCATTAGAAGGGGTTATCGTTCAGTCCACTGATACGACAATGACACGGGACTATCACGAGTCTGACACGATGCTGATACAACTTTCGCGCTGCGTGATGGTTAGTAAATCTTAGTATTCTCTCGCGCGCGAGAATGTCATCCATGGAAACCATTTCCCTAAAAGGTTGTCGAAAATGGGGCAGATTTTTGAAGGTGACTAATCGATCTCAAAAAATTGGATTTTCGTGGATGATTTTTGTGTATCATTGCCATGCGTTACAACAGGCGGTTGCATGAAGTCGTTCTGCCTTCGCCGCAATTCTTCCGGTGTGCAGTGTGATGGTTTCTCTTGCGGCGGTTGCCAATCGTAATAAATGCGCTTCATCGTGAATTCAGGGCAAACTACATAGGGGTGTTCTTGTGCCGCACATGCCGCGTCAAACGATGTTCGCCATTGTTCAAAGGCTTCGTCTGCTATGGGGTTGTCAAGATCATATAGGGTAGC
>JAJZCW010000018.1 GCA_021828865.1 Bacillota bacterium
CCCGTTACCTAGCCCGCTCCGTTTACTTATGTAAGATAAAACTTCGCGGAAAAATTAATCATGTCACCAATTCCTGATTAAGCTTCCACCACGCCAAGAATATCGGCTTCACGTACAATCAGCAATTCTTCATCATTGTACTTGACTTCAGTACCAGCATATTTGGAGAAAATAACGCGGTCTCCCACTTTGACGGACACTGCTACGAGCTTACCGTCCTCATAATGCCCAGGTCCGATTGCGATGACCTCAGCTTCTTGTGGCTTCTCTTTCGCTGTATCAGGGAGTACAATACCGCTCGTTGTTTTTTCTTCACGCTGAACAGCGCGCAAAACGACGCGGTCACCTAGTGGCCGTATCATGCGATTACCTCCTCGTAAACATTGATAATTTTAGTTTGTTAGCACTCACTTCGACTGAGTGCTAATGACAATGAATATATTACCGATTTCTCACCCATTTTGCAACTAATCGAGAACGAAAAATTTAGGTTAAAGGAAAAAAAGTTGGTTTGACAGAAAATCTGACCTGTGGGAAGATATTTCACAAGTTTGCATAAAGGATGAATGGTATGACTTCACGCGTATTTTCGGGAATTCAACCCACTGGACAAATCACACTTGGAAATTACTTGGGCGCGTTGAAACAGTTTGTCGCCCTACAGGATCAGGCGGATGCTTTCTACTGCATTGTTGACATGCATGCAATCACCATGCCGCAGGATCCCTCCCAATTGAAAGAACGCATTAAAGATCTGGCAAGCCTTTATCTGGCTGTAGGTCTTGACCCTCAAAAATCAACACTCTTCGTACAATCGGACGTAAGTGCCCATAGCGAACTTGGCTGGATCCTTCAGTGCCTCGTTCACATGGGAGAACTGTCAAGAATGACGCAGTTCAAGGAAAAAGGCGAAGGCAAAGAAGCGGTATCAGCAGGACTTTTTACTTATCCCGCATTAATGGCAGCGGACATCCTGCTCTATCAATCACACTTAGTACCTGTTGGTGAAGACCAAAAACAACACCTCGAGTTGACTCGCGACCTTGCCATCAGATTCAACACAAGGTTTGGAGACACGTTCACTATTCCAGATATCATGATGATAAAACAAGGCGCTCGGATCATGTCACTTGACGATCCCAGCAAAAAAATGAGCAAAAGCAATCCCAATCCTGGGAGCCGCATCGAAATGCTTGATCCACCAGACGTCATTCGCAAAAAAATCAGCCGTGCCGTCACCGACTCTGATCGCGTTGTTCGATTTGACCCTGAAGAAAAGCCAGCCGTTTCCAATCTGCTGACCATATTCAGCTTAGTGACAGACAAGTCAATCGAAGAGGTAGTCGCGGCCTACGATGGGAAAGGCTATGGTGACTTTAAAAAAGATCTTGGCGAAGCGCTCGTTGCCCATCTGTCGCCTATCCAAAATCGCTATGCCGAAATTCGCAACAGCGGTGAAATTGAGCGGTTATTACAACTTGGCGCAGAGAAAGCGAGAGCCACTGCCGCCACCACGATGGACATCGTACGCCAACACGTTGGTCTTGGCAGTTGAGTCCCTCTCTATATGAATGAGAAACCCCCTTTCATGACAGGTTATAACTGTTGAAAGGGGGTTTTTTGGTTGACTACACCACAGCAAATTGAAACAGCCGCCACAACGGCGCAAAGCCTACATGCCAGTCTTGCCGCATTTGCACTAGAAACTCTCGAACCTACGCAAAAAGCAGCCTATCAAGAAATGGCTAACTCTGTATCTCACGTTTACCTGCGTCTGCAAGAGCGACTAGAGCAACTTCAAACCTTACAGGCAAGCAAAATCCCAAAATCATAAATACCGCTTATTCCCGTTCATCAAGGTGAATTCCTTGTTTTTGCCTGAATACAGGTGGTTGCTGAAGTTGTGCCAACAACCGCTCGGATACGACTTGAATATCTCCCAGAACTTCCGTTGCGTCATCCTCGATATTCGGATCGTTAGGCGTCATTGGGTCATCATCCGACTCACCCACTGGCACTTCAGGGAGAACTGATTCCGTTTGGTCTGCTCCCTCTTGAGGTGTATCCATTGCTTGTCCCGCGACTTCCTCATCGACCTTCGCTTCTGTAGCTTTACCCTGAGAAACGGCCTGTTCCTCCCGCCACCATGCTTCAGCGGCAAGTTTCCTGCGATAAGCTATTGCTGCAAGCCAGATGCTGATCTCATAAATCAACACCATCGGGATGACCACGCTCAAGTGTGAAATGAGTTCAGGTGGGCTGATGAGCACCCCCAACAAAACAAATAAAAAATAAGCGATCCTCCGCATTTTTCGAAGCCATTGCGGAGTCAAAACGCCGATTCTCGTCAAAAAAACGATCAGGATCGGCATTTCAAACAACAGCCCAAAAGGGATCACAATATTGAACATGAAGGCAAAATACTCTTTTGCGGTAAAGCTGACGGTGAAGTTTTGTTCGGCTAAGTTTTTCAAAAAATGAATAATTTCTGGGAATATAATAAAATATCCAAAACTGATACCCAACACAAACATGATCGTTACAGGCAAAATCAATCGCTTGGCATAGCTTTTTTCTTTAGGGTAGAGCCCCGGACTAACAAATTTCCATAATTGCCATAGCAAAAAAGGGGTCGTCACGGCAAACGCCACAACCCCCGCGATCATAAAGTATACTTGCACCACATCACCGGGTCCAAGAACGAGTAACTTCATCCCGGCAAGCGGTCTGGAAAGGAAGTGATACAGCTTTCCGACAAAAGTCAGTGATCCGACCATCACCACAACAAAGAAAGCTAATACAAAGATCAGTCGTTTCCTCAACTCTTCCAGATGGGCAACCAAGGTGCTATTCTTTTCTATCGCTTTGCTTCCCCGCAAGAGGAGGTTAATCCAATTCATCTCTGCTATTCAGCATCTTTCCGCTCGATTTGCTCTGGACGGCTATCGCTTGTTATGTCTTTCGTTGCATCTTTGAATTCGCGCAATCCTTTGCCGAATGCCCGGCCGATCTCCGGCAGCTTGCTTGGGCCAAACACTAGTAGTAAAGCTACAAGGATAAGGACAAGACCCGAAATCCCAATATTGCCTAGCACGCTACACCCCTCCTATCTTTAGGCTATCTGCGACCTTTTTTATTGTGCATAGATTCGACGCAAATGAAGTGAATGTAATTCTCCGATGATATCCAGATGTTGCACGTCCACGTCTCCAGGAAGTTGGATATATTTCGCCGTACAGTTCAATATGGATCGGATTCCCGCCTGCACCACGACTTCCGCTGCGTCTTGAACTTCACCGGAAGTAGCGAGAATGGCAATGTCAACAGCATGAGTGGCCGCATAAGATGCAAGATCGTCGATGGAATACACCGGAAAACTATTGTCATTATTGATTAATTCTTGAATAGAGGTTGTAAAAATGGCAGTAACCTCGTACCCCTCATCCAGCATGAACTGGTTTTCACATAATACTTGGTAAAAGTGTAAGGAACCGATAAATACCATTTGAACTGGTTGATCCTGATACAGCAAATGAGCAATGAATTGCTTCAAGTAGGCCACATCGTAGCCGTATCCGCGTCTTCCGAAATCACCCAAATTGGAGAAGTCCTTGCGAACTGTTGCCGGGTCTAAATGAAGTGCTTCACTTACTTCTTGAGAAGAAACGCGCTCCTTCCCATTATCCAATTGCGCTTTCAAAAAACGATAATATAATGGCAATCTTTTCGCTGTTATTTCCGGTAAATTAATCGTCTTTCATTACCCCATCATCACTTCAATCGCAGACAAAATCCCCAAGATATTATCTCTATGATACACTGGCAGACTGGTATCGGCAACCTTCAATGGTGGGGCTGGAACGATGATTCCCCTGATATGTCCAAGAATATCCGGATTTTTAGAAAAATAAGGGAGTTTATACGGTGGATCTCCCTCATTATCTTCAAGTAAAATCCATTTAGGAATGGGTAACTCTTTATACCCTTCCACAATCACAAGATCCACGCTGCCAAGCCTTGCGACCCATTCATTCAAAGTTACTTGCTCCTGGCGCCTCCATTCGGAAAGTACATGCCCCGTGCTGCTCACCACCATACTGACGGTCGCCCCGGAATCTAAAAATATTCCTGTGTCTGCATCTGGCTTCTGATAGGAAAAATCATGCCCATCATGCTTAATACATCCCACACGCCATCCTCTCGCAGACATGGCGGCCACGAGCTTCGAGATCAGCGTGGTCTTGCCAGTGTGCTTAAATCCCGCAAATGAGATCACAGGCACTTCCGCACTCATTTCAATAACCCGCCATAGCCCAGCGCTGCCACTTCCTGCGCCGTCACGCGAACTCCTGCTAGCACCCTTGGGAGCACCATATCAAAGGAGGTGTAGCGATCATACAAAACGCCGCCTGGAAGCCCCATGATGGTGGCTTGCTCATGATAGGCGAGCATCAGCATAGAGCCTGGCAACACCGGAAACCCATAAGTAACGACATCTTTTGCCACACTGCGAATCGAGGCGGGCGTGCGATCATCTGGGTCAACAGACATGCCGCCTGTCACGAGCACCAGATTCGCCCCTCGACTGATCCATTGGTTGATCGCTTCCACGATCGCTTCCATGGCATCCCCCACGATGGTCTGCCCAAGCCACTCGATTGGATAGGCGCTCAGCTTTTCTTTCAAGAGCGGCCCGAATTTGTCCTGGATCAAACCGCTGAACACCTCGCTGCCTGTAGTCACGACTCCTACCCGAATGTCCTTATAGGGCAACACTTCAAGAATAGGCGCACTTTTCGCTGCGACTTCTGTGAATTCTTGAAGAACTTCCCGCTTGATAAGAAGCGGAATTGCGCGCGCCACCGCCACTGTCTCTCCCACTTGCACTGGTACCAACGACTTTTTGGTGACAAGCAGTAACTCGCCGTTGCCATTCAGTGCAGTCATCTGATCGGCGTTCACCCGCAATACGCCAGTTATAGCAGCTCGAAGCGCCGCTTTTCCCTCATGCGCTTCCTCTATCGTCAAGCTATCGCTTAAAAGCGCTTCTGCCATCGCTTTTGCGGCTTCATCCTCATGAACCTCATCAGCATCCGGTTCCAGCACATATAGGTGCTCCTTGCCAATCGAACGGAGCGGCTCAATATCTTCCGCCTGGATCACATGCCCTTTTTTGAACAAACGCCCCTTATATTGCCCCGGGATAATTTGCGTGACATCGTGGGCCAGTACCATCCCCACCGCTTCTTCTACCGCCACCTCACGTTTCATTCCCTAAACTCCCCTTCCAATAGCTCACGAACTTTCTGATACTCCTCTTGTGTGTTCATCATCCAAAAACTCACTTCATTCGGATCTTCCGAGATCCACTCACATTCTGTCACGTACCTCACATGAATTTGATCAAATAAATCTTTCACCCGCCGCTTCCCATTGTCAAGCAATTCTCCAATGACTTTCAGAACCTCTTGATGGTAACAACCAAATAGCGGATAAATTTGCTCTCCTCGCTTAAAAATAAACGCCTGTATGTCCGCATGACTTCTGCTTGCCTCTGCTACCAATGTGGTCAGTTTGAAGAGTAGAGACGGTCTAATCATCGGGGCATCTGCCGGCGCGACGAGACCCCAACTATTTTTCATATGGGCCAATCCCGCTTCCATACCAGCCAGCGGCCCCTCTCCGGGACGCACATCATGAACCACACCCGTAACGAACTCATTCGTTTCGATCGGTGCCTGATCCGGTCTTCTCACTACCCAAATATCCTCTGCTACGTGAGTTAGCACTTTTGCGACATGGACATAACTCGGCGCCCCTGCGATAGGCAAAAGCGCTTTATCCGTTCCCATCCTCGAACTGTATCCACCGGCGAGTACGATACCGCTGAACGCCATCGCATTCAAAACGAGATCACCTTAGTCGGCGTCACCACACCGTCTATTCTTTGGTCTTCAGGCGTTACCGGAAGTTTTGGATACACTTGCCAATCATAGGCAACCGCCAGCAAAAAAGGCCGACTCTCCTGATGATGGATCAGTCGGTCATAGTATCCTCCTCCATAGCCAATTCGTTCCCCATTTTCCCCGAAAGCCAGTCCCGGCATAATCAAAAGATCGAACTCGCTCAAACGCATTTCAGGTGATCCCGCATCAGGTTCACGGATCCCGAAGACCCCAGCGATCAACTGATCATCTTTTGCAAAGTGATGGACATGCAAGCGCTTTGTTTGACGATTGACTCGGGGGAGCCCCACTTTTTTTCCCGCGGAGATGGAGTCATCCACCAATAAATCGACGCTGATTTCATGAGGCATCGCCATGTACAGCATTACGGTGGAGGCACTCATATAGAGAGGATGAGCCATAACGGCAGCAGCTATTTTCTCATCCCAGCCCTTTTTTTGCCATAAATCGATCGTCTTTCGCTTTTCCAACACTTCTTTACGAATGGCTTGTTTTGCATCCCATAACGACTGCTCCAACTTTCAATCCCCTTTTGCTTCATGGCTCCTACCTATTAATAAAAGCGTACACCACTTTACGGACAAAGCGAAGCGGTATGTTACACTATGTCAAGAAATTCTTTACGAAGGGATTATCATGAACTTACTACGCATTCAGGATCTACACGTCGCTTATGGCGCCAATACCATTCTTCATGGCGTGAATATGGAAATACAAAGCGGAGAGCGCGTGGCGCTGGTGGGCCACAACGGAACAGGCAAGTCTACGTTGCTTCGAACGATCACGGGGCTCCTTTCTCCAGATCAAGGGGAAATCATCAAGGCTGGTCAAATCCGTATCGGCTATCTCGCGCAAATGCCCCCTCTGCACGAAGATAAAACGATCTGGCAGGAAGCCAGAGAGGTGTTTCACTATGTCGATGAGTTGGAGATAAAGTGGCAGGAATTAGCCCAGTCACTCTCGCAGGCAAAAGCCTTCGAGGCAGAAGGATTAGCAGAGAAATATGCGCGTGCAGAACAGGAATTCACGAACGCGGGCGGATACGAAGTCGATAGCCGCGTGCGAAAAGTGTTGGCGGGCATGGGCTTTCCTGCGGACCGCTTTGAACAACCGGTACAGTCACTCAGCGGCGGTCAAAAAACACGCCTGCAGTTGGCCAAATTGTTGCTGGAAGAACCGGATTTGTTATTGCTCGACGAACCCACCAATCACCTGGATCTAGAGACCGTGGAATGGCTGGAAGACCATTTGATGCGTTATCGGGGAGCGGTGCTGGTAGTGTCCCACGACCGCTTTTTCCTCGACCGAGTAGCCCAGATCACCTACGAATTGGCACAGGGGGTTCTCATCCGTTACGCCGGTAACTACAGCGCATATGTAGCGATCAAAGAATTGCAGGTGGCGCAGGCGCTGGAAGCCTATGAAAGACAACAAGAGGAAATTCAGCGGTTGGAAACGTTTGTGAATAAAAACATCGCGCGCGCCACCACGACCAGCCGTGCACAGAGCAGGCGTAAAACGCTTGAAAAAATGGAGCGACTGGTCCCGCCCACAAAAGACAAATACGCCTATTTGACGTTTCCCGTCAACGAAGACAGCGGCAAATCCGTGCTCGAATTAAAACAAGTGACGATTATCCGAAGTGGCAGGACACTTTTTCCACCTCTGAACCTGCAGGTGTGGCGCGGGGAGAAAATCGCCATCACGGGTGCCAACGGCATCGGCAAATCCTCACTACTACGTGCCATTCTGGAACAATCGGCTGATCAGGGAAGCATTCAATTTGGCACCAAAATCAAAACCGCCTATTTTGAGCAGGAGTTCTCATTTGCCGACCCTGAACGAACGGTCCTCGATGAACTTTGGGCGGCTTACCCAATGAAAACGGAAACGGAGATCCGTACACGTCTGGGTCACCTGCTCTTTAACGGTGAAGATGTCTTCAAACAAGTGAAAAACCTGAGCGGAGGAGAGCGAAACCGACTGCAGCTCGCCATTCTTTCCTGGACTGGCGCCAATTTGCTCATATTCGACGAACCCACCAACCATTTGGACATTCCCGCCAAAGAAGTGCTGGAAAAAGCGTTGATGGAGTATCCGGGCACGCTTCTTTTCGTTTCCCATGACCGCTTTTTTATCAACCGACTTTGCCACCGATTGGTTCACTTGTCGATAGACGGCAATCCAATCATAGAGGGTAATTACCTAGATTTTTTAAAGTGGCGAGAAGAATCCCGAACAGAGCGCAACGAACCCACCATAACAGCGCCGAGCGCATCGGAACAAGCCTATAGCAAACGCAAGCAGGAACGAAGCGATGCGCGAAAATTGCAGACTAAAATGGATCGCTTGGAAAAGGAGATTGCAAGGCTCGAGGATAAAAAACAAGAGCTGGAAATGATGTTATCGGAGCCTGAACTTTATGAGGACAGGGAGCGGGCAGATGCTGTGCAAAAAGAATTTCTGGCAGTAACCGCTGAGCTAGAAGGATTCTATGAAGAGTGGACGATAACAGCATCCGAAATTGAGTAATCCACTAACTTTTAATGAGTTATCCACAGATTTTGTGGATAACTCGTGGATAAGTGGTGGATAAACCTGTGTGAAACGCTTACAAACCCTTATTTCACCACGCTTCCAGCGACAAGTTGGCAAGCGCGGTCAACGAGAGGTCAGCGAGTTTTCCGCGCAGGTAGCGTGGATAAGCCGCCGCTCCGATCATCGCTGCATTATCTGTGCATAACCAAAGAGGCGGGATCGCCACCTGGACGCCAAGCGGCTCGCACACCTCTTGAATGCGACGACGCAGCAGCGCATTGGCTGCCACACCTCCTGCGAGCACTAAGGTATGCATGCTTGTCTCCCGCAGCGCAAGTTCCGCTTTTTCCACTAGTGCTTCCACCACAGCAGATTGAAAGCTGGCCGCGATGTTCTCCACGGCAATCGGATCGCCTGATTTTTTCCTCCGATCCATATACAGCATGACGCTCGATTTTAATCCACTAAAGCTAAAATCCAGACTGCCTTCTGGCAGTTTGGCGCGGGGAAATTCCATCGCGGAGGGGTCCCCATGTAGGGCCGCTTTTTGTATCGCAGGTCCGCCCGGGTACCCGAGTTCTAGTGCCCGCGCGATCTTGTCAAAAGCCTCACCGGCCGCATCGTCCCTTGTTTTCCCCAGGCGATGCATCGTGCCATCCTTCTCCACCTGTACCAACTCCGTATGACCGCCAGAGACGATCAGCGCCAGAAAAGGGGGTTCCACGCCTTCCGAGATGGCGGAGGCATACATGTGCCCTGCGAGGTGGTGCACGCCAATCAGCGGTAGCCCTGCCACCTGCGCAAGCGTCTTCGCTGCTGTCACGCCAACAAAAAGCGCGCCAATCAGTCCCGGCGCGTACGTTACGGCGATGGCCTGGAGGTCATGCAACTTCATCTTTGCTTCCTGTAGCGCCTGATCTACTACCCGGGTGATCACTTCGACGTGCGCCCTCGAAGCCACCTCAGGCACTACTCCGCCAAATTGCTGGTGTGTAGCAATCTGCGATGCCACAACAGAACTCACCACCTGTTTGCCATCTTTTACGATGGCGGCTGCCGTCTCATCACAACTCGATTCAATAGCTAGGATATGCACCGGATTACCAGACTTCGCATCGCGAGCATACTTCTCTCTCACCAATTCGTCATACCGCATGATCTTCATCCTCTGGTTCGGGAATGTCCGCCCACATGATGATGGCGTCCTCCTTATTGTCAGTGTAATACCCCTTGCGCAGTCCTGCTTCCAAAAATCCCATTTTAAGGTACAAATTTTTCGCTTGAAAGTTGGACACCCTCACTTCCAGCGTCATTCTACGTGCCCCTTCGGTATACGCCACTGCCATCATAAAGCGTAGCAACCGCTCTCCGAGTTTTTTGCCGCGATATAAGGGGTAAACGGCAATATTGGTCACATGCGCCTCATCAATGATTATCCACATGCCACCATACCCAATGATTTCATCGCCCATCTGCATCACGAGATAACGGGCAAAATGGTTGTCTGACAATTCACCCGTAAATGCGTTTCGCGACCAAGGCGCCGAAAAAGAAGCTTTTTCAATCGCCATGATGCGATCTAAGTCTTTTAGCGTCATGCGCCGAAACGTAACTTGGTCCATTGTATCGATGGACTCCACCCACTCAACCCCCTTGTCGATCAGGCAAAAGTCGTGCCTGTGCCTCCGCCATTTGCACATAATTGGGAACGAGGTCATGAACGGACTCCCACATGCCTTGAGTAGTGATCAAATCAGGCTGTTTCTGAATGGCCCTCAACCCAACCCGGAAAATCAACTCCCCAGATAAAAGAGTTCTCTCATCATATACGCCAACTATCCCGTCTTCCCCTTTTTGACGAAAAAAATCCACAATAGAGGAGGCCGAATTGCCAAGTAACCAAACTTTTTCGTCCTCTCTTGCGACTTCAAGCACCTCTTGCACCAATTGGGAAAATTCCCTCCGCCCATCTGGCAAAGCGCGTTCCCATGCTTGTTCATACGGATCTGAACGAAAAGCCGCACAGTACGCCGCATGCCTTCGCGCGTCCCAAGCCGGTATTACCAAGCCCTGATGCGCCCTTGCAGCATAGGCCGCCGCCTCCAGTGAAGAGACGGTAACCACTGGGATATTTAGCGTATAAGAAAAAACTTTGGCTGCTGTCACGGCAATGCGTACCCCTGTATAGGAACCTGGGCCCACTCCTACCACCACAGCCCCAACATCCTGAAGGCTTACTTTCACTGCAGCCAGCATTTGATCCAATAATGGATGAAACAAAGTCGCATGCATTTTAGGCACCGCACTTGTCCACGATGCAAGCACTTCTCCACTGTCCCGGCCCAGCGCCAGACTCAATTGGTCTGTTGCTGTATCCATTGCCAAGATGACCATCGATCGATCCACTCTTTAAACACATCCATCGCTAATTTTCCATAGGAGATCACCTGTATTTCACGGGCATCCGGCTTATCCAGCTTATGTATAGTCAGTTCCAGACGATCGTCAGGCAAAAAGTCCTGAATCCACTGCGCCCATTCCACGATGCACACGCCATCTCCATATAAATACTCGTCAAAAAGGTCGATTTCCAGGGACGCTTGCTCTGAAAGGCGGTATAGATCCATATGATACATGGGAATGCGCCCATTTAAGTACTCTGCAACCAGTGTAAAGGTAGGGCTCTGCGTAACCGCATCAAGACCCAAGCCCTGGGCAATTCCCGAGGCAAGAGTCGTCTTGCCTGCACCAAGTTCGCCATTTAAACAAAAAACAATGCCGGGACGCGCCACCTCACCGCCAATGCGCCCAAATTGTATCGTAGCATCGGCACTATCCAATGTTAACAAGTGAACGTTACCTAATGGCCACTCTGTCATGGTATCCCCCCGATGCTAGCCCCGGAAATGGTCAAATCCCCTTTGCTCCAAGGCTTCCCGCTTGCCTTCACGCATCACATCGATCCCTGGGTTTCCGTCTTCCACACGACCGATCATCGTGACGCGTACCCCTACCGCTTCGAGGCGCGTGAGCAATTCTCCTGCTCCTCGCGACTTGACTGTGCCTACTATTTGATAATCTTCCCCGCCAAATAGAGCAAAATCAAGCGGATCGGCGCCAGCCATTCGTGCATAACGACGAAGCGATGGCAGAGTGGGGATTCTGTCTGCCTCTATGATCATTCGCACTTGACTAGCAGTCGCAATTTCATGCAACTCTGAAGCTAACCCGTCACTAATATCATCGGTAGAAGAACAGTCAGGGAGATTGGCCAGTACCTCTGCTGCGGATAATTGTGGCCTTGGACGCCGATGACGCATCGCCAGATCCCATTCGTCAACTGGTGACAGAAACACGGGATGTGATTGATTTTTATAATGCAAATAGGCCCCCGCACCACCCAGGTCCCCCGTGACAAAGATCAGGTCACCAGGTTCTGCGCCACTACGCAGCAATGGCCGAGCTCCCAACAACTCCCCAAACACCGTAACAGAAATCGCAAGTGTCAGCGGAGATTTGACAATATCGCCGCCCACGATGCGAACGCCAAACTCATCTCCTGCTTCCTTCAACCCCCGATAGATGGATTCACACGTCTCCACCAAAGTGGCTTCAGGCAATAACAGCGTGATGAGCGCATGGTACGGGTTCGCTCCCATGGCGATCACATCGCTCAGCGATGATGTCAAAGCCTTATACCCTAAGGAAACATCATCAATTAAATCAGGCCGAAAGTGAACATTTTCCACCATCGCATCCGTGGTGACAACAATTGGACGATGATACTCGAGTACTGCCGCGTCATCGCCAATCCCCACTATCGTTCGCGAATCACCGTGTGGCAAAATTTGTCGCAGTCGGTCTATCAGTTCAAATTCACCCAAGTCTTTCACTAACAAAAAATAGCCCTCGCTCTCTGTGAGATTATACCACCAAGCCAGGTTGATTCATAACTACGCGCCAATATCCGAACGTTTCACCACCAACAGGGTGAATGGCAATTTTGTCATATCCATTCCGGGTACCCCGACAATTTCAAACTGCACTTGTCCTGTTTGACCAGGCATTATAGACTGGTACGTCTTCCCCAGTGGAAGCACATCGTCAAAATATTTATAGGTAGCAGCAGACAAGATCGAAGCATGAGAGTCTGTCTTAAAAAACAACATGCCGAGTAACGACGATAATGGCAACGGGGTAGTGCCCTGATTTTTAACCGTCGCTTGAATGCGCAGGAATTGAATCTGAGGAGATACCTCTTTATATACAATCATTCGATCCTTCTTTAATTGTATTGGTAAAGGATGAATGACAAAACTAGGCGCACCTGTCATGTTTTGATTGGTCAACCACACAATGTGCACATAGCGATGTTGGAGTGAAGTGTAGGGTGGCGCAGGGTTAGGAGAGAAAGACCAGTTGACCGCTTGGTGAGCAGGAATCACTTGATTTGGTCCATTTACAAAGTACTCCCAGTCACTCTCTTTGCTAGGTGTCAGTTGCCCAGGACGATTCAAAATGAACAGCATACCCAGCAATTTTTTTCCCTGAATCGCTTGATTACTGGAATTATACAATTGACACCGCACGGTAAACCGTTGTTTGGACAGCGAACTGATACGATCCGCCATCTGAGGTAGCAAATTTTGCACTTGTCCCTTGTCATTTGCCTGTTTCGTACTCACGACTCCCTGTACCAACTGAATGTTCTCTGTGCTAATCGCTGCAAATTTACCAAACACCACCGCTTCCGACTCCGTGGCGTTAGCAGACGAAGTCCCCGTAGCACTTGTGGAACTGGATTTCATGAGGCTATCCGATCCTGCCATATGCATGTCACTAAATTGCATTTGGTTTTGCGCGGGTTGGGTTACCCTTGCACCCACAAAGGCAATCATGGCGACAATCATCACGGCGGCCACGCTTTGCCACATGAACACCATCCAGCGCTTGTTTCGTGTTCCATATCGAAGCCAATTTCCGTATTTCCCATGCCGCTCCTGAATTGTCTCGAGCACCTTCGCCTGGAAGCTCGACGAGACGTTCACTGATTCAATTCGGTCCTGAAGTAACTTTTGTAGCGCTTCATCAAATTCCCGATCCTCCTCATGCGTCATGGTCTTCACTTCCTTTCCAGGCTTTTTTTAATAATTCTCGTCCTCGAAACAACCTAGTTTTGACCGCCGACTCTCCCAGGCTCAACACTTGGGAAATTTCATCGATTGAGAACTCTTTTGCATAATATAGCCAAATCACTTCGCGGTATAAATCAGGCAATTCCGTCACCGCCCTCCACAGGCGTTCATCGCGAATTTTGCTAATCACCGTTTGCTCCACAGAAAATTCACTATCTACATGGGAAAAATGGTCCATCGATAGGTTTTTTCTAGCAGATGAACGCAAAAAATCTTTTGCCCTGTTCACTGCGATGCGAATAATCCAGGTTTTATAGCTACTCTCTTGGCGAAAGGTATCCATATGATCATATACCTTCACAAAGACATCCTGTGCCAAATCCTCTGCGATATGACGGTCTTTTACGTAGCTAAGCAACACATGAAATACATCACGGCTGTAGGCTTCCATCAATTCCCGCAGTAATTCGGTACGGTCGTCCCTATTTGCCGGTGCCAAACTACCACCTCATTGCACTACTGATTAGACGTTAAAAAAAACAATAGGTTACAACGCTCATTGTAATTCGCAATCGATATGATAAAATCGAACAAAATTGCAGGAGTTGAATTCGCTGTGGAAATTCAGGTTATTGAATATTGCACCACGAATATCGAACAAGACGTTCTCACAGCGATACAAGAATTGAGGTTGCTTTATCCAAAGGCAAAAATCCAGGAATGGGGCTGTCTTGGCCACTGCCACCATTGTTTTCGCAATCCTTTTGTCTTCCTTAACGAAAAAATGATCGTAGAGGCAAGGAGCGCCTCTGAGCTGGTGATGCTGGTACAAAAAGCCGCTGCAGAATAAAATTCCACAGCGGCTCGCAGGCAGTTTGAACGACCTAACTCAGTGCAATCGAAGTGGAATCTGAGGTGTTGAGCGCGGCAGCCACTTTTTTCACAATCCGTCCATTCGTGAAGGCAAAAATGTCTGCAGCGACAATGGCATCCATCGCCTGATTGACAGCCTGCGGATCAACTGGTGTTTTGGGATCTGGAATCTGAATGCGTACCGTTTTGTTCAGCGAAGTTAAAAACGACATGGTAATCGACTCTTTCATCACGTTATCCCCCTTTTGTAAGTGCAATCAGACTGTGGTAGTGCTTCCAGAAGCTGCAGGCAGGATTTCTACCGTATCGACGTGACCGCTCGCGTACACTTGAGATAGAAAAAGCGGCGTAAGCGCGGTTAACACCTGTGCCATTTGATCCTCTGTAGCGACAGGGTCGACATTCGGAAAAAGATGATTCTGCAACTTCGGTTGACCATTTGCACTGATACCCGCTTGCAGTTGAACCAGCAACTGACGATTTGAAATACTGGTTGCCATGATCCATTCCCCCTTATCCGGTGAAGCATTGGCCTGGGCCCTGGCGCTTGCTTCACTCAGCGGATAAAGTGCACCGGATATGCTTTAGAGGGACAAGCTTATTGAGCCTTTTGCCCTGATTTTGCCGCCTCCACAAATGCGGTAAACAGCTTGAAGTTCCGCTCTGATGACCGCCACAAATTCTCAGGGTGCCACTGAACTCCGATTACAAAAGTCCGCAATGGGTCCTCAATGGCCTCGATGAGTCCGTCACGACTATGAGCACTGGGAGCAAGACCTGGTGCGATCTGCTTGACCGCTTGATGATGAAACGTGTTGGTCTGCAGATCCTCTGGTCCCACGATTTGATTGAGCTTGGTCCCTTTGCTGATTTTTACCACATGGGCAAAGTGATCCCGTGGCGCTTTTTGCGAATGCTGCAAAGAACTGGGCCATTCTCTCGGAAGGTCTTGAAAAAGCGTGCCTCCCATCACCGCATTCAGCACCTGAATGCCTCTGCATATCGCAAATACAGGTTTATTTTGTTCGATCATATACACCAATAATTTGGCCTCAAAGTAATCCCTGACCGGGGAAATTTCCCCGAGTCCCTGACGTGGTTCCTCTCCATAAAGCGCAGGGGCGATGTCTTCTCCGCCAGTCAGCAATAGACCATCAAGACGATCTGCCCACTCTCGCATCTCCCCTTGATTCGTGGAAAGGGGCAGTATCACTGGCAGGCCTCCAGCCGCATATACCCCATCCGTGTAGTCCTTTCCGAGGAATATCCCCGGATTCCCGTTTCTGGACATTTCATTGACGGTCAGACCGATTAGCGGTCGCATTTCACGCATGCCCCCAACTCTTCAGATAAGCTTGCTGTTCTTCTGTTAACTGATCAATCTCTACACCGATAGCTTTCAATCTCATACGAGCCACTTGTTCATCCAGTTCCTGAGGCAAATTGTGCACTCCCGCATCGAGCACGCCTTTTGCTACCAATCGAAGCGCGAGCGCCTGAAGACCAAAAGTCATATCCATCACTTCCGCCGGGTGACCATCGCCCGCGGCCAAGTTGACCAATCTGCCTTCTGCAAGCAAATACAATTTCCTACCGTCCTTCATGGCGAATTCTTCCACATTTGGACGGACCTTACGAACCGACGATGCACGCGCATTTAAATCCGGCTTGCTAATCTCCACGTCAAAATGACCGGCATTCGCCATCACGGCTCCATTTTTCATCACGTCAAAATGAGCACCTGTCAGGCAGTTTTTGTCTCCGGTGACCGTGATAAAAAAGTCACCATACTTTGCCGCTTCCAAGGATGGCATGACTTCGAAACCGTCCATTACCGCTTCCACGGCCTTGATGGGGTCCACTTCTGTCACGATGACTTTTGCGCCAAGGCCTTTCGCGCGCATCGCCACTCCTTTTCCACACCATCCATAGCCTACGACCACCACGTATGTCCCTGCCACCACCAGATTGGTGGTTCGCATAATGCCATCCCAGACAGACTGACCCGTCCCATAACGATTGTCGAACAAATACTTCGAAAACGCATCATTCACCGCAATCATCGGAAATTTCAGGGCACCATCCTCCGCCATCGCGCGAAGCCGCAATATGCCAGTGGTGGTTTCCTCACACCCGCCTGTCACTTCCTTGACCTGCTCAGGCCGCACGCGATGAAGCATCGTGACCAGATCTCCCCCATCGTCGATGATCAATTGAGGATGCGTGTCGAGCGCCGCCATGATATGGCTCTCGTACTCTTCCGGTGTGGCGCCGTGCCACGCGTGTGCGGCGATCCCATCATGAACCAGTCCCGCCACCACATCGTCCTGAGTCGATAACGGATTGGAGGCCACCACCGTCACTTCGGCTCCTCCTGCCTTCACCACTTTGGCTAAATAAGCGGTCTTGGCTTCCAAATGAAGGCAAATCACCACTCGTTTCCCTGCAAATGGCTGTTCTCGCGTAAATTCTTCTTCGAGTGCCCGTAGAATTGGCATCCGCTCTTTTACCCATTCAATTTTTAAGAGTCCACTTTCATATAAATTCAAATTCTTTATATGCGAACGTTCCCATGCGCTTTTTGACTGATCTACAACAGAAGTCACTTACAATCCCCACCTTCCGCGATGCTTACTCAATGTATAAGCTTACATGCTTTTTATGTCTACTGACAAGAAAATTCTTCCTCGCAAATTAAAAAGGCCGCAGCTATCATCGCTCGACCCCACTGTTTTGCCGAATTGTCAAAATTCAATTAACCCTAGGCTAATTTGCAAAGAATCATTGACTTTTTGCATCAGTTCATCGTTCAAATGCGTGATTTTTTCCGTTAATCGTTGTTTATCAATCGTACGAATTTGCTCCAGCAAAACAACGGAATCCCGTTCGAGTCCGTACTCGGACGCCTCCACCTCAACGTGTGTCGGTAATTTCGCTTTCTGAATCTGTGCCGTAATCGCAGCGACTATCACTGTGGGACTGAATCGATTGCCGATATTGTTCTGAATGATCAGGACAGGCCTGAATCCACCCTGCTCAGAGCCCACGACAGGGGAAAGGTCTGCAAAAAAAACATCGCCGCGCTTGATGTTCATGACTACACCCCGCTGACAAGCCGATCGGCGAGTTTCTCCGCTTCTCTTTCTGCGTCAAAAGCTTCAGAGGCTATCCGCAAATTAATGCCTGCCATTTCCTGATAGCCTTGCTGCAAGAGTTCCCGGATGCGTTGTTTTTTGTGCTCATGCACATACATTGCCGTTGCCTGCCGTATCAAATTACTGCGCGTTTCTTGTTCTTCAGCCACGATCCCATCCACCTCGTTCAATAAATGCAGCGGCATATTGACAGCGATTCGCCTAGACTTAGACAACGTCAGATCCCTCCAGCTCCAGCAAATCCCTTTTGTATTATAACGCAATATGGAGTCTCCCATCCAGTTTTGGCGGGTTTTTTAACATGTTTTTAGAAAATATAGTGACGCGGCACGCGACTTGTAATCCTACACAACAATTCATAGGGAATCGTGGCAAGCAAGTCCGCATGATGTTGTATGGACGCTTTACTTTCTATACGTTTACTGTAAATGATGACTGGATCACCAACCTCAACGTCAATCCCTGTGACGTTGATCATTAGTTGGTCCATGCAGACAGTGCCCACAATCGGCACGACGGCCCCATTAACCTCTACATATGCTCGGTTGGCAAGTGCCCTCGGAATGCCATCCGCGTAGCCGACGGGAATTGTGGCAATGACCTCTTCTTTTTCCGTCACATAAGTACGGCCATAACTCACCGCTTCACCCGCCTGCATCCTGGCAATTCGAGTAATGCCAGTCCTGAGTTCCAGCACCGGCTGCAAATCAATCGCCTGCTTCCACACAGATGCGGGATGATAACCATACATCGCAATTCCCGGTCTCACCATATCAAAATGATATTCCGGGCCCCAAAGCATGGCAGCACTGTTCGCCATATGGGCAATGGGAATATGATAACCGGCGTGTTTCGCGGCATCCAGCCAATCGATAAAACGCCGACGTTGCATCTCGGTATAGACTCGCCCATCCGCCAGATGCATTTCATCAGCCGATGACAAATGGGTAAACATCCCTTCCAATTCTATCGGGGAAGCATCGGAGATATGCGATAACACATTCAGCATTTCCTCAATACTTCGTACACCAAGCCGTCCCATACCCGTATCTAGCTTCACATGCACACGAACAGGCCGATGATGACCGTTCGCAGCATCAGCCAGTATCTGAATATCCTTTGCTCCTGCTACCGTGACTGTAATGTCATAATCCACAACTGCGCTTGCCGCCTGTTCAGGCATTGCGCCGTATACCAAAATAGGCGCTTCGATCCCCGACTGACGTAAGACAACCGCTTCTTCCACCGTGGCCACGCCAAGTTGGTTTGCGCCAGCAGACAGCACTGCTTTGCTTACCTCAACCGCTCCATGACCGTAGCCGTCCGCCTTTACTGTGGCCATCATCTGAACGCCAGGCGACAACTCCGCCTTTAAAACACGAATGTTATGCTGCAGCCGATCTAGATGAACCAATGCCTCTGTCTGTCTCCACACATTTCTCACCAAGAAAAGCATATCATAATTTGATTTTGTTTTGATACGATGAACATCATGAATTATTTCCCACCACTGTCTACCGTTGAAATGGCCACATGCAAAAAATCTGATCGTTTCATTTTGGAGGTCATCGTGTATTCCACATTCTGATTGATCCAGTACAACTGGTGGGTAGCGCCATTGCCCGTCCAGATGGCAGGAAGGCCATTCAGGGTTAGCAGTTCGCCGCTACCAAGGTCTATCGCCCCACTTTTCGGACGGTTCTCGATGATAGTAAACGGCTCAGCCCCGTTATAGCGGATAAACACCACTCCATTTTGCTCTGATTCATCCTGTAACGTATCTCTCGCCGGTATCCAGGATGGCTCGATCACGCCAAATCCCTGTTGGGACATATTAACTGGCCATTCCAATGGCTTCAGTGTGGTAGTTTGTTCTGAAGAGAAGGCGCTCGGTCGAAATGTCACGCCTTTTTTGAAAGAGGTATAACGTATACTCAACACAGGCTTTTGCTGCTTGTCGAGAAACACCAGACTTTGTGGGAAGAAGCTCTTGCGGTCCATGCTCAATTGTTCTACTGCCGCATACGGCGATACGTCAGCAGGTTTCCAATCAAACGTAATAGATTCTTTCTCTGTCCGATAATGAAGTGGATTAGTCGCCACGATGTCTTTGAGTATCGTTTGATAGAGGTAAAGCTGCCCTTGCTGCTCCGCCCAATTGCCTTGAAACCGAATGACTTTTTTGGCACTTGGCGTAATCAGGTACGTGCCTTTTTCATTGTGAACAATAATCTGTGAGATTTCCTTATTGTCGTTGCCAAGTGCAATCCGATAGTGATCAGGAGCCTCATACCATGTCTCCACATAGTATTGCTGACTTGCCCCCACACCATTTACCGTCATCAGTGCCGTACTTTGATACGTATGGAGCGTTTGCGAAAAATTCTGTAGTTGTTTGACCATCCCCGAACTGCCTAGCGGCCCGCAACCAGCGAGTAATCCGCCAAACAACAACGTAAACCCTATACTCCAGTACACTTTTTTCTGCACACGAACACCCCTCACCAGAACCAAGGGATTCTGGTCAATTACCGGTCGGGAAAAGAGGTGTATAGGCTCGGCTCAACCACAAGAGCAAGTCACTCGCCATCAATGATTCTTCGCAATTACCGGCGACCCTGGCAAGGTCCGCCGCCTTTCCGTGCAGATAAACTCCTAGTGGAGCGGCAATTTCGGCATGGTATCCTGATGCGAGCAGTCCCGTAAGGTAACCAGCCAGTACATCTCCGGAACCTCCCGTAGCAAGACCGGAATTCCCTGACGTGTTTATATACACCCGTCCATCAGGAAGTGCTGTCACTGTCCCAGCTCCCTTCAACACCACTACCACCTGATGCTTGGTGGAATAGGAGCGAGCATGCCACACGCGATTTTGTTGCACTGCCGCCGTATCCATTTCAACAAGACGGGCAAATTCTTTAGGGTGCGGCGTAATAATGGTAGAGTGCCTGCGAGTGGCGTACCATTCCCTTCCCTGATCTGGCATCAGGGAGAGCGCATGCAGAAAATCCGCATCAAGCACCATCGGAAGCGGGATCTCTGCCAGTCTCAACAATGCTTCGGGTTGAGAAGAAGCTAGTCTTCTGATCCCATGACCCATGCCGGGCCCAAAAAGCAAAGCAGTCTGCCCCTTTGACCACTCAAGCAGATAGGAGATCACATGCTCCTGCCATTCCCCACTTTTCCCTTCGTACAGGTGAACCAATACTTCTGCAGGTAATGTGGTCCAAAATGAATCAGGCGTATCTAAGCTGCAGAACCATTCCACCAGTCCAGCTCCGGCTCGGTACGCAGCTTCAAGCGCCATGCGGGCAGCCCCTAGCATGCCTTGGGAACCGGCAACCACTCCTGCCTTCCCAAAGGTGCCCTTATGACTGTTATGGTCTCTGCACATTCGCATTTGCAGCCATTCGTCATCTTGCAGGGCAATCGCGTATGCACCATGATCCACAGCAAGATCATCTGGCATGGACAGCGATTCCAGCACCACTTTGCCAACAAAGTCTGTTCCAGGATATTGATACAAACCCATTTTGGCATACCCCAGCGTTACCGTCACACTGGCCAAAATGACGTCTGGATCCACCTGACCGGTGCTTGCATCTACTCCTGAGGGAATATCCACGGCCACGACAGGACTTCCACTTTCCCCGATCGCTTTCACAAAAGGACGCAGCGATTCCTCTAGCGGCAACCGGCTCCCAGTGCCTAGGATTGCGTCAATAATGACATCCGCTTTTGCCAGGTCATCATCGCTTTGGGCCAATTGCCCTCCAAGAGCAAGATAAGCTTGCATTTGCTTTTTGCAGGCATCAGAAAGTTGTGATACTTCTGACGTTACCCATACGAGCACATGATGTCCCTGTGCCATAAGATGCCTGGCTGCCACAAAACCATCTGCCCCGTTATGGCCTTTCCCGGCCACCACATGTACGCTTAACCAACCATTTTTCCCGATATTGCGAGCATAGTCGATACAGCTTCTGGCTACTGCAGAACCGGCAAGTTCCATGAGAGCCAGTCCATCTACGCCAACTTTCCCCATCATGAATTGATCGATGTTGCGCATTTGCTCACGATCTACGAGCCACACGGTTTTCCCTCCGGTTTGTACCACTATATTCAGAAACAGGTACAAGTAGTACCTTGTTCAATGTTATGCGTACACCACTACGGCACTAGGATTAGGGCTACCAGGAGATACGATACTGTTACCAGTAGCAAGATATCTTCCTACTTGCCAACCCCAGGCCGGTTCACCACTCGGATAATCGATTTGAACAGGATAAGTTCCATTGCCGGGTCCCATGATTTGTACGTTAAATCCTGCTGCTTTCAAGCGATCTGCATAGGTTTGCGAACCATACAGCTGTACTGTCACTGAACTCGGATTGGGTAAAGTCTGCAAACCAGTGCTTGAACCTTTAGACCCGTAAGGCTTGAGCATTTGGTATACGTCTTTGGTGCTGATAATGTCGTAGTAGGCACCTGTGATGTAATTTTCTCTGTTGACTCCTGGCAATGCAGTGCTCGTCAATTGCATCGAATCTCCGATTTTCCCAATGGTCAAGTGGATAATTTTCGCTCCTGAGGCTTCATTGGCAATTTGAACCAATTGCGTCGTCGACAAATTGGTAACTACATCTTTTTGCCAGGTTCCGATCAGTGCTGGCAAATGGGCCAGATCGCTTCCCGGGCTTAACAGCTTTTGCTTCAGCGCATCAATCATCTGCACTTCTGCATCCATGCGTTGGAAGTCATTGACGCGGATGGTGCTGCTCGCCTGATTTTGGCGAATCCGAATAAAGGCAAGCGCCTGTTGTCCATTCAAAGTTTGCCATCCAGGGTACAGATTAGCCCCGCTGTTAATAGGATCATATAATCTTCCCGGTACATCAATGCGAATTCCGCCGACTGCGTTGATCGCATCGACAAACCCTTGAAAGTCTGTCACGACATAATGTTTGATCTTTAATCCAGTTAATTGGGATACTCCCTGCATGGTGAGTTGGGCAGCTTGATTGGGCTGCATCTGAGCGCCAATGAAAAATAACGTCTTAAGCTTAGGAATGGGGTCATTGAACTGAGGTTGCGCAAAAAGCACATTTCTGGGGATGGTTATCATCACAATTAGATGTTTAGTCGGATCAATATGCGCGACCATCATGATGTCGGCCTGACCTCCACCATCTCCCAGACTGATTGGCGAAGTGGCATTGCGGGCATTGTTCCCTATCAACAGGATGTTTTCTACTCCCGATTGACCTACAATAGTGCCCACGGCAGAATGAATCAATCCGGACAATTCGTTTCCCTGATTGCTCCCGTTTTTTCCATGTAAATTGACGGTAGTAGCTGCAACGGCTGCACCAAGCAGTACCGCAATGACTCCCACCGATATCCACGCCGTTCTACGTCTTCTTTTTTTTCTACTTTTATTTTTATCATTTGGATTTTTCTGGCTTTTTATCGTATTTTTTTTAGGTGTATTAGGCATGTATCGCAGCACATCTCCTATACTAATTTTTACAAATCAATATAAAAATCATCTCAAAAGCGGATTATGACACAAAATCTGATCAAGGTAAAGAGGATACCCTATTTAGAGTATCCTCTCTTCTGCTTAACGTTATTGTACAAATGATGCCTATGGTTTTATTCTATAAAAAATACGCGGCATATGAATTATTTTTGCGTCTGCTTCATGAGCCAGTCTGCAACTTGCTTGATCTGCGCGCTGCTGGTCAATCCACCACCGGGAGGCATCATGCCCTTACCGCTGGTGATGAAGCTCACTACTTTCGATTCATTGGCGACATTTCCCATTCCGCGAAGCTCTGGCCCTACGCCACCTTCCAGGTCACTGCCATGGCATCCGGAACATGTATTATTAAAAATTGTATAACCCGGCATGGAAGTATCGAGCAACGTCTTACTCTTGGGGCTTTGCGGGAGAAATGGCAATCCAGTAAAACCTCCTGAACTGTATCCTCCTGAGGCACTTTGCGTCCCAGAAGAACCGCCGGACGTACTCGAACTTGTCCCAGTGCTCGCAGAACTACTACTGCTGCTACTACTGCTAGAGCCGCCTGATGAACTGGCAAGTGGATCAATTGCTACTGGAGGCAGTTTGGCCAAATTCTCATTGGTTGCGCTAGGCATTCCAAAAATAGCTCCCATCCACAAACCAAGGCTCACCACGACACCCAGTGCAACCAGCGTTGCGCCAGCACCAGAGATCCCTCTTTCTTTACTCACTTTCAGCCCTCCTATAGTCGGTACCACGATTTTATAATTATACTGGTAGTCATGGTATTCGTACAATTTCATTACAGCCTAACAAACGACAATTATTTGACGTATTTCAAACAACCCAAGAAAAAAAGATCACCCAAAAAATTTAGCTTTTAAGGATAATCGGAAAATTACTCCGTTTGACAACTTTTGAATTTTATTTGATTATTTCTATATAACCAATAATCAGTATTTTGGAGATGAGACTGAACACGATGACCACTCTGGAAGAACTGATTCCATTTTTGCCTGCCATACAAAAAAGCTACGCAGAAGATACACATTTACTTTTGTTTGATCAACAAAAGGTGATAGCATCATTACCAGGTAAACAATTGAACATTCCCATTTATGTGGAAGATAAACTCGAAGACTTAAATCAGACGGTCACTTATCAGTCTAAACTACAAAAAAAAACCACGCGCGATGAACGAGGACCTGAGCAATTTGGCATTTCCTATGTGGCAACGGCTACCCCGATATTCAAAGACGATAACCAGAACAGGGAGATCATCGGCTATTTGACCGCTGTCACCTCGAATCAAAATCTGCACCAATTGCGATCAGATTCACATGAACTGGCAGCGATGGTGGAAGAACTTAGTGCCACAACGGATGAAATTGCCCATGCCTCGGTCTCCATTGCAGAAGATTTAACTGTGCTAGCCACGTACTCTAACGAAATCGCACAAGACATCAACAATATTCACGAGGTTGTGAACTTCGTACAGGATATCGCGTCTCAGTCTAACTTGCTGGGACTAAACGCAGCTATAGAATCGGCTCGAGCAGGAGATGCCGGACGCGGGTTTGGCGTAGTGTCTGACGAAATTAGGAAAATGGCCACGCAGAGCAAAGACTCTGCAGAAAAAATCCGCATGCGACTAGAGGCACTGGAGAATGCACTGATCAATCTGAACGATGCCGTCAAACGCGTCTCGCAAAATCAGGACCAACATTCCGCTAGTGTAGAGGAGCTTCGTTCCGTCTTTGAACACATTGCAAAGGTCGCTGACGATCTCGTCAAACGTTCCTCCGTTACTGAATAGTCACCATAAAAGCATCCTCAAATGGTTTAAATTCGGCGTTCAATTTTTTTAGTTTTGCAAACTGTAGGATATTGATGGCAGACTGTTCTCTTGCCACGATAACTTCAAGTGGCAATGAAGATACTTGGTTTAAGGCTTGCTTGATTTGATGAAGCGGATCAGGCACGTCCATTTGCCTGTTGTCACTTTTAGGCACATCACGGGTATCCAGTATATTTCCTACTAAATTTAAGGAAATTCTGTATTCCTTCATCAAGTCCTTCTCAGCGGCAACAAAGTCTGCATCTGTAAAATCTCCGCGTGCAAATAACTTACAATGACATGTCCCTGTTTTTGCAATATCCTCTTCCGCAAATGAGCAGGGACAAATCAACTTGCGATCTGTCTTTGCATCACCAGTCGCTTCAAAACACGGGCAAATTCTCGTGCCATACATCTCTTGATTTTCTGCGATCCATATTTTTAAATTCGTTAAATACATAGGATGCGGATTGACGCGAAATCCTTTCCGTTCTGCGTATTTTTGGATCCATTGGTCCATTTTTTTAAGATCACTACGATATCTGAGATACCCCTTCATAAAATCTTTATACATTTTCGCTGTAGTTTTCCATTTTGACAACCTAATCTACCTCTCCTGATGAGAATAATATTCATATTTTGCAATGAATTTAATTCATAATAATACTATATAATAAACCCGCACTGATTGCCATATGCAACCAGAACGGGTTTCAATTGATTATTGAATTAAATTAAATTCTTTCTAACCGAACCGCCGTATATTTATAAGGTGAAACCCCTGATTTTGAATCAACAACATCATTGGTCAACGTGTTCGTGTTCACCTGTTCAGGAAAATGGAATGTCATAAACACATACCCTTCCATCACCCGGTCAGTAATTTTCACAGGCACTTCCACACTGCCGCGTCGTGATGACACTTTGATCCGCGTACCATTTTCCAGTTGATACTTCGCGGCATCTGTCGGATTGATCTCCATATATTCTTCCTGATCTTTGACCTTCCCGCCTTCATATCGCGTCATGACCCCTGTGTTGTAAAATGCAAGACGTCGACCGGTGATGAGTACAAAGGGAAACTCCTCATCAGCAGGTTCGAGCGGCTCCTCATATTCCACTGGGGAAAATTTCGCGCGCATTCCCACGTTGTCAGAGTGCAGCCTCGTATGAAGCACTTTTTCCGGAGGTTCCGTCAAACTGGGGCAAGGCCACTGCAGTTCATACTCTCTTTCCAACCGTTCGTATGACATGCCGTAATGAGACGGAGAGAGGGAACGTAGCTCATTCCAAACCTCTTCCGCAGATTGATAGTGCCAGTTCGCACCGAGATAATTGGCAATTTCCTGCAAGATCCAGAGGTCATCCTTAGCCTCCCCAGGTGCATTGACCATTTTGCGAACTCTTTGTATTCCACGTTCGCTGTTGGTAAATGTCCCATCCACTTCACCCCAGCCAGAAGCGGGTAAGACCACATCCGCGATTTCCGCGGTTTTGGTCATGAACAAATCCTGTACCACCAACATCTCAAGATTTTCAAATGCACTTCTGGAATGACCAGAATTGGCTTCAGATTGAATAGGATTTTCACCGATGACGAACATAAATTTGATACGGCCATCGCGCATCGCAGAAAACATGGCAGATTGATTCAACCCGTTCTTAGCAGGAATCTTACAGTTCCATACTGCTTCAAATTTCGCACGTGCGCCGTCGTCCTCTACATTGAAAAAGCCAGGCAACTTATTCGGGAGAGCTCCCATATCGCCGCCGCCCTGCACATTGTTTTGCCCACGAAGCGGCATCAAGCCACTTCCTGGCTTGCCCACTTTACCGGTCAACAGCGAGAGATTGATTAGTGCAAATACGTTGTCAGCACCATTGTGATGTTCGGTGATTCCCAACGTCCATGCAATTACCGCGCGGTCCACTGTCGCATATAATCTTGCCACTTCACGAATCTGATCCGCAGGAACTCCCGTGATGGTCTCCGCAAATTCAGGCGTGTATTTGGCTACCACTTCTTTATAACTCTCATAAAATTCAGTGGCATGTTCAATAAATTTCGCATCATAAAGCTTTTCTTCGATAATCACATGACCAATCGCATTGGCCAGTGCGATATCGGCACCCACACGCACGGGAAGATAATGCGTGGCAAAATTCGCCATCGGAAGTTTACGAGGATCCACCAGCACCATTTTGGCACCGTTTTTGATTCCGCGGCGAATATGATTGTAAATGATGGGGTGTGCTTCCTGGGTGTTCGATCCCCAAACAATGATCAGATCAGTATTTTCAAAATCCTCATAGGAATTAGTATCTGCTCCACTTCCAAACACTGCCGTCAAACTGACGACGCTGGGAGCGTGTCAAGTACGGTTACAACTGTCGATATTGTTAGTTCCAATCACCTGGCGCATCAACTTCTGAGCAAGAAAGTTCAATTCATTGGTAGCCCTTGATGAACTAAAGCATCCAAAAGCGTCCGCGCCGCTTGCGTCTTTCACTTTGCGTACGCCGTCAGCGATCACCTGCAGTGCTTCTTCCCAAGTAACTTTGACGAGTTGACCGTTTTTTCGCACCATTGGGTAAGTAAGTCGATCCTTGGACTGGGAATACGTCCAGGCTTGGCTTCCTTTCACACAGGTTTCGCCATGACTGACGGGTGAATTTTTATCGCCTACCACACTGACGATTCTCCCATCTTTAGCAGTCACAGAAAGTCCACATCCCGTTCCACAAAAACTGCATATGGTGGACTTGGTGACTGTTTCAATCGTATCCATTTCGACTGCCATCAATGTTCCTCCTCTCACGAGTTAAAACTAATTATTATTTTACACCATATAATAAACGCGACAAGGCTAATAAAGTGACAATTTATTCGTATACCTCAGATCCATTGCGTCATTCAAGCTCTCCCAATTTTGAGATTTGCCTGCCAAACATGCCATCGAGAGTGATGACAAAGTCATGAAAAGCATTCAACATATTGTCGCGCAACTCATATAGGTATGGAATGCCATGAATGATGGCCGCCTCATTACCCTGTGCTTTTACCGCAATGAGGTATCTTCCGTGTTCGTGGATTTCTTCATGGATTCGACGGACCGTCTCCATTTGTGGAATTTCCCCAAAACGGCTCTTTCCGACATGGTCATACCATCTTCCAAAATGACAAGCATGCGGATCGAGTTCAGGCGGATTCATGCTGACGTCTTCAACATTTTGTAGAAAGTGAACCATTTGATCGACCCATTGACGATGCTCAAGTGGCAATAAAAACAACTGGCTTAGGTACCTGGCCACGTTCATTTCACGAACCGTTTGCCACTCCTCGTATCCTTCATAACTCTGGATCCAGGTGGGAATGAAGTCAGGCGGCATTGGTCTTGCAATCAGATAGCCTTGCGCCAATTCGCATCCCAATTGGATCAGCGTTTTCCCCTGTTCAATCGTTTCGACGCCCTCTGCGATCACATCACACTGAAAAACCCTTGAAAGCTCAATGACTGCGCTAATAATGGCCAAATTCCCTTCGCTCATGCTCATATGTCGGACAAACGACTGATCAATTTTCAAAATATCGAGCGGGAGATGGCTCAAATAAGTTAACGAAGAATACCCTGTTCCAAAGTCGTCAAGCGATACATGCACACCCAGTTCTCGCACCGCTTCGATAATTTTTTTGGCCGCCTGCAGGTCACCAAGCTCGTCCGTTTCAAGAATTTCCAATTCCAAATCACCTGGATTGACCCTCGGATGACGTTGGAGGACACTTTTCAAATGATTAGGGAAATCGCCATATTTCAATCGTTTTGCCGAGATGTTGATACTCACTTTCAGATGAATGCCTTGTCGCTGCCAAGATTCAAGTTGGCGAATCGCTTCTTCTTTGACCCAATCATCAAGCAAAATCATAAAATCAGTATGTTGTAAATCTGGCAAAAAAGTCCCGGGAGGCAAAATACCTTTATCAGGGTGGTTCCAGCGGATTAATGCCTCAACGCCGTACACTTTATGCTTTGTCATTTCTACTTTTGGCTGATAATATAAGACAAATTCCCCGTTATTGATCGCCTGATGCATTCTGGCATAATCCACGGAGTTGTTTATTAACTGATCCTGTTCCGCATTGAAAATAGTATAATGGTTTTTCCCCGTGGCTTTAGATCGATACATGGCTTTATCCGCATTTCTAAGTAGTTCGTCGCCGTTAACCCCGTCCAATGGATAAAAAGTTACCCCCACACTGACAGCAGGATAAAAAACATGATCATTTTCCAAATATGGTTTGGATATTTCGTTCATCATATCAGCGATCAGGACGTGAAAGTCAGAAGGATTTTGCAGGTCATGAAATAAAATCATGAACTCATCGCCACTCGGTCTTGAAACCGTGTCTGATTTTCGAATTCGCTCTTGGATGCGGTTGGAGAGCTCAATCAGCAGTCGGTCCCCTCGATCATGACCATAATCCGCGTTAAATTGTTGAAAATCATCGACATCGAGGGAACAAACAGCAAGCAGTGTATGGTTGCGGTTGGCACGTTCGATCGCCACATTTAGGCGATCAAGAAAGAGAATTCGATTGGGGAGATGAGTGAGCGGATCGAAATAAGCAGATCGGTTGTCTTTCGCCCCTTCCAAACCTTCATCCATGACGGTGGAAAAGGTGGAGATGTATTGTTTGAACGGATGCCCATCGGTCGAAACCGCCGCAATGCTTAAAAACTCCTCAAAAATCTCCCCGTTTTTTTTCCGATTAATAATCCTTCCCTTCCACTTTCCGCTCGTTTCCACCTCATCCCACATTTGCTGATAAAATGCCGAGTCATGATAGCCTGATTTAAGCAAATTGGTAGATTGACCAATCACTTCATCGCGGTCATAACCTGTAATCCGCAAAAAAGCCTGGTTCACTTCAAGAAATTGGCCATTTTCATTTGTGATAAATACGCCTTCCTCCATATTGTCAAAGACGGCCGCCGTCAGTTGCAGTTGGTGTTCATAATTTTTCCGTGTCGTCACGTCTCGCTGCAACCCTACATAATGCGTCAATTCGCCAGCATCATTGTATAGCGGTGCAATCGTCAATTCATTCCAGAAAAGCGATCCGTCCTTGCGATAATTTCTCAGTTCAACAGTGCATCCCCGCTGTTCTTTAATGGCCAGGCGAATTTCGTCTATCCCTTCCTGATCGCGGTCATCGCCTTGTAAGAACCGACAATTTCTCCCCAATGACTCTTCTGGAGAATACCCCGTCAACTCATAAAATGCAGGATTGGCATAGATGATGCGCATTTCTTTATCATAATGATCGACGATGGTGACGCCATTAACCGTATACTCGACCGCCTGCTGGAATAGTGAGAGGTACTCCTGCGCACGCTTCAGGAGGTCCACATCAATTAGCCAGACCTCATATGTATAACTGCCATCAGGAAGCCGTTCCACCACTTGCGCTTGCAACGACTTCCACACTCTTGGATTTGTTAAACCTTGAAAAAGAATATGTTGGTCAGTGACACGATTTATTTTTTTTAACTGATTGATGAGATCCAGATAATCTGTAGGATGATAAAAAATGTCGGAAGGATTGAACGGATAGGAACCGGATTCATTCCTATTTTCAAGAATATCGAGAGATGCTCTCAGAAATTTGTTCATTCCCAACCATTCGTCCGTAGATTTCGCACGGAAATAGCAAAAGGGAATATTATCCTGCTCGTCTGTAAGCACAATCTCCCTCCCCCTATTACAATATCTTCTCATTTTCCTATTTCCATTAATTATAGCGATTCAATTTTCATTCGACAAGAAAGAACAAAAAGTGTGATGGATATCATCTGTTACTTTCATCTCTACGATTACAATGTGTGGGACTCATCGAAACACCTATTGCGAAAGGAGTAAGTACAATGGCTGCTTCAGAACACTTTTCATTTAATGAGATGCACATGATCAAAAGAAAATCTTTGGGTAATGTCGTTCCCCTCGAATTATTCAGATCGATTCGATTAATCGGCATGTACCAGGGTTTACCCTTAAACGGGAAAGGCACCACCAGCGTAATCGGCAAGAAAATTGGCGAAAGTCTTCCGGTGAACACGGTGGAAGATGTTTTACAATTATTTAAGGAATTAAAAATTGGGATTCCAAAAGTGCTGCATCAGGATGAACGTGGTATGCGAATCGCGATAGAAGATTGTTTTTGCGAAGGATTACCCGTTCATGAGGGCAAATTCGTATGCGATCTTGAAGGATCTATTTTTGAAGGGGCATTAATCAAAATTCTAAAAAGAAATGTAAGCGTCAGGGAAATCAAATGCAATGTGAATGGTGATGACCATTGCGAATATGACGTTAGATTTATGTGATACTTGCCTTTGGATGTGGAAAGAATAAGCGCTGTTGGACGTTTTTACCCCTACATTCGGAGGCACCGATACATGCGCAAAACGATCATCCATCATGCCTATTTCTTCGTATTTTTCACCTCGCTGATAACGGCATATGCCGCTATCAGCGAAAAAGCTTATGCGTCGAATTATGAAGAGCAATTCCCCCATGTGTTTAAGAGACACGGTCCTCCTGTGTATAAAGTCGCACTAACATTCGATGATGGTCCTGACCTGACCTATACCCCAAAAATACTGAACATATTGAAAAGAGAACACGTTAAAGCGACTTTCTTTGTACTCGGGGTCCATGCGGCTTGCCACCCAGAGATGATTCGCCGGATTATTAAAGAAGGACACACGATAGGCAATCACACTTTTGATCACATCAATCTCATTCACAGCACACGCTCAAAAATTAAATGGGAGATCGCAGCGACTGAACAAGTGCTCGTGAGAATCTCTGGTCAGACACCAAAATGGTTTCGTGCACCATACGGTAATGTCAATCCGCTCGTGCTTACCGAGTTGCAACAATTGGGTTATCGCGCAGTCAATTGGTCGGTGGATTCCAATGATTGGAAGAGCCTTCCTGCAAAAATAGTCAAGCAAAACATTTTACAACAGGTGAAACCAGGAGCCATCATCCTGCAACACTGCGCTGGCAACGAAAAGGAGGATTTAACAGGCACTGTTCGCGCTTTGCCAGATGTCATTCATACCTTAAAAAAAAGGGGGTATCAGTTTGTGACGATTCCCCAGTTACTCAATGCAGACACGAAAACTGTCCATGCGAAAAAGTAGTGCGATCATCAATTGCTGACCGTCGCACCACCTGCAGTGACACCGACATTAAAAATGCCTTGGCTACTCGAATAATCCGACACCATGCCAACCACCGCTTGCGCTGCATCTGCAATGGTCACATTCCCATCAGGATGAAAAGCACCCGATTGCAAAGGCAACAATCCGAGTGTGCTGGCAATGGCATCGCCTGCAAACTGATTACTTGGTATCGCCGATGCATCGCCCGCATTTAACTGAAATAATTCCGGATGGCCAAGCAATTCGCTATAGCCAAGTGCACGAGCAAGCAATTGTGCCGCGTCACCTCGAGTAATCGGTTGATTGGGTTCGAAAACTTGACCGTTATTTAACCAGCCATTAACAAAAGCTGAATACACTTCTGAATAGCCCGAAGAAGCACTGTTCGTCATCGCCATTGCGTTTTGATAGACTCCCAACTGATTGGCAAAAGGCAATGGCTGATTCCGTCCCAACGCATCCACCACCAGTTTGACAAATTGTTCCCGTGTCATGTCCTGATTGGGGTGCACATTGCCATTTGCATCGACAGCTAAAAGTCCATGCTGGACAAGGAGTTGGATTTGATCCGCCTGCGCCACATTGCCAATGTCATTGATTTTCCCTGTATACGCTGGCGTACTGCCACTGGCAGACATAAATTGTCCTGTGGTGGCATCCATGACCGTTCCATTTTCGATAATGTTGCCAGTGGGAGCGTAGGCTAAAATCACTTTCCCTTGAGGCGTAATGCCTGACGCCTTATCAAAGCCAGGTTGTGTCTGAAGGTAGACGAGTTGCAGAGGTTGCCCCGCCGTCCAATCGTTCTTGGCTTTTGCCTGTGTGATCGCTTGGCGAGGAGAAGGGAATTTTGTCTTGCCTAGTTGAAAATTAGTGTAGTAGGTAGTCACATCCCCGGTTTTTGCATCGACCGTAATGTTACCTGTATCCGAAATATCCGGGATGCCACTTATCAGCGGTTCAATTAGAAAATTGGTTAGTACTTTCCCCTGCTGTGCACTGTAGTTAGAGGGGATGACCGCTATTCCGCCAGAATCGCCTGGCAATGCCTTCTTCACAAAAGCAATAGCCGCACTCGTTACCTGTGACTGTGTAATTTTTTTGCCACTTACCGAGGACCCACCTGTCATTGGGATTTTTGTCGACCATTCATTAAAATTCGTGAGGATGCCATAGGTAGAATCCACCGTTGCGCTGTACTGATCTCCACCTGGAACCGTCCAAGAAAAATCCCATGTCACATCCCCATTAGGGAGACTTGTATTTTGATTCGCAGCCGACAATTTTGCATTTCCCGGAATCTTCAACATTGATTTCGCAACATCGAGCGCCTTTTGCTCCGTCCAATTAACGAGCACTGATCCTATACTTTGCTGTTTCCCACCTGGCACGATCGCGTGAACAGGCGTATAGACTGGCAAAGCAGTATTTTTTCCAGCGGCATCCACGGGTTGGCCAGTTAGCGCATCAATGACTGGAATTCCCGATATTCGCAAATTGGGATCGCTGTATTGATTATTCCACCACGCTGAATAATTTCCGACCACCTGCTGATAGGTCAGGTAAGGCACAGCTTGCCCGTTCGCACTCCAATTTGACCAATATGCTTGATACAAATGAAGGTCACGCTTATAAATCTGATTGGCTTTGACAATAGACATGACATGTTTGTCAGAGGGAAAAACGGCCTGGTTCCAGTTTTCATCGGCGCTGACGAGTGTCCCGTTTTGGTCGATCGTAATAGAAAACCCGTTAAATGGAGCCGGAATGCCGTTCACTACGCGCTCAAAATTATACTGATAATTGACTACCTGGTTGAGTGCTCCGCTCATCGGGGCAAGTGGTTGAATTTTTACCTGATTCACATAGTGGGGGTAAAGCTTTTGCGCCCAAGAGATTGCTAATTTTTGCGCTTGCGCCGAACTGACAGGCAGCGGATAAACAAACCCAGTTGCACTAGAGGATCGATCGTAAGAGGTGATCAGCCCTGATTTGGCATCTACTGTGATGTTGATCCACTCATTCTGATTATCAGGACTTGTATAAGAAAATCCAAAATTATAAAAGGCATTTCCGTTTTGATCGTTAGAAAAAGATTCTGAACTGAGTTTGAACTCCGAAGGCACCTGCAATATCGCTTTCGCGTGGTCAAGCGCCTGACTTTCCGAGATATTTGTGGGGCCAGTCTGCGCGTGGACGAAATCAGTTGAACCAATACCAACAAAAGAAAGGCTCGTTAACAATGCTACGCCAAGCGGAAGCCTGCGAATCCCTTTCATTATGATGCACTCCCCTTTCGCGCTCTCAACTACACACTACTTCGCTCTACGACAAATTGCAATTCATCGCCCTCTGCTGCCAGTGTCACCACATTGCCTGACACCACTTCTTCCGCAATCACCATCCGGCTGAGAGGGGTTTCGATAGCTTGTTGCAGAAACCTTCGCAATGGTCTCGCCCCATACGCTGGATCATATCCCCGTTTGGCTAGGTATTTCAGTGCAGAAGGCATCCATTCCACATGAACTCCCGTTGCCTCTAGCACCCTAGTTGCGAGACGCTCTAGCATCGCGGCAGCAATGGCTTCCACATGGCTTTCATCAAGTCCATGAAACACCACGGTTTCGTCCACCCGATTCAAAAACTCGGGGCGAAAATGTTGGCGCAAAATCCCTATCACATGCTCGCGGATCTCTTCCATAGATGTTTCTTGTTCTTGCATCTGCAGAATATCCGCGCTGCCCAAATTAGAGGTCATAATCACTACTGTATTCTTGAAGTTTACCGTTCTTCCCTGTCCGTCTGTCAATCTGCCATCGTCAAGCAATTGCAGCAACACACTCCACACTTCAGGGTGAGCTTTTTCAATTTCATCAAAAAGCACGACAGAATAAGGTTTTCTCCTCACTGCCTCGGTCAACTGACCGCCTTCATCGTATCCCACATATCCCGGAGGAGCTCCGACCAGACGCGAAACTGTGTGTTTTTCCATGTATTCCGACATGTCGATGCGCACCATTTGACGTTCGTCATCAAAGAGAAGTTGCGATAGTGCCCGCGATAATTCTGTCTTTCCGACTCCAGTCGGTCCAAGGAAAATAAAGCTTCCGATCGGCCGATTGGGATCCTTGATTCCCGCCCGCGCGCGAAGTACTGCATCGGACACCGCCTTTACCGCTTCATCCTGCCCGATGACACGCTGATGCAGTTCCTCCTCGAGATGCAGCAGTTTATCTTTCTCTCCCTGCATCAACCGCCGAAGCGGAATACCCGTCCAGCGGCTGACGACGAGTGCAATTTCTTCCTGATCGACTTCTTCTTTCAACAGGCGGTGTGAATCTTCCTTGCCTGCCACCACAGATTCCACTTCTCTCAACGCTTGTTCTAACACGGCAAGTCGACCGTACTTCAATTCTGCGAGACGGTTCAAGTCATAGGCACGTTCCGCGAGGTCCATCTCTTGCCTGACGTTCTCGAGTTGTGCCTTTAACTCGCGTACTTTAGCAATACTTTGTTTTTCTACTACCCATTTCGCATTCAATTCCTCAGATTCCTGACGAAGGTCGGCCAGTTGTTCCCGCAGTTTTTCCAATCTTTCCGTAGAATTCACGTCCTGCTCCCTGATTAGTGCCGCCTCTTCAATTTCAAATTGCATGATCCGGCGAAGCAGTTCATCCAGTTCCGCTGGCATACTATCGATCTCGGTGCGAAGTCGCGCGGCCGCTTCGTCCATGAGATCGATCGCTTTATCCGGCAAAAAACGGTCGCTGATGTACCGATCAGAGAGCGTAGCCGCAGCGATAATCGCACTATCCTTGATTCTCACCCCGTGAAAAACCTCATACCGCTCCTTCAATCCACGCAAAATCGAGATGGTATCCTCAACGGATGGCGGATCGACCATGACCGGTTGAAACCTTCGTTCAAGCGCGGCGTCTTTCTCTATGTATTTTCGATATTCATCGAGCGTAGTGGCCCCCACCGTTCGCAGCACGCCGCGCGCGAGCAGAGGTTTTAAGAGATTTCCCGCATCTACCGCTCCCTCAGCCGCGCCAGCACCAACCACCGTATGTAATTCATCAATAAATAAAATGACGGCACCATCCGATTTTTCGACCTCTTTTAATACCGCCTTGAGCCGTTCCTCAAATTCTCCCCGATACTTGGCGCCGGCAAGTAAAGTCCCCATATCCAAACTAATCAATCGCTTGTTTTTCAGACCATCCGGCACATCACCCGCCACAATTCTGCGTGCAAGTCCCTCCACAATCGCCGTCTTGCCAACGCCTGGCTCTCCGATCAGCACTGGGTTATTTTTCATTCGTCTCGATAGAATTTCGATGGTGCGTCGGATTTCTTCATCGCGTCCGATGACCGGGTCCAACTTCCCCTCTTTCGCTTCCAACGTAAGATCTCTACCATAGCGTTCAAGCGCTTGGTATTTTTCCTCGGGATTATCGTCACTCACCCGTTGGTTACCGCGTATGGAACGCAGTGCAGATAGCACCTTATCTTTCGTGACAGAAAGTGACTGCAAGACACGTTTGGTATCTTGCTCCCCCTCTTCGATCAGTCCTATAAACAAATGCTCTACGCTGGTATACTCGTCTTTCATCTCTTTTGTTTCCTGTTCCGCACGTGACAGCACACGTAACAACCCACTGTTCATGTACATCGGGCTGTCATAGCCTGTCACAGCCGGAATGCTCCGCAAAAGCGATTCTATTTGCGTAGTAAATTGTCCCCTATCCACTTTCATCAGTTCTAGCAGCCTGGGAACTAATCCTTCTTCTTGATTCGCAAGTGCGAACAAAAGATGTTTGCCCGTCACTTCTTGATGATGCCGTTCTGCCGCCACCTGTTGGGCAATTTCAAGCGCTTCTCGAGATTTTTGAGTATAGCGATTCAAATTCATGAGCACATCCATCCTCTCGACTATCTTGAAGTTCAATAATAAGGTAAGCTGAAAAGACGTCGACACTAGTAGCATTATATCGCGATATGATCTAATACTTACAATAATTAGCGATGAGCAGAAAAGAATTAAATCAGGAAATTAATCCATTAGGAGGAATCCTCATGTCCACAATTGGTTGGATCGGCACAGGCACCATGGGCTATGCCATGGTAGAAAATGCCTTACAAGCAGGCTACTCACTCCGTGTCTATAATCGTAGCAAGGAAAAGGCGGCACCGTTACTGGAAAAAGGAGCAATGTGGGCCCCTACGCCTGCCGCTGCCGCAGCGGGTGCGGACGTAATCTGGACCATGCTCGCGGATGATGCCGCCATCACGGAAGTTTTTACTGGAGAAAATGGCATCCTATCCGCCATTTCACCAGGGGGCCTCGTGATCGACAGCAGTACGGTCTCGCCTTCCACCAGTATGGCCATAGGCACGGCAGTTGCAGAAAAGCGCGCAGAATTTTTAGATGCTCCGGTTAGCGGCAGCAAACCGCATGCAGAACAAGCGGCGTTAACGTTTATGGTGGGCGGTACCCAAAATGCCTACGAAAAGGCGATACCTTACTTTGAAGCGCTTGGCAAAAAAAGTTTTTATCTTGGCGAACAAGGCGCCGGGAGCAAAACAAAGCTTGCCATTAACACTTTGCTTGGCATTCAATTGTTAGGCTTTGCCGAAACGCTGACCTTTGCAGAAAAAGCGGGGATCAATGCGCGGCAATTTGTCGATGTCATCATGAGCGGCGCGGTGAGAAGCGGCGTAGTGGAAGCAAAGGCGGGAAAAATGATCGACCATGAATTTTCGCCACAATTCACCTCGACGTTACTACTCAAAGACTTGAAACTGGCGCAGCGATTTGCAGATGAAGAAGGCGCCTATATGCCACTGCTTGCGGGAGTTAAAGAAATTTTACGGGCATTTGTCGCGCGCGGTGGGGCCGATGACGACATGAGCGCCATCGTCACTCTTTTTGAAGAAGCCTCCCGATAAAAAAGATACCGAAAGAAGGATGGGAACATGGAGATCGCCAACCACATACACCTGTTGGAGGAAACCAAAGGTAGTTACGTGTATGTCATTCTTGGTGAAGAGCCGGTGCTCGTAGATACTTTTTTCCCTGGTCGAAGCGACAAAGTCATCGAAGGCTTACGTAAAATTGGATTGGAGCCCACTGATATTGCCCACATTGTGCTGACTCACCATGATGTGGATCATGTCGGCAACGCACGGGTACTTCGAGACCTAAGCGGCGCCACACTTTGGGCACCAAAGGAAGATATACCACTCCTACGAAGAGAACAGGCCGATAAGGGCTTTCGTCGCGTGATCAAGGCGATGATGAAAGTGGAGGTGCCGGAGGTGGACCGCGTTTACGAGCAGGGGATGCGCATCGGCAATGTGGAAATTATCCCTTCACCCGGTCACACGCCTGGACACGTATGCGCTCATGTCGATGATGTGCTGATCGCAGGCGACCTTGTCACTACGCGAAACGGCAAGCTCAAACCATCGCCAGGCTTTCTCACTTATGATAAAGCCGCACTCAAACGCTCCCTCCGGGAAGTAGGTAGTTTGCGCTTTGACTGGATTTGCCCGGCGCATGGTGAACCGGTTCAACGCGGCAACTTGTGGGATGCGCTCATCCGCCCTTGAAAGTTGGAGACAAGAGTGACATGATAGCTACAAAATGGCACGTAAGCTAAAGGAAGTTGTCGTATATGCACGAACACCATGAACATAATCATGACCACGATCATTCGCATGATGCGTTATTTCATACACATGCTCCCATCGCAAAAATGCGTCAGGCTTTTTGGTTGACCATATTGATTTTAGCGGTCGAAGTCACAGGCGGAATATTATCACACAGTTTAGCGTTATTATCTGACGCAGGACACGTGGTCACGGACATTGCAGCGATCGGTCTCACCTGGTACACGCTGAATCTTTCGCAAAAACCCCCGAGTGAATCGATGACTTTTGGTTATCATCGCACAGGGATACTGGCGGCGCTCATCAATGGTATTGCCCTGATCGTCATTGCGATCTTGATTCTGGCAGAAGCTTACCGCCGGTTCCTTCATCCAGAACCAGTATCCAGCCTGTGGATGTTTATCAGTGCCGGAGTAGGACTTATCATTAATTTGTACCTGGGGCTGGGGCTCAGATCAGAAGATAGCTTGAATCTGCGCAGCGCAGTATTGCACATCATTGGAGATGCGGCCGCATCGGCCGGAGTGATCGTGGGTGGCGTGATCATTTCGTTCACGCATTTTTACTCGATAGATCCACTGCTCAGTGTGTTGATCGCTCTGCTGATCGCATTTGGCGCATGGCGAATCGTAAAGCAAACTGTCACCATTCTTCTTGAAGGGACGCCAAGAGGTATTCATTTGCCTGATGTCGAGCGGGCAATTCGTTCCACTCCCGGCGTGAAAGATGTGCATGATCTTCACGTATGGAGCATTACCAGCGGCCGCAACGCGCTCTCCTGCCATGTCATTCTCGAAGGCGGATTGACCATTCGCGACAGCCAACCCATTCTCCGTGAGATAGAACATTCTCTTGTCCACTTAGGAATTGGCCATGTAACCATTCAGACAGAAGATGCGGGGCACCCTCACAGTGATTCTGTGCTTTGCTGCGATGATAACCCGGTAGAAGAACACGTCCACTAACGTGTGAAAATGGAAAATAACAAAAGGCCGGAAGGAATAGATTTCCTACCGGCCTTTTTCTGTGTCTACATAGTTACATGCGATAGTTGTTTGCACTTGCCCCAAAGTTTTGCGGTTGACTTTGCGGAGCGCTGTACATCATCGGACCCGTGTTGCTTGTGGATACTCTTTGCTGGATGAACTGATTGGTTTGCTGCAGTTCCTGCTGATGTTGTTGAATTTGATTCGCAATCTCATGGCGCATCGCCGGAGACGGGGGTTGATACCATCCCTGTTGAGACATCAATTGATAAATCTCGCCTTGTATTTGCAACGTATCATTTAAAAGCGAAGTGAACATCTGCCTCACATTCTGGCAATTGGCCTCTGTCACCGCCGTCGCGTATTCACCTGCCACACGCTTGGTTTCGACGAGAATTTGAAAGACCAGATCCTTTTCAGGAAGGGTAGTCGTATTTTGCGTGTACACGATGATGTCTCCTCCTTTACTTTTTACTGTAACTGACTGGGAGCAATCGACTGATGATGCTGCAATTCATTCATCAGATGATGGTGATGTTGTTGATGCCGCTCGACCAATTGCGTAAAAAGTTGACGAACCTGCGGGTGCTGACTGACTCCCACCAAGTTGGCGCACTGTTTCATCAATAAATCTTCATTGGAAAGAGAATCTGAGATGTAATCCATTTCTTTGCTCGTCAGTGGTTGCACGCTTATGCCTCCTTCCGCGTTTGAAATTGAACACGGATAGTTTGCCAAGCGCATGGATTTTTATGTAAAAAAAAGGGGGGAGGAAGTGTCTTATCGGTTACATGCCGGTGTACCCGCCATAAAGACGAGTGAGCCAGGAAGTGATATCGACAAACTTTCCGGTGAGCAATAAGATTCCCATCACCACGAGGATTCCGCCGCCGACCTGACTGATTCTTTCGCTGTACTTGAGCAACCAGCGGAGTGAACCAAGCGTATATGCAAGAATCAAAAACGGCAACGCGAATCCCAGCGCATAAAAAAACATCAGCAACATGCCGCTCGCCTGGCTGGTGGCCGCCAGTGCAATCACAGAAGCGAGAATGGGACCAATGCAAGGCGTCCAACCGGCAGAGAAACTGATCCCAACCACAAACGCCCCCAGATAGCCAGCCGGTTTTTTGCGTACACTCCATTTGGCTTCCCGCATAAAAAAGTCCCATTTAATCACTTTCATCAGCACAAGCCCCATGGCGATGATGATCATTCCACCTATCTCACTGACGGCATCGCGATATTCGGAGAATATGACACCAATCAGACTGGCTGAGGCACCGAGCGCCACAAAAATCACCGAAAACCCCAGCACAAAAAACAAAGCATGGCTTAAGGCTTTACGCCTGATGACCCCCGTTACTTCCTCTTCTGATCCCCTGCTAAAAGAAACACCAGAGATGTAGGAGATATAGGAAGGATAGAGAGGCAACACGCAAGGAGAGACAAAGGATAACAACCCTGCCAAAAATGCGAGCCAAATCGTCGGATTCGCAGCCATACACTCACCTCACTTCGAATCTATGAACTGGCTAGCAATTTATTAAATTCTGTTTGCATTTGTGATGCGATCAACGCCCCCACGTAATGATACATGATCACGCCGTTCGATTTGATGAAGAAACTGGTGGGGATCGCCATCACTTTGTAAGTCTTCGTCACTGTGCCTTTTTTGTCTAATAGAACCGGGTAGGTGACGCCATACGTCTTGATAAACTGCTTCAACCTAGGTACGGTGTCATTAAAAGCTAGGTTGACGCCGATAAAAGTGATTTTATTTCCGTATTTTTTGTACATTTTCTCTACATCCGGCGTCTCAAATTGACAGGGTGGACACCAGGAAGCAAAGAAATTGACGTACAATGGTTTGCCTCTAAACTGGGACAAATTGATCGATTGCCCCTCAAGGTTCGTCAAGATAATATTGGGGGCGACATGCCCGACTTCTGGTGCAGTACTTGGCCTTTTGGACAGTATGATCACTGCCGCAACAATAATCACCAGCACCACAATCAAGGCACTCCAGCGCCTAGCCTTCATATAGAAAAAACCATCCTTTCAAGAAAAAATTCTGTATACTAAATATTATTTTAATCAAATTACCACTCACAAGGAAGTGTAAACTCTGAACGTTTTATATCGTACTTTTATTGGAATTGTGATCATGCTATCTATTCCCGTTATTTCCCTGGTGATCTCGGCACGTCTGCATCATCAGAATCCTACGCTAAAAGTGGGAGACAAGGTGCCTGAAACCTCCCTTACAAACTTGCAAGGAACTATTTTTCACTTTCCTAGTCACCTGAATAAACCGGTGATCATTAATTTTTTTGCCACATGGTGCCCTCCCTGTCAGTCAGAAGCGCCAACTTTGGCGAACTTCGCAAAAACCCACGCGAAACAAATTAAACTCATTATGGTAGATCGACGAGAAGGTCCCCCGTTGGTTCGGCAGTTTATCGATACCTATCACCTACAGGGGACCACCACGTTACTCGATCAGAACAACCATTGGGCCACCCTATTTGGCGTGACCGGCCAGCCGGAAACGATTGGAATCGATACGAAGGGTGTCATCCGATTTCACCAATTAGGCCCTGAAACCGCCTCACAATTGGATGACGATCTCACTATGCTTTTGCATTCCCATTAGACCAGTTGTCAATCTCCACTTCCGCCACTGCATCTGCCAGTGAAAAATCAAAGACCTGAGCATAGAAATATAACTCGTTTTCCAGTGTTTGTTTGATGGCTGCTGCACTTCTGAATCCGTGGCCTTCCCCCGCAAAAGTGACATAGGACGTAGGAATACCTTTTGCCTTCAGTGCCTCATACATTTTTTCTGACTGATCAGGTAGGACAATTTTATCATCCAACCCTTGAAAAAAAATCACCGGACAATTCAAGCGATCCACATGATAAATTGCAGAGCGCTCATGATACAATTCTTTCATTTCCGGATAGGGGCCAATCAGCCCAAACGTATAACGGGACTCAAACTTATGCGTGTCAGTCGCAAGCGTCTCCGCATCACTCACTCCGTAGTAGCTGGCACCAGCCTTGAAGACATCGCTGAAAGCCAGCGCGCAAAGCGTGGTGTACCCACCGGCGCTTCCACCGCGAATAGCTAGGCGCTTTTCATCCACATCTCCGCGTTCCACAAGGTACTTGGCCCCACTTACACAGTCCTCTACATCGACAACGCCCCAATTGCCTTTTAAGCGTTCGCGATACACGCGACCATAGCCTGTGCTTCCTCCGTAATTGACATCCAGCACCGCAAAACCGCGACTAGTCCAATAGGCAATTTTTAAATTATAGACCGCATGAGTTTCGGAAGTTGGCCCTCCATGACTCATCACAATAAGCGGCGGCAGTTCGTCAGGTAACCCGTCATAATCCTGATTTTTAGGGGAGTAGAAAATCCCGTGCGCTTTCATTCCGTCTTCACTAGGAAATTCAACAACCTCAGGTATCGGCATATATCCTGGATCCATGACGCGACTCACGCTATTTTCTAATTCAGTAAAATGTTCTAATGCAAAATCCGCCGCTACGAGTACCAAAGGTTCTGTTGGCGAAGCAGCCATCATAAAGACCCTTCCCGTCCCCACTCTCACATCGGAAAAATAAGTATAGGGAGCAGGTATCGAGGTCCATTTGCGCGTGGATGCATCCACCTTCGCCAGCTTCCAATGGCCTTTTTCTTCATACGTGACCAAAATGTCCTTCGCAGATAAAAAACCATATGTAGAGAGCCCAAACACCCATTGTGGCACGCCCATCTCAGCAGATCGCATGAACACGGGCTCCACTCGCTCACCTGTATAGCGAAACAAGTTCCACCAGTTGGTCTTATCGGTGACAAAATAAAGCATCCCGTCCGGCGAAAAACTAGGTTGGAATATCGATTCATCCTGGCTTCCCGACACTTTTTTGGACTGCACCAATTGTCCATTTTCATCGAGGTCCGCAAGCCATAGTTCTGACCCATCCCACGGCATCAGCGGATGGTTCCATGACATCCATGCCAGTTTGGTTTTTTCTGCATTCAGGCAAGGCGAAGCATAAAAGTCAGCCCCTGTAGCGAGAACGCTCACCATTCCCGTTTTGATATTGATCGACACCAGTTCATTCACCGCTTCACCAGCACCCTCGTGCGATTCACGGACGCAAATCAACCGATCATATCGATCGTCCATTAAAAAATCTGCATAACGCATTCCTTCATCACGGGTTAAAACTTCAGGTGCTTGGCCCACTTTTTGCTTATATACCTGATGATCGTTGAAATTCGAAAAATAAACCTCTCCTCGATAGACGGTGAACGCTCCCCCACCATACTCATGGACGCGCGTCCTTACATTGAATCCGCCAGGGGTTACGTCTGTTTTCTGGCCATCGGCGTCAATTCGCACCACTACGCCCCGTCCACCTTCTTGCGGCCGACCTTCAAGCAGATATACGTCCTCTCCGTCCACAACGTGTTCCATTAAAGCAAGCGAGCCTTGGACGATTTCATCCGAAGTAATCGGTGATTTCCAAGACCCATAGGGAGCCAGAGTTTCTCTTGTCATCATTACGCCTCCATCCCACACATGTCAGTTGTAGTATACGATGAAATCCCAAATCATAAAATGTTCGCAATTTCCCTCGCCTACGATTGCAGAAAATAGTAACATAATAGGATAAAAGACACTGGGGAATGCGCATAAATAGAAACGAGGGGACCATATGGCTGAGGAAGAAAACACAACGTTTCCCGCAGATTGGTTTTTTCAAAATGTGGTGGCTATCGTACCCAAAGAATCCATGATCGTGATGGTCGATCGCAACGGACTTACTTCGCACCTTCGCAAAGTAGAGCTTTTTCCGTTTCGAATCGAAATTGGCGATCATGTGGACAGCCCCAACATCACTCGTACCATTACAGCGAAAGCATGGAGAGAACACAAAGTTTATGCAGTGGAAGATGGTCCCAAACTTTTTGGTATCCCTTATTACACTGTTGCGAACCCCATTAATTGGAACGGTGAATTTGCAGGCGTCATTAACATCGTGATGCCCATTTCCCATACACAGGAGTTAAAAGATGGGGTCAGCAACCTAAACGATCAAGTTCAGATGTTGAACACCTTATCCCACGACCTTGCAAATGCAGGGACCACATTTGCTCAGAATGTCGATTTGATTGCAGCGGCCGTCAATGAGTTGAATGAAAATGCGAAAGCGCTGGTCGAAATCAACAATTTGGTCGGAGAGGTGGCCGCACAGACCAATTTGCTTGGATTGAATGCGGCGATTGAATCAGCCCGAGCGGGAGAATTGGGACGCGGATTTGGAGTGGTCGCGGACGAAATCAGGCGCTTATCTCAAACCGTGAGAGATTCTTCACAGCGGGTACAAGACAAGGTGGAGGAAATCACTGGCGAAATCAGTCACATCCAGGAATCTGTGCAGGAAAGCATGGCAGCGAGTGAAGAACAAGCGGCTCAACTTGAAGAATTATCAGCAACCGTGTCGCATGTAAAAGACACGACAGAAGCACTGAAGAAATTAGGATAATTTCTTTAGTGCTTCTTCCCTTGGTAGACCAATGCTCATACGATGGCGATCCTGAGATCAGGACGTCACCAATTCATAGGTGACGGAAATCTGCGTCGAAAGTTCAGAACTCCCGCTATTGCCATTGTTGATTAAATTGATTCCCCCGATCGAAGGCTGATTAGGCATACTCCCATAGCCTGGTTGATAATTTTCTTGAGGATTCACATTAATAGTGACGACAGGCCCCAGATTATCCCCCACCTGCGTTGCCAGCATGGTGGCTTGGGTTTTTGCGTCCGCCAGCGCCAGATCAAACAATTTTGCTCGAAGTACCGTTGGATTTACTGGTACCGATTGCAAATTGGAATACATATTATTCACATAGTTTGGCATGATATTTAAGTTCTGCATCAATTTTTCCACTTCCGTATTGCTCTTGGTTTCCACATTAAGGGACAAATTCGCACTAGGCATCTGATTTCCGACATTCACAGAATTAAAATACAGTTGATAATTGCTTGGAGATACACCTAATTGACGTAACTTATTCTTCAGGCGAGTGACAAGACTTTGTTCATCCTTCATCACTGCACTGACCGCACTGTCAGTGATATTGTAATTGATTTGAAGCTGGTTGATTACATTCGTCACCGCCATGCTAGCATCGCCGGTCACCGTGATAGTATTGATTGAATTTCCTGATGTTTGGGAAGAAGTCACGCTACTCGCAACATTTCCTCCCATCCCTTGTGCCTGTGCTAAAAAATTGGAATTGATGATCGTTCCCAATAAAAAAGACAACCCTACTGTCATTCCGGCTGCCATCATTAATTTACGATTCATTATTTGATAACCCCCTCATCGTTTCCATTTTAGACGAATAACCTCACGAAAAAGATGCAAAAAAAATGCCCAAAGTCATTTGGGCAATAAAAAAAGCCCCTTTACAGGAGCCCAACCTCATTTTTTTAGTTATTAAGCATAAACATCAACACCACTGCGTTTCTTGCTCACCATTATTGTACTGTTTGCACTATTGGTTGCCCCATTCGACAAGTTGTTCATCGAATTACTCGATGAGGAAGCCTGAGATGCATTATTCACATTAGTCGTTTTTGCCGCAGAAGTGTTATTCGTCACGCTGGAATTCCCATTTGTCGCACTTGATTGATTCGATTGTGATGCACCAGATACTGCGCTTTTGTATTGAGTCACCAATTCTGCATTCGAGGATTGCTTGGATTGTTGAAATTGATTCGATTGATTGGAAGTTTGGTTGGAACTCGGTTGACTACTGTTTTGAATCGAATTGAACTGAACAGGTGGAGTATAGGTCGCCTGTGAAATCGTCTGTTGTACCTGTTGATCTGATTGAGTTAATTTTTGAGCCATCTCCGATGCCACTTGATTCAAATATTCACTAATCACATAAGGTATCGGAGTAATCATTGGTGGAATCCCCAATTGAATATTCATATTCATGGCTCTACACTCCTTGCATGTTCTACTATTCGACCATATCATACCACAGTAATACCATTTCTGACAATTTTGTTTTCGCAATTTTGTTGAAAAATTATTTCTCCCCTAAAAATGATTCTTAAAGTTGATCGTCTTATCCAGCCGTTCTGTAAAAGCGTGTTTCATCTCCTCTAGGCTGGATATTTTGTCATCTATTTTGTCAATAATACCTTTCAAATGTTGGATGTATTCATCGACAATTAGCCGCTTTTCGTGTTCATTACTGATTCCTCTGTAACTTTCCTTGAGGCGTTCCAACGCGTCTTCAACTTCCATTATTTCCTTTATTTCCTGAAGGGAGATGCCCAAGCTGTCCTTAATTTGTAAAATACGGTTGAGTTTATCCACCACTGGTTCATCATAGATACGATGACCGCCAGCCGTTCTAGTCACGGGTAAAATTAGCCCCATCTCTTCATAGTAGTGGAGAGTACGTGGTGTGACATTAAGTTTTTTGGCTACTTCTTCCACTGAAAATGTTTTACGGTCGCTCATTTCCTCACCTTTATTTTTATTATCATTTGTTCATTATAACATGGAACAATGAAACAGAAAGAAATAAATGACGTTAACGTAAGATAGTGATATAATGTTTCTTGCTCAAAAATCCATTTTTCATAAGATAGGAAGGAGTGCAATACAGTGTCTCGAACTAACGCCATCAACAAAAGTGCACTTCATCTCAAGGACCATTACAAATGGATTGCACTTACCAACACCACACTCGGTGTTTTGATGGCATCCATTAACGGAACCATCCTGATTATTGCGCTTCCAGCGATTTTTGCAGGCATTCATGTGAATCCACTCAACCAAGGACAGTCTAGCCTTTTACTTTGGGTGTTACTTGGCTTTAACGTGGCTACCACCATTTTTCTCGTTGCTTTTGGAAGAATCTCTGACACCTACGGAAGAGTCAAACTATACAATTTGGGGTTCGCCATCTTTACACTTGGCTCTATTTTGCTATTTATCACGCCGAGTCAAGGCATTTCCGGTGAATGGGAACTGATCATCTTCCGGTTTATTCAGGGCATTGGCGGCGCCTTTCTATTTTCCAACAGTACCGCTATACTTACCGATGCATTTCCCGCTAATCAAAGAGGCTTTGCACTTGGCCTGAATCAAATTGCCTCTGTTGGCGGCTCCGTGATCGGACTTGTGGTTGGCGGTCTGCTGGCGGTGGTCAACTGGCGCCTCATCTTTCTCGTCAGTGTGCCGGTAGGACTGATAGGCACGATTTGGGGCTATATGTCACTGAAAGAAATGGCCAAAACCAGGGATTCGAAACACCTAGATTTCTTTGGCAATATCACTTTTGCATTAGGGCTACTTGCGATTTTGATCGGGCTCACCTACGGAATATTGCCTTATGGAAAGTCTCCAATGGGATGGAGCAACCCGTGGATCATCACCGCTCTTGTCGTTGGGGTCGTACTGCTCCTTGCTTTCATTCAAATTGAGCGCACGGTAAAGGACCCCATGTTCCACCTTGATTTATTTAAAAATCAGGCATTTTCGCTCGGCAATCTCAGCGGTCTCCTGTCTTCCATCGCCCGCGGGGGACTTCAGTTTATGCTGATTATCTGGCTGCAGGGGATTTGGCTTCCACTTCACGGCGTTTCCTACGCCAATACACCACTCTTGGCTGGTGTGGCCACGCTTCCGCAAATGGTTGGCTTTTTATTAGCAGGACCGCTAAGCGGATGGATCTCTGACCGTCTTGGCGCCCGCTGGTTCGGTTTTGCAGGGATGATGGTATCGGGCGTTGGTTTCTTCCTGCTAAACACACTCCCTGCAGATTTTTCGTATATATGGTTTGCCATTTATGTGTTCATTATCGGTGCCGGCATGGGCATGTTTGCTTCTCCCAACACGAGTATGGTCATGAACGCAGTTCCGCCAAGATTTCGCGGGGTGGCATCCGGGATGAGAGCGACCTTTCTTAATGGTGGAATGATGATGAGCATGGGCATTTTCTTTAGCATCGTTATTACCAATCTCTCCGGGCATTTGCCATCGGCGATGCTGCAGGGACTGAGTCACTATCAACTCCCTCCGGCACTGGTCCATGGCATTTCGGGATTACCCCCGACTGCAGCGCTTTTTGCAGCGATGCTCGGTTATAATCCCATGGCGAGCCTGATCCCTGCTGCCGCCCTGCATGCACTTCCCGCGAGTCAGGCGGCACAAATTGTAGGACGGGAATTTTTCCCCAACCTGATTGCCGTTCCATTTATGCTGGCGTTGCGAGCCGTATTCATTTTTGCCCTCGTCATGTCAGTCATTGCTGCTTTTGCTTCTCTCTTCAGCGGAAAGAAATACATTTTTGATGAAGAGGCAAATTCATTACCAAGTGACAACATCGCACCTCAAGAAGTGGCCGCCACAAGGCTCCACCCGAGAGAAGGCGAGTAAGTGTTACAAAAAAAGTCCTCATTCCGTCAAGCCGGGTGAGGACTTTTTTATATGGCGATTAGAATTTGCGATCATCTACCGCTTCCAACCACCGATTGACCGGTTCAAGCGTCGATGCGATCGCACCATCTTCGAGTGGAGAGCGAAGTCCTGCAGCAGCAACGAGTTCATTGAAAGACTGACTGCCACCCATGTTGCATAGATTAACATAATCATTCCAGGCCGATGCGTGATCTGCCTGTGCTTTTGCCCAGAATTGCAGCGCACAGAGTTGAGCCAGCGTGTAATCGATGTAATAGAATGGTGAGGTATAAATGTGCAATTGATGTTGCCAGTAACCGCCTTGCTCTAGGTACGCGTTTCCGCCGTGATCATCAATGCCCAGGTATTTACGCTCTATCTCACGCCATGCCGCCTTACGCTCTCTTGGTGTCCATTCCGGGTGCTCGTAGACCTCATGCTGAAACTCGTCGACAGATACCCCATAAGGAATAAAAGTAACCGCACTCGCCAAATGCATGAATTGGTACTTGTCGGTTTCCTCTTCAAAGAAGAGATTCATCCATGGCCAGGTGAAAAACTCCATGCTCATCGAATGAATTTCTGCCGCGTCAAACGTTGGGAACATGTACTCTGGTACAGGAATCTTACGGCTGGAGTAAGCTTGAAACGCGTGGCCCGCCTCATGCGTTAACACGCCAATATCACCTTCGGTACCGTTGAAATTGGAGAAGATAAATGGAGCTTCATACGCGCCGATGTATGTACAGTAACCCCCACCCGCTTTTCCCGGCTTGCTGACGAGGTCCATTAGTTCGTTATCCAGCATATAGGAAAAGAATTCATGGGTCTCTGCAGATAGTTCCTGATACATCCGCTTTCCATTGTCGACAATCCATTCCGATGAACCATGCGGTTTTGGATTGCCATTTAAAAATTCAAATGGACGATCGAAATAACTGAGCCTTTCCACGCCTATCCTCGCAGCTTGTCGATCACGTAAACGCTTGGCCGCAGGAACGATATGCGCTTCGACTTGTTGACGAAATGCTTTCACCTTTGTCGCGTCATAATCTGTGCGGTTCAAACGCGCATATGCCAACTCGACAAAATTGGTAAAGCCCAGCTTTTTCGCTATTCTTGTACGCGTTTTCACTAGATCGTCGTAAATGCGATCAAGTTCCTGTCCATTTTCTTCGTAGAATCCAAAGTACGCATCCGCCGCCCGTTTGCGAAGGTCGCGATCAGGAGACTGCATGAATGGGATCAGTTGGGGAAGCGTTCTTTCTTCTCCTTCAAACATGATTTTCGCAGATGCCGTCAACTTGGTGTATTCACTGGAAAGTTTGTTTTCCTGCTGGAGATCGCTCACTACCTCAGGGGAAAAAGTGCGAAGTGTGTTTTCTGCGGTGCGAAAGAGTTGTGGTCCCCACTTCTCTTCGAGTTCCTGACGGTGGGGAGAATCCAGCATGGCCTGGTAATATTCCGTGACCAACCCTTGATAAAGCGGTTGCGTTTCATCCAGATAATCCTGCTCATTTTTGTAAAATTCATCGTTGGTATCGATGGTATGGCGAATCATCGCGATTTCTCTGGAGGATTCCATTTTGCTCCGAAGCGAGTTGACGGCCTCCATCACTTCGTTTTGGGTAGCGAAGCTGGAGGCCGCTTTGAAATCTTCCAACAAGCGATGAAAGTCCTGGTGAAATGTATCCATGTCAATTCGCTCATAGGGCATTTGACTGAATTTCATGGTGGTATCCCCTCTCTTTGCAGATCACTCTCCTTAACAATACTATACTTTTTCCTGCATGCATAAAGCCGTTTTCTAATTGCTATTCGCCAATGCGCCGATAATTTCCCTGAAAATATAGCAGTGGCACTCCACCGTCTCGTTCCATTTTTTCAACGAGTCCCACAAATAGCGTATGATCGCCTCCATCATAAGTAGCCCATAATTTGCAAGATATCCGTGCCATCCCCTCACGCAATACCGGGACATCGTCAAACCATTCAAAAGCGAGTCCCGCTTCCACTTTTTCATCCGGTTTCCCCGCAAAATGGTTCGAAACGTCCTGCTGACTTTCATTCAAAATGGTGATGCCAAATTTGCCTACACGTTCCACTATCTCATGCGCCTTAGCCCGTTTATCAATCGAAACCAATATTAATGGCGGTTCCAGCGATACAGAGGTAAAGGAATTAGCGGTCATGCCGTGCACTGTGTTTGCTTCAGGAATGGTGACTACCGTTACGCCCGTTGAAAAAAGCCCCATTACCCTTCGAAATTCTTTGGTATCCATGCCTGTATCCATCTCTCCATTCCGTATGGTCATTATATCGACTTACGCATTCTCTTTCGCTTCGGCAACGTATTCTGTTTTTTGTTGATTCTGCTTCCTTTGATACAAAATAAATGGCTTTTCTAGATAATCATTGCGAACTTCCTGTCAATTCCATCGTGTCAATACCCCTCTCCCGCTTGAATACCAGTAAAATTTAAGGTATACCATATACTGTATCAGTATATCCGCTTATGGATGGCAAAAACGACAGTGAGGTAACTGCTTGAACATGGCAAACAAGTGGAGCCGGCTCATCATTTCATGTATGATCATTTTCTTAGTTGGACAAGCATTCACCTATGGAAATGCATCCCCACCGCATGCATATGCTGCAAGTGGCAGTCATGACCCTTTGCAACATTTAAGAAACCAACTCTCGCCGGCTGATCTGGTGTGGAATCATGCACTAATCGGAATTCGGACTGAATACTATTATGAGAGCATCAATGGAATTAATGAAAGTTTATTTCTTTTTCGCCCCACAACCGCAGGAGCCTTACCTTTGCCTCTTGTCGTCTACATTCACGGAGGCGGACTGTATTCTGGGACTGCCATCATCGGGGAGAAATCCGATGCACATAATTTTGTCATGACGAGGATTGAAGATGAACTAGTCGCCCACGGTATTGCCTTTGCATCGATCAACTACCGTTTGGCTCCCGACTTCAAGTGGCCCACGCAACTTGAAGATGCCAAAGCTGCCATCCGTTTTTTGCGGGCAAACGCTGCAAACCTTGGGATTGATCCCTCTCGAATCGCTGTGATCGGAGATAGCGGTGGCGGAGAACTCGCCACTTTTGTCGGGTTAACGAGCACTCTTTCCTATGGCGTTGCCGGCCCCTGGCTTGGCGTTTCCAGTAGTGTGCTTGGTGTCGTCGATATGTTTGGCCCTACTAATCGCGCCTATTTCGCCAAAAAAAGGCTGATGAAATACGGGAACCTGAACGATCCCGTATATGGGCTCTATACACCAACCACTATTTATCAGGAGAGCGCCATTAATTATGTGCAGCCTGGCGATCCGCCTTTTTTGATCATTCAAGGGGAAAAAGACCCTTTGGTCCCACCGAGTCAATCCATCCAACTCTATCGTAAATTAAGGGATGCAGGAGACAGCGTCCGACTTATATTGGTAAAAAATGCAATGCACGAGTTTTTTCCGGATGGTGGTCCTATTCACCCCAGTCTAATCTCGATCAGCAAGACCGTTTCTCATTTTTTTGAAAATTTATTACTCAGCAGTCCATCTTCTTCTTCATCCTAATGAGCGAGTGCGGATGACTTGCTGATACCACTTGGCGCTGTCTTTGACAAGACGCTCTTGCGTAGCATAATCCACATAAACGATGCCAAAGCGCTTCGAATAGCCGAAGGACCATTCAAAATTATCCATGAGTGACCACACGTAATATCCTTTCAAATTGCCACCTTCCTGCAAAAACTTCGCAGAGGCCAGAAAGTGATCGCGCAGAAATTCCTTTCTTTTCTCATCATGTACCTGGCCATCTACCACCTTATCCTCATAGGCAGCTCCGTTCTCCGTGATATACAAAGGAATGGACGTGTACTCCCTTTCCACCCTTTTTAACAAATGGTACAGCGACTCCGGATGCACTTCCCAACCCATTTCCGTCGGTTCGCCTTCAGGTGGCAACATACGGATACCGAAAAGTTCACTTTTTTCATCGTAAACCACTCGGTTGCGTGAATAATAGTTGATCCCCAGAAAATCAATCGGTGTCGCTATTTTAGAGAGATCCCCCTGCTGAATAAAATCCAGCGGCCCAAACGTTTGCGAGTAAAAAGCCACCATATCTTCGGGATACGCACCATGAAATAATGGATCGAGAAACCAACGGTTGCTGTTGCCATCGACGATCTGTGCTATGGCCAGATCATCAGGCTGCCTCGTGCCTGCTTCTGTAGGAGTCAGGTTTAAGGTGATGCCAATTTGCCCTTTTTGGCCAGAGTGGCGGAACGATTCCACCACCTCACCGTGTGATAAGAGCAAATGATGCGAGACTGATAGCGCTTCCCGCCAGTCAGTGTGACCAGGCGCGTGTTGCCCAAAGGCGTGGCCGAGAAACGAGGTGCACCAAGGCTCGTTGTGCGTGATCCAAAGCGGGACCATATCACCCAATTCTCGAAACATCGTTTCCGCGTAATCCACAAAGTAAGGGATGGTTTCGCGCGACCGCCAACCGCCTTCCTCTTCTACCCACTGAGGTAAATCCCAATGATAAAGCGTGACTGCGGGAATGAGATGATGGGAATGTAATTCCTCCAACAAGCGCTTGTAAAAGTCGACTCCTTTTTGGTTAAAGGCGCCCTTTTCAGGAAAAATCCTAGGCCACGCAACAGAGAATCGATAGGATTTCATCCCAAGATCAGTCATCATCGCGATGTCGTCTCGAAAACGGTGATAATGATCGCATGCCACATCTCCGGTTTGGCCTTCTAATGTCTTGCCTGGCGTATGGGAGAAAACATCCCATATCGATGTCCCCCTACCATCCTCATTTACTGCCCCCTCTACTTGATACGCCGCAGTAGCTGTTCCAAAGAGGAAATTTTCAGGAAAAAGATGCCCACTCATATTAAGTCCCTCCTGATTATTTATGTCGTGTCCATTATATCGCTTACCATATCAATATCCTGAAAAAGATAAAAGCCTGCCAGAATGATCCTGACAGGCTCGAAATCGCTACTATTACAGACTTGCCATTTCACCATCAAATTCTTCTTCAGTTTCTTCCTTATCCAAAAGAACTGGTTGCGGTAATGCGGAGGCCTTACCCCAGTAATAGGCGATAAGAGAAACAACAATGACCAAAATTTGATCCCACGGCGAAGGGATAAGATTCTTGCCGCCAAAGTCCCCGATATACGAAATAATAAACATGGCGACAAAGTAAATGACGAGCCACCATGAAGATTTCAACTGCTGCCCAAAAGGAACAGCATCCATCGGCATGACATTTTTCAGGATCAGGTAAACTACGAACATGATAATCTGAAGTCCAATCAGCCAACTGTCAATGCTCCACCCTGTCCAATAGATGATCAATGCGCCAACCACAAATGCGATAGGAGCAATAACCCCCATCCCACCAAGGCGGAAAGGACGATGAAGATCAGGAGCTGTTCTGCGAAATGCTGCAGCAGATACCGGACCGATGATATAGGTCATAACCGTTGCGGAAGAAACAACGCCAACCAATTGAGACCAGATTGGGAATGGACCAGTCCAAAACACTGCCAAAATAAAGGCAAGAATCATAGCCGGACGAGGAATACCAGTTTTTGACTCCACTTTACTAAACACTTTGAAAAATGTTCCCGTTCTCGCCCAAGCAAAAATGACACGAGCTGTTGAAGACTGATAGATATTTCCTGTTCCACTCGGAGAAATGGCACCATCAATGAACAATAGGGTAGCCAGCCAGCCTACTCCAAGAAGGGTAGCCAAATCAGCAAATGGAGCCTTAAAGGATAGTTTATCCCAGCCACTAGCCAAACTAGATGCAGGCACTGCGCCGATAAACACTACTTGCAAGAGCACGTAAAGAGCAGCGCCTAGTATAATAGCGAGTACAATGGCGAGCGGCACATTGCGTTGTGGATTTTTTGCTTCACCAGCAAAGTCAACCGCTTGTCTGAACCCGAGGAAGGCAAAGACGATACCGCCAGTAGATACAGCGCTTTCAATTCCTGTAAAGCCATGAGTTGCAAATCCATGCGAGGAGAAATTGCTACCATGAAAACTTGAGAACAAGATGATAATGGTCAATAATGGCACGATAAACTTAATCGCGGTGATGATGGAATTAAACTTACCAAAAACGTTAACACTCCAATAATTGATGAGGAAGAAAATTACCAGCAATGCCAACTGGACAAACCAGCCAAGTGCCGTCACATTCCCACTTGCAGTACCAAGCCCAGGCCACCATTGTTGAGCGTATTGGCGAACCGCCTCCACTTCAATACCAGCCACGCTGGAGTATGCAATTAGCGCAGCAAATCCCATCATATATCCAACAATGGGACCATGAGAATAATCAGGATAACGGATAATTCCACCCGCTCGAGGCATTGCGCCTCCAAGTTCGGCATAAACAAGACCGATTAAAAGAACTGCGACAGCACCAATGACCCAAGATAACCAAGCAGCAGGACCAGCAATATTGGCTCCACCAAGCGATGCCATCAACCACCCAGAACCGATGATCGCCCCAAGACCCAAAAATGTCAGGTCCAAAAGATTCAACTGACGTTTCAGTTTTCCGGATTCCATAAGACTCCCCTTTCAGATTTAATGGAAAAATTAGAATATAGCGTTTTCTTTTGATCCCCCCCATACCTATAATTTAGAGATTGTACGCAGAATAATTGCAAGAAGTTCAAAGTATTAGAACACTTTAAACATTCTTTTTGTTGGGTATATTCTAATATAACCTCTATTCAATTGCAATTTAATAAGACAAAGTATTTTATATTATCTGCATTTTTTTGAATAGAAATAGGAAAACGCAATCATTTTCCTTGGCAGTTATTGGATTCCCCTTATAAACAATAGCTTCCCTATAAGCTTATGAGTCCACCGCAAGTTAACGACTAGTCTCTGGTATAATCAACAGAGTCTTTATCAAAGCCTGTTAGTGATATAGGAGGGGCAAAACCGATTTGGCAAGCACATGGAAGATCCCGATGGAGGCCAGGCGAATCGCAAACATTGCACTCCCTGCCATAGGAGAAGCCTACTTGCAAAACCTCCTCGGCGTTGTCGATGCATTTTTTATTGCCAAATTGGGGCTAACCGCTATCGATGCCGTTGGCGTAACGAATGTATACAGCATGACTTACATCGGGGTGTTCATTGCAGTTTCCACGACCATTTCCGTGTTTTTATCACGAGCCGTTGGCGCAAAAGATGAAGCTAGAGGTCGATCTGCCATTTGGCACGGTCTATTAATTGTGGTACTGATTGGACTAATTCTTTCTATCATTTCCTTGGTATTTACACAACCTCTTTTACACATTATGGGTGCCGATGGCGTGCTTAGGCGCACTGCGCTCCCTTATTTTTCAATCCTCCTTGGCATCTCGCCACTCATTGCCCTTTTTACTGCTCAATCAGCAGCATTTCGTGCCATCGGGGATACCAAAACGCCGCTTCATATTGGACTTGAGATGAATATCCTGCATATTGTTTTGGATTATTTCCTGATTTTCGGGATCGGATCTTTTCATGGATTAGGACTAAAAGGGGCGGCATTGGCAATGGTGATCGCACGCCTGTATGCTTTTTTGCGATTATGGATGAAAAGCCGTCACCACCCGGCACTCGCACTTCACCGCGCTGACCTTACGTTGTCTTCAGGATTAAGCTGGCGCATGATTAAGTTTGCAGTACCCACCACGCTGGAGCGACTTTCGATGCGACTGGGACAAGTACTGTACTTCGGTTTAATCGTGAGAATGGGAGTCGCCGTGTACGCCACACACAACATTGCTGGTACTTTCACCACTTTTGCTTCGACGATAGGAAGCGGATTTGCGGTTGCTGCCACTAGCACCATTGGCCAAGCTATCGGAAGCGGCAACAAAGAGGCTGTAACTACATATCGCTTTTGGAGTTACCTTGAAGCGGCAGTCTCCATGACATTCGTCACGATGATCCTTTGGAGCCTCAGCCCATGGCTTGGACTGCTTTTCACTCATGACAGACAGGTGATTCATCTGCTGTTTATCATCCTGGCCATTGATATTGTCTCCCAACCCTTTCTGGCTGCTGTCCTCGTCGATACTTCAGCCATTCAAGCGGGGGGTAACAGCCGTTTCCCTATGATCACTACCATGGTGGGAATATGGTTGATTCGGACCCTTGGCGTCTACATTTTTGCCTGGAGGCTGCAATTTGGGCTTCCCGCCGTTTGGGCCAGCATCGCGACTGACAATGCGCTTCGTGCAGGTCTTTTCCTATGGTATCGCCGAAATCGCCCCTGGGTTCGAAAGCTTCCGTGAATATGGACAAGATTATAAATTAAGGAATAAGCCCCTCGATCCTAAAAAGAGGTGAAATCCATGCCAGTGACAATTTACATCGATGCCGATGCCGCGCCAAAAGATGTAGTGGAAACGGCAAGAAGGTTGGGGAACTCATATGGAGCGATCGTAGTGACAGTGAGCTCCATCAACCATCAAATTCAAGGGAAAAATCACATCCAGGTCGATGCCCATCCACAAGCGACCGATATGGAGATTATTGGGCGAATAAAAAGAGGTGATCCTACCATTGTGATCACCCAAGATTATGGTCTTGCCGCCATCGCGCTTGGAAAAGGTGCAAAAGCACTATCCCCTAAAGGCATGGAATACACAGAAGGCAATATTGATCTTTTGCTATACGAGCGAGCGCTACATCAGCATGAAAGAAAAGCTTCAATCCGTCATCGAGGGCCTAAAGCAAGAACAGCAGAAGATCGAATTCAATTTGCAAAGCAACTTGATGCCTTATTAAAATCTTACAACAACTACTCATTTTAACCTCCACCAGGGGTCTTCTCATTCCGCAATCTTGTCATTATGCGATTATTTATTCACCCAACAATTCCTTAATATAGATTAAAGGATTCGCATTCAAATCAATAAATTCATCGTTAATTCTGACCAATGGTCGCAAGGGTGCCACCGGATTGATCCAAATGATTTCACCAATCTGTCCATTAGAAAGCTGCACATGGGAACCAATTAAAAATTCCATCATATTTTTCATAAACACCGAAACTATAGAAGGATCAAAATAACCAAAAAGTCCTTGTTGCAATTCATCTAACACGTAATAGATAGGCAATGCATCATGATATACTCTGTGGGTAGACATCGCATGAAAGACATCAGCCACTGCCACAATTCTCCCAAACTGACTGATTCGGTCGCCTTTTAGGTGCAATGGATAACCGCTACCATCTGTCCTTTCATGATGTTCTAGGGCCACTAATGCTTGACGATGTGAAACGCCCACTGTGTTTTTAAGTATCTGATAACCTAAAATAGTGTGTTTTTTCATCACCTCATATTCTCCGGGAAGTAGTTTCTCAGGTTTATTCAAGATTTCCAAGGGGATTAATGTTTTCCCAATATCATGCAATAACCCAGCTAATATGAGAGACTCCCTATCCCGTTCACTCAACTTTAACCAATTTCCAATTAACGCCGAAAGGATGCCTACAGCAATAGAGTGATGCAAAGTGTAATTATCTTTGCCTTGCAGCGCAATAAATAACCGTGACAAATCCAGATCATGCAACATGTTAGAAAGCCCAGGAATAATCTTTTTATTCACCAAATCAAGCGGAACCTTCTTATGAACCTTTGCGTAGAGGAGAACTTCATTTAATTCTTTTATGGAGTCTTGAATAATTTGTTGATAATCAACCTTGTCATTTTGTAGCGTTGGATTCAATGTCATTACTTCATTATTGGCATTGCCTTGTAGCAACTCTTCCAATGAAAAAGCCCCAGAATCTGTTACTTCCGTATTATTAAGCTTATTCACAAGTTGATGTTCCATAATAACTACCCCTTCAATCTCATCAACCATTCTTTAAACCATTCTTTTGGCATTTCCAGCGTAGATTTATTTTCATCGCTGAGCTCATGAACAGCTAACGAATTAATAAGGTGCCCTTCCCATTTCAAATCTACCTCGTATGCGATATCCACTGCTTTCTTATCCAATGTAGTGTTAATTGAAATGTGATGATATTCAGCCGCTTTAATATAATCACCACACCAATCGGCAAAATCATTATGTGTATAATGAGTTGTGCCATTTTGTATGGAAATTAGCAAATGAAGTAAATTATTAGGCGTGAATGAATCCCTAATGCATCTATTGTTCCACAAAGCAAACCACCTCTTAAATCATCTATTTATTTGTAAAAATACTACCAGGTTTGACTATTATGGAGGAATTAGAGTATTATCCCTTGTTTCATCTTATCACAATTTGTTAAAATGTAAATTATCGTATCTTTTATAAAACAATGGTCAAGTATTTTTTAAAATAAAAATAACAGCCACGACATATCACATCGCAACCGTTATGAATTTTATTCATAAGCAAATATTGATTTTGGTTTATTATTCCTTTACTTCCAAACGGCGTTGAATTACTTTATGCACCCACCAGACTATCACAAGTACAATAACCAAAATAGGAACAGTTATATACCAATGAGTAATCAACGTTTGCCCGTAATGTTTCCATATCAATTCAAGGTAACGCCCCATCACCAGAAAAAGCGCAGACCATGCCATGGCAGCCATCGTATTGTACAGACTGAACCACCCATAGGCCACTTTATTGATTCCCGCCAGATAAGGAATGGCAATTCGAACAAAGGCAATGAATTTGCCTATAATTAAAAACGCTAATTGAAAACGTTGAAAATTCACTTCTACCGAATGAAAACGAGCTTCAGTAATCCGTACCCATCGTCCGTAACGAAGAATCGCCGTTCTGCCGATGAACCTACCTATCAAATAAGCCACGTTAGACCCTACCACGTTCCCCATAAACGCCATCACCCAAAGGGGCCAAAACGAAAAAACGCCACGATTCATTTCAATACCTGTTGTAATTAAAATTGTTTCAGAAGGAAACGGAACACCAATCGCTTCGAAAAAAAGCGCCAAAAAAACCCCCACATATCCTAAGTGTTGCACCCGTTCCCCTCCTCGAATGCGATCAACAACAAATCAACAACAAATGAACTATCATCCATTCTATAACTGTAACAAGGTATTTTGAAACATCCACGGGGCAAATTGTTTGACTTGTTGAGCTGATCCCACCATCACTTCACTCCAGTATCCCCCCATCGTCTGAGAAGATAATGGATGATAAAGAGCAAACCCCGCCAAATTTCGATGATCCGCCTCCTTATATCCCCATAGTTTTACATTAGAATTCCAATTCACAATGGTAACTGGGAGATCCTCCATATAAGGCCCCTGATAGCCGCCATAGCTAGTAGCTTGTTTGCGCGCCGAGGGGAAAAACATGGAGGCCGCGTCCACCGCGCAACCCTGGCATCCACCAGTAGAGGTGAGATCGACTTCCATCCCGTGTCCCTTCAGGGTGACATCATACGACCCATCCTCCCCCACCTGCGCCACACTGCTCATCTCATTTGGAGCCACAATATATAATAAAGCGCCTCCCCCAAGCGGAAAATAATAGGCAGTAAGTTTAGACGCCAGTGACGGGGGAATGCTCCTACGAACGCGAGTTGGCAATTTGGAAATATTGGGCGCCGGATAGGCATAGCTTGGGTGAATGGGTTTTACTGAAAGCCATGCATTCATTCGCTTCTTGGGAATGCGGGGAACAAAAGAAGGCGCAACAGGATTCCCGCCCATCAATGTCTCCCCTTTTTTTAATCCATGGTGACTCACAGCAGGTTGCGACTTAGCCGCTACAACAGGCAGGGGGGTTGGTGACATTAGTCCGGCTACAGAAACAGCTCCCACTATGATTACCAAAAAATTCATCCCACGTAGCATCAGTAATTTCTCCTTAAGGAATCATCGCGTTTTTGAATGTCAAGATGAGTCACCGTCAGATACCCAACGAAAATCACAATGAGCACAGCCAAAATTGCCGCAACAGGACCATCCCCATAACCAAGTCCACTGATACTCGGCGATTTACTGAACCAGTCCGCAAAGGAAGCGCCAAGTGGGCGCGTCATTACATAGGCGAACCAAAATGCAAAAATGCTGTTGTGGCGAAAAAAGAAATACCCTCCCGCAGGAAGTAAAAACAATATCGCAAACACAATTCCCGAAGCGAAATAGCCTAAATGCAATGTGGTAGCAGTCATATCCCCGGCTGCCGTGCCAAGCGCAAAAGTAGCAAGCACTGTCGCCCAATAAAAGACTTCGCGACGACGAGTGAAGATACTGTGAATAGACAACGTTTTTTCTGTTTTATTCCACAAGATAAACACAATCGCCAAAATAACCGCAAAGGTGATGGTGGACAAATAATAAGGAACACCTAGTACGATGTGCGTCACATCCGCCACCATTGTACCGAAAATTGCCACCATCACCACAAGAAGCCAATACACCCACGCTACGTACTTTCGCACACTGAACTGCAATATGAGTGCGACAACGAACCCTATTCCACCGATGGTAACCGCCACATAGGGATTAATATGATAAACCAGATAATCCGATGTGGCTTCGCCCATGGCGGTCGTCAACAATTTGACTAGCCAGAAAAAAATTGTGATTTCAGGAACCTTGCTCAATAACCTTTTCATTGCTTCAATTTTGCCCTCTCATTGCTGTTTAGTGACTCGTTAATTCTAGCACATAAATGAGGAACCCATTTGCGTAATTTCTTCTCAATTACCGCACTGATGTGGTAACGATTATCATGAACGTGTATGCTATTTGACAGAGGCGATGAACGATGGAACTTCAAAGCATAGACGAGAACTTACAACACGAAATGGACGAAATTTTAGAAGAAATGAAAGTCCGGCATGGTTGGATAGAACGAAACGGAAATATATATAAAAAAGGGGCAGCAGAACCACCAGATATGCTGTCAGAACTTTTTCATTCCTTATTCCTATGGATGGCCGTACTATTTACCGCAGTCGCGCTTACCTTTTTTAATCCTTCCTTTTATCAGGCGCTGGGAATGCAAGGAGAAACAATGGCAGCCTTGTCATCGTCAGTCGTTTTTTCCCAACACGGACTAATAGTGATCAGCCTTGTTTCCTTGTTATGGGCGATGGTTCGGGTCGTGGTCAACAATTATTATTGGTGGAAAAACCGGTTGGTGATGACTAAAGCAGAGGCGATGCAAAAGATAATAGATTCGGTAACCTCGCCTTAATTCTCTATGCTTACCTCCTGTTTTCTATTTCCTAAACTACTGTTCCACTTCTATTACCCAATCCAATCTTCAAACGGCTTTAATAGCTTCGTCACTACGTCCTCCACCGTCCAAAAGATGGCATGATTCGAATTGATTTTTTCAAATGAGAACCTTAACCATATATGTAGAAGTGCTACCTCTGGAACGAGTCGATAACATTTTGGGGTTTACCATGTGTTGAGGTAATAATTTCGCAATTTGCCGGGCAAAATCAGTAACGTTATTCACGGAGATGCCAATCATAAGCATACCTCCATCACATAACATCTCTCATTCAGGAAAAAAATCGCACATATCTACTATACACTCAAGTAAAGAAGCGTAACTTCTCACCACTCAATTTTTTCTGGATATTCCCACTTCAACCGAATATTTTCTACGGGACAATGATATTCTCTTGCAGATTGTTCTACCTCTCGTTTTACCTTTTGATACTCCTTCCCCTGTTCAGAAATTCGTTTCGCCATGGTTAACAATTTCTTTTTTCGTTCCTCTTTGCCCATGTAAAGAAATTCAATATTGAGCATGTCTAAATATTGAGTGACGTACCCACCTAGCCAAGAATATTCGTGATGAAGCAAGTTAAAAATTCGAGTATAAGAAGCCTCCGACACTGATTCTTTCAAGCATTCTGCTATGATGGATTGAAACAATCGCACTCTTGCCACATCGCCATCCCAAATCACTCGTTTATCCATCAGCGGAAAGGTCGCTTGCTTAGCTTTGGTTTTGGCATGTAGACGAATAAAATCATTTAGCGCCATCATCACAAAGAAAAGTTCAGGAAAGTAGATTTTGAAACTAAATTGCAGATTCTTGGTAGGAGTGACCACTTCCAACAGCTTCATTTTAAACTCGTCCATCCCGTTGTCCACAAACTCGATTTCACCGTCTCCCATGATCGCGTGACGGATATCATAACACACACCAAGAACCCGCAAGCGGGGACCCTCGTAATTTCTATAATCACTTTCATTTCCGACAATCATATGCAATGCCATGTATAAGGCATCAAGTTCGCGATAGTCTCCAGAAATGATCACGCCTGCATAATTGGGCGTAGTTTTTGCGTATAACACTGTGGTCCTCCTTGATCGTACGAATCCATGACAGTCTATACCGTTCAACTTCGGATAAGAGTCATTTTACTAGGGGTACGAGTGAATTGGATACTACTTCGCCTGGCTTTTCTTTTCTGTTTATCTTGCCGGCCTACTTGCCGCCTCAATCCCTGCCTTTAATTCAGGATGCTGTTTTAAGAGTTGGTCTTGACTCACAACACCTTGAATTTCAAAAATATCATTTCCGTCTGCTTGTACCAAGTTCACGGGCACTCCAATCGGCAACTTAGCCCATCCGTTTTTGCCAAGAAATCCTGTTAGATTTTTTTGCATGCTGACTGTTTGAGTGATATGCCAGCCATTTTTCTCTGCTTGCGAAAGATAATGTTGGATCAGAAGTCGAGTATACCCTTTCCAGGGTACTAGGTCTTTCATTGTCATGGTGCCACCAGTCATGATGTAATTGTTCGTCAGCCCGCCGTACATGAGTAACCAGACAGACGTAGGTTGGTTAGGAATTGGCGTCTGTACATTCGGAAAATACGCAAATAAATCCGCGCTAGGTATCGTTTCAAATACCACGCCCATCGGAATATAGACGATGACATGATTCCCTTTTGGATAAAATATAGGGCCATGATCCTGTATCCCTGCTCCTTGCGTGGTCAGTTGATGACCGATCATCACACCGACTGACTTTTGATTCGCCTTGACGACAAATTCCACTTTAAGATATTCTGCGTTCTTGGGGATATTAGTAGCAAGATCAGCGTATTGGCGACCATCAGACCCTTTCTTTTGCGGGATGACGGGACGATTGAGCGATGGATCCCTATGACTAGCATTAATGATTGAATGGGGAACTCCCGTACCGCATCCCGTTAAACTGATCGGAAATATTCCCATGAATCCAACCAAAGCTAGATAGCTTAGTTTTATTTTCATTCCTCCATTCCATTTCTCAATCTGACAAATTCAGCTTAATCTTCAGCATTTCAAATGTCATTTTCATTGCTGAATGATAAGACGGGATACGCCGATAAATTTCCATCGCCACTTCTTCATCGTAAATATGGCTTGTCTGGTTTCTGTCATGCAACATTTGCAGCCATAAATGTTCATCATCAAACCATTTAACCTGGTATGCTTTTTGGATCGCTTCTCTAGGCGTTCCTGTCTCAATGCCTTCTTCTTGCAACGCTCGTTTTAACATTTTCCAAAACAATTCAATGCAAAATTCAAACCGTTGTATGGTGCCATCCACCACCAACTCATTATCGAGATTCTGAACAAGAGCAATTTCCAGCCTTTTTAAGGCTCTTTCTACACTAGTCAAACTTTGGTTTAGTTTCTCGCTCAAATAAAATCACTCCTTCCTCTTTTATTTTTTGTTGAAGTCTTTCCGAAGAACGCTGAATCCATACAAGATCAATAGATAATAACGTGCCCAAATTCTCTTCCTTATAAAAATAAATAGCATCCCATACTTCGTCAGTAATCGATTCTGCGTCAATGGCAAGATCAATATCAGATCGCTCCTCATGATCTCCTCTGGCTCGTGAACCAAATAGAATTAAGCGTTGAATCCCCAAAAATCGCTCAAACATTGGGGCAATCATTTGCTGAAGCCTTCCATTATCTAGCGTTGTACGCGAACTCATTTACTACATCCTCGCTAAATTTTAGTTAGTTATAGTATGCCAAATTATTGGATGCGGTAAAAGGCTACAAAATGATTTACATCCATAACCTAACTACTCGATATAAAACTACTCTAGAATATTATGCAAAAAATCAAGCACCTCATCCATTGCCTGTACTACTCTTCCCAAATAACTGTAACACGGTAAATTCTTCCGTTCCAACCCTATGGCAAAAAATGTGATGATAATTATTGAGAATGGCCATTTTTTTACGTACGCACCAATGATTCGATATCACGAGAAAGGTCCCCGAAAATTAACAACATACGTGACTATTTGGTATATTTTACAGGCCCTAAAGTCCATGACAGGGGTTAAAAGCACTTGGAATGGGAAAATTTTAGCGATTACCGCACATTGTCCCACAACCTCCTCCGAATATTAGAAGAAACACACCTCTCTATTACCCCAAGAACAGTTGACACGTTTCATTTGGTTGTTATTGTCTTGATTTGTGCCCGCTTCGGTAATCCGATCTCAGCCAGTTCAATACGCGCTTTGTTTACTTGTTCCGCTTGAACTTCGAGTATTGCCCCGACAATTTTATAATTTATGTTCAACTGATCAAGCCTATGTTCTGCTTTGTCCAGCACTTTGCTATTCCCACCATCAAGTAATGGAACATAGTTTATTTTATTCGTCGCTATGCTTTCTGAATGTGCAAGTATGAACATTCTCAGCAAGATGATCGCAACAATTCCAATCAGAAAAACAAACGCAAATTTTCCCCTCTTAACTCCAAACAGCACGAATTCACCGCCTCTACGAGATTGCTTCACATTTCTTCTTTTTCAAATAGATAGAACTTCTCACTTCCCTAAGAATGTAGAACAGGGTGTTCTCCAAAGTATGACTTCCAGCGTTTGCGGATCAACCGAACCAAGAGTAATGTAAGCATGAGCGCTATCAATCGATACATGATACCAAGCGCTACCGTTATTTCTGGATAAAGTAAAGTTAAAATTGACATAGACGCTACTATGTGCGAATGCATTATTACTTTCAATAGCACGAGATTTACAAGATATCTCAACACAGCCCACGAGCTAAAGCCAATTGAATAGATGAACGGAATTGCCGCTGACCAAGTATTTCTCGTCCAAACAAACAGCGATAACCCAAACAGGGACAAAAAGACAAATCCCATCCAATCATGGGATAAGCCATTAGGTAATACAAAGCGGAGAAAATATCCTATTGGTATAAGACTGGGATCTAAATGTTCAAAACGAAAATGAATATAATAGGAAAGAAGAAAATAATATTGAGCGTACGCGATGATAAAAGGAATGACTGCTACTAGGATGACTATCCTATCTCGCCGCTTCCTGGTTGTCGTCAGTAGGATGGTTGCCATGAATAACCACAGCATAAGCGAAGGTGACATCACGAACACAGAGGGTAAAGTGATAGCGAATATCATAAAAAGAATAAAAAACAAAACACCCAATCGCACGATCCAAGCACTAGATAATCCAAAGGCATTTTTTGTGAATTGAGACCGTAACTCCCACGGTTCCCCACATTCTTTAATCGCTTTCTGTATCGCCTCTTCTTCTGATAAGCCCTTGCGCTGAAAACGGCGTGCAACATCTTCCAAATGCGTTTTTAGCTCCTCTGAGAGATCCTGTTGCTCGCGTTTAGGAAAAAAGCTAAACCGAAACACTTGATGCAAATAATGGTCGATATTCATTTAATAAACCCTCCCCAGAAACAAATTGACGATCCCATTGCGTTCCATATAATTACATTCAAACACTAGCTAACACACTTGAATCGTTGGCAACACGGTATTGACTAGTTTTTTCGTTCCCCAGATTTCAACCATCACAGAAAGTGAGTGTGGCTTTAAGATCTTATACTCTTTCCCGTACCCGATGTAGGGAGTCGATTCTTTAGTAAACGGATTGAATTTAGAAGTGTTCACAAAGATCCCTGCTACTTGATTTGGCTTATCTTCCGTGATTTTGATCCCACTTATAAAACTCTTAAGTAAATCCGCAGGATTTTGATCCGTTTTTTTCACCACCAAGCCAAGTGACGACACTCCGATCACCTGATTTGGATAGCGAGGATCTGTCCACACGTAACCACCCATTCCGCCATGACCGTCCGTCAGTTTGTGCCTAGTCCACCCTACGGGAACTTGAAAATGAAGGATGGGTTTTGAATACCACGAAACGGATGGCATGGAGACTGATACCGTATCCTTAAATCTTGCCCCCTTTTTCAGATTCAAGGACTGGTTCGATTGTGAGTTTCCACATCCCGCCACTAAAAAACCAAACAATATCACAAGACCGAGATTGACAATAGTTACTAATTTCATCAGCTCGTCCACTCCCGACGCTTAGATTCAATTGGCAACCGATCTCTTTTTACGACCTTGATACCAATCAAACACCTTGAATAGCGCAAGTAGGATGACCAGTTGTATCGCTCTAGCCACTCCCGTATTCATCACAGGCACAAAAGGGTCTGGGGCATAGATAGATCCACCTAAGAATCGAAACGACATAATAATTGACATCATGGTTTGAAACACATTGAGAAGCGGAAACCATAGTCCAACGGCAAAAGAAATAAGCATGGGGGATATACTCATCCATCGATTTTTCGTCCATTGATAAATCAACAGTCCCCATATGACGAAAACAATTAATGTAACACTAAACCACGGCTCCATCGTAGACGGATGTATGACTGCCATCACCATTAGATTCATTAGAGGAGGCAAATGCAGTCTCCATAAGATCCACAGCAAACCGAAAATCATTAAAGTGAGAATTAGACTCATGCGGTCTCTTTTTCGGTGTGTCTTAAAAAGAAGGATAAAATTGATCAACAAGGCGATCATGAGCGAGGGGGACATCGGCAGGATAGAAGTAAAAAAATATAGCCAAGGATTGGGATACCAAGGTTTTTGTGGCATACCGACAGAAACTTCATAAGGTAGATTTAATTGATTCAAATACACTCCAAGGCAAAATAGAACCAAACTCAAAAAAGCCAATATGTAAATGGCGGAAACGGAAAGTCCAAACGTTTCCCGTGCAATTTTCTTTCGAACTACGGACGGTTCTCCAAATCTCTGCATCGCAATGTCGATGGCTGACTTTTCTTCGTAGCCACTATCTATTAGATTCCGCACTTCTTCATACAAATGGGCAGACATTTCTTCGATCCATTGGGATTTTACTTTTTTAGAAAGTCCACTGTGACGTATTATCTTCTGTAGATAAGTATGAAACTGCTCTTCCATCACGAGAGTGCCTCCCCCAGGAACAAACCCAAAATCCGCTTGTTTTGTTGCCATTTTTCCTGTGCGGATTCCAGTTCGGATCGTCCTGCTGAGGTAATCCGATAATAACGACGCCTGGGCCCACCTGTTTCATTCCCCCAATACCCTTCTATAAATTCCTCTGCCTCTAAGCGACGAAGCGCTGGATATAACGTGCCCTCCTTCAAATCCAAAGCACCATTTGATTGCTCATTAACGAATTTGGCAATTTCATACCCATAAGTGTCTTTTCGAGAGACAACGGAAAGAATGATAGGCTCGATGAATCCTTTGATCATGTCCCCATTCATATCGATCAACTCCATATGTAGATTATCTATGTATCGAGTATAAAACATGATTTAGAATCATGTCAATGGACTACTCGTGGTCAATTGAAGGTAGAAGAAGTCAGTAGGGATGAAAGGAATCGCTTCGCTGCGCACATAGAAACTGTGATAAAATAGAAACACCATTTGGAAGAAGTGGGTGATGAAATGGGCTTACCTCACAAAGAACGAGTGACGATAGAGGCATACTACCAACTAAGGGAGACCTCTGACCAATTGCTTGAATACATTAATGGCATCGTCTACATGTCGCCATCGCCCTCAACGCAACATCAACGCATTTCCATGCGCTTGAGCTCAACACTATTTGCGTTTCTTCAAGGCAAACCATGTGAAGTGTTTTCCGCCCCGTTTGATGTAGAATTGAGCAGAGATGACATTAACGACAATAAAGTGGTCATTCCTGATGTGAGCGTGATTTGCGATAAGAAGGGGCTGACCGACCAGAAATATGTCGGCGTGCCAACCGTCATCATGGAAATACTGAGTCCATCCAATCAGTCGCATGACCTCGTCACCAAGCTGAATCTGTATATGCAATATGGAATTCAAGAATACTGGATCGTAAATCCCATCAGCAATGGAATCCTCATTTACAATTTGAATGAAAATGGTGAATACGAACTGGGGATTTTGCAAGCAACAGGAACTGCGAGTTCCCGTGTACTTAGTGGATACTCCATTCAGTTAGCTGATCTATTCGCATAGCCACGTGAGCAAGTCGCTCCATACCATGTGAAAATCCTCATTCATAACTCATCTTCCTCCATCCCCCCCCTCAAATCCACTCATTCTCCTAAAAACTCCATCAGCCCTCGTCTATCCTTAAAATCGCTGAAAAGACTCTTGCCGCGTCACTTAATGACTTCTTATCGTTATCGAGAAATACATATGTATCTTGCATTCTTCGATACGCTGACGATAATAGATCGTGCTTAAAGGCTTGTCTCAAATAAGAGAAGTCTCGTATCCGCAATGATTCCTCGATACCACCAGTTCGAGCCTGTTCTTCATCACGTTTAAATCGTATCATTTGGCGTAATTCAATGTCATTCGATAGCAACGACTGAATGATCGGATGGACATATAAAACCATCAAATCATAAATGTGCTTCGACACATCAAAAGCATATCCTTCACGTTCCATCCAAGTCAGGGAAAGATCATTCAATTTCCGAAAATAGAACTCAGCGGCAAACACCTTGTCAATGAAGATTCGTTCCAATTTGATCGTCACAATTGTAAAAGAAGACACCTGATATACACTCTGCAAAATTTCCTTTTCCTCATCTGTTGCAGACTCATATAGGAGAGCGGAAATCTCTATAGCTTCAATGGGTTCACTCACTGTAAATGACGTAGCCTCAATTTTTACTCTGCCGAATCGCCGTAGTGGATCGTCCAGTTCATCATTGAAAATGGGATCATAACCATACACAACCGTTATGCTTCCCTTCGACTTATAATTGTCTGGATCGTTGATCTTTGGAAGACAGTTGTAATCTTCAGCGGACTTCTCCAACCGTTTCTTTTTCTGACTGTTTGTTTCGCAATCTTCAACATATACGGTCAAATCTATGTCCTCTGAAAAACGATTCATGGTACGCAATGCCTTGTACAGTGCTGTACCGCCTTTGAAATACGCCTTCAGATCTGCTTGTTTTTCTGATAATTCGGCAAGCATCAGGGTAACATAATAGTCTTTCTCTAATACATCAGGGCGAATACCTTCACGATTGGCAACACTCAAAACGATGCCTTCAAACGCGTCTTTATCTAAATGAAGTTTCATAGTTTTGTTTCTGCGGCAAGCTCGGATAACCGCAGAAGAACTTCCTTACTGTAGCCCTTATTCACAATTGCGATCAACTTCCCGTAATCTAGGTGATTCTTTTCGATGTGCTCACTCATAATTTGATATGGATGATGAGCATCGATCTTCACATTATCTTTATTCTCCAAAACATCAATCAGTTGAAGATACAATACATTGTCCTTTGTAACTCTCATTCTCGGCTTACGGATCACTACCTTTAAGTCCTCAACAACCCTTTTCCCATTTCCTATAAATTTATTGGTGGCAATATACCGATACTTCGGGATTTGTGTTGTCAGTCCCCATCGTTGTATCAGCGAAGCGCCCGTTTCATATCCAATAATTTCTCCTCTATCCTTTAAAAACATTTTCGTGGTCACTTGGCTCGGATTTAATGGGGCTTTACCAAACGCTGTGATTTTAGGTTTATAATAAATCCCTTTTTTGAAGCTGGCTATGACATTCCCTTTTAGGCGATTCAAATTAGTATTGACAATTTTCTTAGCACGATCTTTGTCAATTTGAAACTCTTCAATGAGCAGATCGACAATTTCTTCCGTTAAAATGGGGATACCAGGCGGTGTTTGTTCAATATATCTTAAAATAAAATGTCCATAACCATTTTCATTTTTCATGACATGCTCACCCCCTGGATCACGATCTTTAACTGTTATTATTATAATACAAATCAGCGCAATTTATACATCTTAAATAACAGACTTGACTTTTACTGTGCATTTCGAATTCATCTTTCCCTCCCATTTCCCCCCACCCCTCTCACCAACTCCGCCAATTCAACCTTTTTCATTCCCCTAATATTCGGGAATTAAAATGATTCGGTTCCTGACTCCCTCAATTTCCAATCCAAATCTTAGATGAATCGAGGATTTTGTGCAAAATGTTTTTACCCTCGGTGTCTGCGATAGGGGGACATTTAAGCACAGGGATTAGGGGTTAAGGGCAGACATTAGGGTTTAGGAATTAGGAAGGAAAAACAGGAATCAGGAGTCAGGAGGAAGATGGGGAATTGGCACAACGGGTTCCCTTCATCCTAAATTCTGAATGCTCAAGAAAAAACATGACCATTGCCAATGGGGCGAATTTCCCCGTTTTTTTGAAGAGGAGGAGGAAATGAGGAGATATGCACGGTCCCCCTTCATCCTAAACCCTGAATCCTCAATAAAAGTAGGAAACCACGGGCATTGCGCTACGCGAAGGCAGTCACGACCAGGGCAATGGCACAGAGAAACCACAGGAATGCGAAGGAGGGGTGGCATGGGGTGTGAATATTTTAGTATGACGAGGGTTTTCTCTGCCTATTGCTAATGGCACGGACTTTCCCACTCTATTGAGTGTATTGGATGGGAAGTAGGGAGCAGGTATAAGGCCTCCTTATTCCTGTATCTGTAGTCGTCAAATCAAATCCTTCCCTGACTCACTCCCGCCTCAACCCTGCCTCTTCCCTTGCCCCACAACGCTTTTCCCTCCCTCTCCTCCCTCTCACCCAATATCTGCCATCAAATGAATTTCTTCCGCAGATCACGCCTTTCCCCACCCATTTTTCTCCGTGTTTTTTCCAGAAACCTCGATTCTGTGCAAAATGAAGTTCTTCCCTGGGAGGGCAGGGCAAGAGCAGGCTTGAAGGGTTCAGGGAAAGCAGATTTGGTCTTGTATTTTTTCTCATTTTTGATCGGGCATGGTTCAGAAATCCTTGATATATCGGGCTTTTTCGCGTCTTGCTCCCTTCAAACTTTTGCTCTGAGTTTCCCCCGCCCATCGCTCTCAGGCATTAAAAAAGACGGGCGAATTCAGGGTTTTGACCCGAATCCACCCGTGCTGTAGGGAACAACTTATTTTACTCAGAGTAGAACTTATTTTGCTGGAGAAGAAATTGATTTTGCGAAGATATAGAAGCAGGGACGATGGGAGAAGGGAGAGCCAGTAGGGAGCAAATTCCACAGTTATTGCGTAGTAGCCCTAACGAAAAGACAATCGTGCTGACAGGGTCAATCTCACTTTTGCTCTGACGTTCTACTCTGTATTTTGATTCCATAGTCTCCTGTCAGTAGTTCCTCGGTAGTCAACAGCATTGTCCTGTCCCTGATACTCTCAAATTCGACAATAAGTGGATCGTCAATGTTTTCGTTTAAGATTACAATTCTAAACTCTCTTTGATACTCGAACGCAACGTCTTTCCAAAAAAACATATCTGCATCTTGCTTGTTAAACGATTCCATTCTCTCGCTGAGATTAACGGAAAAATCCGAGTATCTCACGAAGTCCCCTACTGCCTGATATCCTTTAGCCTTAAGAGCATCGAATACTTTATCCGTGAAAGGCTTCCAAGGAATGACCAAAGCAAAATTGCCGAATTCACGAAGTATCTTATCTTTTTGTTCGTGGGTAAACACTAACTTGGCATCAATACAGTTGTGCTCCATTTTTGTGACTTCAAGCATATCTGGCTTGACAGATAACAGACAAAAGACAGGCTTATCCAGCGTCTCCTCGAATCGTATCTGCATACTCTTAGCTTCCGTCTCAAATGCAAGTAAGTCTGTACCATGGTGATAGAACTTTAAACTCACATTATTCACTACATTCGATGCTTCAAGCACATCGCCCATGCCTTTAATGCCAGTTTTCTTTTCAAGTTCAACATAATATCGAAGGTTGTTCATGTATAAGCTTCCATCTCTTAGCGACTCAAGATGCTTTTTCTCATTACTGAACTTCACAAAGAACAAATCAAGGTCTTCAAATCCTTGGATTTCGCTTAGTCTCAATTGTACTTACCCTCCAATCAACGATATGACAAGTCAACTTCCACCATGTTTTAACTCCCAAAGCCTGTCGGCTTCTTCCACCAAGGCTTGATTTCTGTAATGCAACACCTGGTTACCCATTTCGTATTTTTTTGCCCTCTTTTGCTCGTTTATGAAGCTAAGTTGCAAATTGCAAATTCATTCTCAAATCCTCGGAGTATACATGGATCAGAGAGTCAGACTTGTCAGCAACAGATTGGTACCTATCAGCACTCGCCTTGTGTTTGTTCCGATAACTCTTGGCTTGGGCATACATATCACGCATGACAGCCTCACTGATATCATGATTAAAATAGACATTCTTGTAAGCATTCGCACACGATAGAATGTTTAGTGAACGAATATCAGTTGTTCTGTCGATTACAACTAAATCGTCTTTTTTGTTGCCAACTTTGTATACAGATGAATCATAAAACAAAGCGAACATTGTCGGGCTAATTGGCAACATCAGTTCCAATCCCTTAACAGCGAATGCAACGTTGCTTCCAAAAGGCTTTCGCTTTTCAAGAAACTGATTATATCTGATGACAGGGTTATCCGAAGTGACAAAGACCTCTTCGGTCTTGTTGACGAGTATTTTGAGGTTCAAATCCATGGTTAACGGTATGATGTCCTTAACTACAGCCAGCGAAAACACAGGAGGATTGTTGTACCGCACACGTACCTTGCTCAAATCTATGCCTTGAGAACGAGGGTCCTGCTCAAATATCCGTTTTACCATCTTGTCCAGCATTTCGTCTTGAACGTCCGAAAAAAATTCCGTTCGCGCCGTTAGAAATACTGTAAACGCCAAGAGCAAAATATAGTCGGGCGATGGATACTTCGGTACGTATGAATCCTTAATAATTTTTCTGAATACCAAAGAAGACTTCGTCTCAAGTTCCCCCAAACCGTCTTCAATCATTTTGTCCTTGCCATAGAAATAGTCCTTAGATGCTTGCTGTTTCACTCCCCCATCTGTAATCAACTTTTCCGCACCCATATTGAATATGTTGATGGTTTTCCCATTCGCATTACTTGCAAAATTCTTCAAATAGAACTGTGGTACGAAGTGTTGATTTTTCTTCTCAGGCATCACATTCACCCCATCTATAGTCCATCATATATACTAAATTAGTTTTAACCAGTATTGCTCTATTCTTGGTTACTTACTGGTGCTCCGCTGTTTCATCTTAGATTATCTCTGTGCCTTTTCCTGTTCATTAACACCTCTCGTGAGTGCAATGCACATTTCAACAAAATTTCTTTCCTATACATCTGATTCCCCTTCACCAGAATAACAGGATTAACAAATAACTTGACAGTATGAGATAGCGTCATGATACGATTATTATCGTACTTCGATATCATATATCGATAATGGAGTGAGTATCATCGAGGATCGAGTGCTTAGAAAACTGTTCTTGGGATTTATACAAATTCACATCTTGCACCACGCGAACATCGAACCCATTTACGGACTATGGATGTTGGAAGAGCTTAGTCACCACGGATATAGCATGAGTGCTGGAACGCTCTATCCCCTCTTTCACACCATGGAAAAACAAGGATTGTTAATCAGAGAAGATCGGCTTGTTGAAGGGAAAATCAGAAAATACTACAGCACCACTCCCCTTGGGGCAGAAGTTCTTGTTGAAGCCAGAAACAAAGCATATGAACTCTTCAAAGAGATCAAAGATTAGAGCGTAGATGGAGGGATACGTGGTGTCCGTTGAAGCGATTATTCTTGTCGTGATTGTTCTCGCATTTGCGTGGAGTATCGGGGCGCACTATACAGGTGCATGAATGGGAATGCCTTATGGGTCTGGTTCAATCAAGCTCGTGCCAGCCCTCGTGCTGATGGCTATCCTGGCACTTATCGGCGCAGTTTTCGCAAGTCACCGTGTCGAATCTACAGTAGGACTGAACATTGTTAATGCTTCTAAGGTGACAGTTGTTGGAGCACTGGTGATTATCATTGCGGCTTTTGTTATGACCACCATATATACAGCGATCAAAATTCCCACTTCCACGATTCAAATTCTCGTTTTTTGCGTGGTTGGCATGGCTTTGGGGGCAGGTATTCAAATCCATTGGCTGACTATTTTGAAGCTGGCAGTTATTTGGGCGGTCGCACCGCCAATTGCTTTCTGTCTTGGCTACCTATTTACTCACGGATTAGACCGTGTTGTAGGGTTCAAACCGAGTCAGCAGGAAAAGCAAACGGCTGTCATTCGTACACTAAGCGTTATTCTCGTTACTGTCGGCGCAATCGCTTCGTTCGTCATGGGAGCTAACGACGTATCCAACGCTACGGGAGTCTTCATCATGACACACCTGTTCAATGTATGGATCGCGGGTTTAATCGGTGGAATTGGGATATTTATCGGTGTTCTTACATGGGGCAAACCACTGTTGGAGAAGGTTGCATTTGACGTTGTACACGTTGACCTCTCGATGGCAAGTGCGGCTCAGTTGGTTCAGGCTGTTGTCGTTTTCTTAGCAGTCGCTTTCGGCTTCTTCACTTCCATGAACCAAGCCCTCGTCGGGGCTATGATGGGCGCAGGCATAGCGAGAGGAAATGGGACGATTCAGTGGAAGGCGATCTCTAATATCGTTAAGGGATGGATCATTGCTCCCATCTCAGGTATTGTCATTACATTTTTGCTTGCGAAACTGTCTGGAATTTGGTTTACGCTTTAACAAACACATACACTGTTTGGAGGAAAACCATGGCTGAATTCATAAACCCCGTTGATTTGAATGAAAAACTTAATTCAGATGACCGACCTTTCGTCATTGATGTTCGTTCGTCAGATGAATACAACGAAGGACATGTCCCAGGAGCCGTCAACATACCAATTGATGACTTGCCCAATCGACTCTCGGAAGTTCCAAAAGAACGGCAGATCGTCCCGTATTGCAACATGCGTCATCGCGGGAATTCACGCGGAGAGCGAGCCGCCCAATACCTTCTGGAGAACGGCTTCAAAGCAATCGCCATCGATGGCGGATTTGCGGCTTGGAACCAAGCAGGTTTACCTGTCGAACGTACCTGAAAAATGACCACACCCAATGAACCGCGGGTCATGACACCCGTGGTTATTCTGTCTTTATAACGAGACGATGAAAACACCAGTGCGTAACAGCAGTCATTCAAAATCTCCGCAGTGTCAAACCCTCAATCATGGCAACATCCGCATGTATCCTCTTTACCGCGTGCTTCTTGTACTGCTTCCCAACCTTCTTTGACGACGTAGTACACAAGTGCCAGTGCCGCGATAGCGTCAATCCACCACCAGCCGAGCAATGCCGTTAGTATCACACCCGCTAATAAAACCCAGGACATATAAGCACACACCATGCTACACGAGCCATCTGAGCGCAGTCCCTTACTGCCGATTTCAGAGCCGATACGTTTTTTCGTCCGTGACAAATACGGCATGATAATTCCAGAAGCAATCGCCAGACCCATACCCGTGAAACTCGTTTCTGCTCCTTGGTGTGTAAATAGATTAAACAGCGACACCACAACGATATAAACCGCCAGCAATAAGAGGGCAATCCCGACTACCCATGAAGATGTCTTCTCTGCCCGTTTCACCCGTGTAAGACTCGCCCCGCGTGCTTCAATGGTCAAACGCCATAACAGTACACCGCCTGCGATAAGTTCAATGACGCTATCAGTACCAAAGGCAGTTAGTGCGATTGAATGTGCAACAATTCCTGAACCAATTGCCACTACAGCCTCAATCACCATCCAGATGATCGATACAATTTCAATATTTACACCTTTACGAACTGAAGTCGTATGCGAACCAGCTTGAGCAGTAGCCACGATTCTCGCCCCCTTTATTCATCGTTACCACAGTAATTCACGCAATCAGCAATACGCTGTGCATTCTCCGCCACCACTTCATCGGCGACATTCATCAAATGTAATATCTTTTCATCAGCAATACGGTAGTACACATGTCGCCATTCTTGGCGATTCAGTACCAATCCACAATCCTTCAAACAAGCCAAGTGGTTGGATACATTGCTTTGTGAAAGACCTGTTTCCTCACTCAACGTGCTAACGGTTTTCTCGCCTTGGCGAAGTGCCAATAACAATGCCAAACGTGAAGAATCAGCCAACCCTCGAAAAAACTTGGCTCGGACGGATAAAGCGGTGTCAATCGTCGTGCTCACATTTCCCACCTCACATCATCATTTCATAACTTGATGATATGATAAACTCACCCATTTCGCAACGGGTTGATGTCTTGTACAGATTATTTACCTTACCTGCAACTCAATTCGCTCTGCAGTGCGAACTATTCTGAGAACATATATAACGGGAACGGAAGAACACGAAGTTCACTGCATACATCATGTCTCAGTTTTTACGATCTGTTACTCTCAACGTTTCCGACATCAAAATGGTTACGGTAACGCCTGACAAAAACACGATAGCCGCCAACACTATAAAGATGCCGTGGATGCCCATCCAATCTGCACCTAACCCCAGTAAAACTCCCCCGATGGCATAGCCTCCATCACGCCACATGCGGTAGACACCGAGCGCAGAGCCGCGCCACGATGGATGTGATGCATCACCAACAGCAGAAAGCAACACAGGGTATACCAGAGCTGTGCCCAACCCCGTGAGTAAGGAGACAATCACCCACATAGCTAATGAATGCGCCACAAGGACGAGAGCAATCCCAATTGCATTTAGAATTTGTCCTGATGCAATCGGAAGTTTGCGCCCCACATGGTCACTCCATATCCCTGAACCCAGTTGAAGAACACCCCATGTGAAAGCATAAATGCCGCTGATTAACCCAATTTGTGCAACTGTAAAGTGACCCCTTGCCATTTGTATAGGCACAAGTCCCCAAATTGCCGTATCGCTCAATTTGTTAATCAAACCTGCCTGACTACACGCAAACAGTGTGGGGTTCTTAAAACTCACTAAGGTAAACACGCGCCCCAGTGTTGGTTTCACGTCACTTGACGTTTTCGTTGGCATCTCCAGTTTGGTAAAGGGCAAGGTCTCGCGGATAAATATCAGTGCGGTTAGAAGTCCGAGCACCCCAATTATCTCCGATACGATGAATGGAATCGGTCGGGGACTATAGGCGGAAGCCAAATATCCTGCAATTGTACTGATCACAGCAACACCAATATAACCACTAAACTCGTTGATGCCTAACGCCATTCCTCTTCGTTTCGGTCCAACAAGATCCATCTTGCTGGTGACAGTCATTGACCATGCAAAGCCTTGGTTGGCTCCCAGTAAAAGATTTGCAATGACGATCCAAGTCCACGATGGAGCCAATATAATAATCAGGGGTACAGGCAGTCCGAACACCCAGCCTGCGATTAAGATGGGCTTTCGTCCCCATTTGTCTGCCAATCTCCCTGCAACTAAATTTAAAGGTCCCTTCACGAAACCAAAGGACGCAATGAAGGCAAGCAATACCGCCAACGAACTTAAGTGAAATGTTCTTTGCCCCAGGATCGGCACAACTGTACGCTCAATTCCTACCATAGTTCCAACAAAAGCGTTATTGACTGCCAGTAAAACAAATTGCACTATGTTGGGTCGAAGCCCAAGCCTTATGGACTGTTCTTTCATTGCGTTGTCCCCCTGTAAAACGGCGGGAACGGCTGTGACCGTCCCCGTTCCAACTTGTTCATTTCTTGAAACCCATGTTCGCCCTGCGTATTACATCAAAATTCTCAGGCTTTGGAGGGACATCTCTCGTCATAAATGTCACAAAATCTGTCTTATCACGAATTTGCAGTGCCTTATTGAACTGACGCTCAAAGCCAATTGACGAAGCTGGTTTTCCACTCAACGCACGACCGCAGACTGATCCCGAAAAAGCACCTGGATAGACTTCGATATAGTCATCCATCCTCAGAAACTTTCCAAGACTGTCGAATAAATCAGATGCACCCTTTTCGATATCGGAAGCAAGTTCAGTCCTACCTACGTCTCCGACCATCAGTGTGTGCCCCGTCAACACAAACCACGGTTTTTCCCCTCTTGATTTGT
>JAJZCW010000041.1 GCA_021828865.1 Bacillota bacterium
TAAGAATCTCTCGGACGACTTGTGCTTTGAATTCAGGTGAGTATGTCTTTTTCATACTTATAGTCTTACATCGCCTTTCACCTCGTGTCTAGTTTCTTGGGTCCACTATACTCGGTTCTTGCAAGGAACTAAGTTATAAGGACTATCGAGATTGAAATCATCAGGTAATCCTAGTTCTCTTAGATAGATTCGTAATTGATCTGGTTTTCTTTTTAAAGACAAAGGAATTATGTGATCAATATGTAACGTATCGAAATTAATGGGTTGTCCAGTATAAAAACATTCTTCACCATACACTTCCATCAACGCCCGTCGAACATAACTATCAGTCTTATTCAGACTCACAGAATTATAATCATCCATCAAACTAGCTCCTCAGTCGTGATTGGTCACAAGTTCTTTGAATAAATTACGATACCACTGGATAGTCTCTATTTTAAAGTGACTCATGTCATTAATAACTGGAAACTGTTCATAAAACGCATATCTAAGAATATTTTGAATTGATGCAGGGAGTTTACCACGAACTACTGAACCATTATGATTCATCATCAATTCTTCCCATTCGTATTCTGCATTAAAGAACCAGCTATTTTCCCTGCCTAAGTCAGACCAATAAAGCATCTGAAACATTACATTGTGCCATCCGGACTACCCAGGAATCAAATGGGTTTCCGCGGCTCAACCCATACATTCCCATCCGTATTTTATTGCTATATCTGAATGTTTTTTATTAATGATAAAATGGTCATCTCCGCTTGTTTCAAAATCTCCGCTATCATAGCTTGCAAAGTCTATAATTTCAGCATTACGCTGGATTAATTTAAAATCTACATTAAATGCAGAAGTCGGGAATTCGTCTTTATTTTTAGTAGACATCGGTAATCCGTCTTTATAATTAGAGATTGAAACAAAAAATTCAGGGATACCTAACGAATGTGCAGTAATATAAATTCCAGAATTGGGTTCATATTCTTTACTTTCAATAATTTTTTTATTGTATCTCCCTAAATATTCTACATATTCCAAATCAACCGGAACCCGTAAACCAAAATTCGGAATACGGGTAATGATTAACCCCATAAATTTATCATCTGATTTATTAAAATTTGAATCAACATAATCCAACCTGAGGCGTTCAAATAATGTTTTATAGATATCGGTTGAATTTTCGAGCAGTTCATTAATATCAGCGAATCTCATAAAGAACCCGCTTAGTCCCTTGCTAAATAATAAAAATTTTCCAATTTTATTTTCCGGGATCACTTTAGCTATTGTATAATTATTATTTAATATCTTATCAACAACTATATCTAGATACTTTTTTATCGTATTTTTTTCATCACTATTTAACTTTGTTATATGTAATTCGTTCCCGTATTTTTCTAAAATTTTTTTAACATCGTAATAGACATTTTGATCTATAATTTTAATCAGTTCCATTGTTGGAGTTTCATCTTCCTCTATATTTTTCTTTTGTATTTCTTGAGTGCCTTTAATTAACTCTTTCAAAAGATTCTCATCCAAGAATATCACCTCATTCGATCGTATTAAATTAGGCTGCCGAGAAAGTCTCGACAGCCTAAGAACAACCTCATCAAGAGGATGCCCAGAATGGATCGGGCTAACGGGACTCGAACCCGCACGGATATCTCCTCTCATTTGCAAAACGAGTGCGTCTACCAATTCCGCCATAGCATGAATAGTTTACCATTACATAATTATGAAATCAATTTTATTTGAAGTTGCAATCAATAGAAATAACCTCTTATCTACGACTGCCACTCCTGAAAAACGCCAAACCAAACTGAAACGGCGTCACCGCGGGTTTCACTTTCGTTTACCCCCATCCGTTTTCATCTGATAAAACGAAACCTGCGTTTAACTCTATGCTTAAAACAACAACCACGAGACTATTTTCCTAATTTTCGACCTTTGCGAATGGACATAAAAATAGCTCCCCTCCATGTAAGAAGGAAGCTGTGGGAAACAACTCGATGTGTTTTGGTCTACTCCCCAATAATCGCTTCGACTTCGATCTCGACGAGCAGCCTTGGGTCAATTAACGCCTTGACCTCCACCATCGTCGAAACTGGGCGAACATCCCTGAAAAATTCACCATGCGCCTTCCCTATCTCTCGCCACTTCGAGATATCCGTGACAAACATCCTGGTCCTTACGACATCTGACATGGTCGCCCCGAGTTGTTGCAGAGATCTTTCAATGATCTTCAGCGCCTGAATCGTTTGCTCATAGGCGTCGTCTTCACCGATTAACTGGTCCCCGCTCATTGCTGTGGTTCCCGCCACTTCAATGCGATTCCCAATTTTAATAGCTCTGCTGTACCCGACCTCCGACTCCCAGGGCGATCCGGAAGATACTTTTACCCTGTCTGCCATAAGGCTACCCCCTATCTAGATCCATTAAAATCAAATTCTTAATCAAAATGCTAAATTCATTTATTTGTGTGGTTTTCTATCAAATCCATGGCGGTTTGTTTTTCATCCTCTTTACCTATTTCCATAAGAACTTCATTACTTTCTCCCATGAGAACAATACGAGGTTGATAGCTGGTTAGTTCATCTTGGCTAACATGATAATACGACATGATAATAATTTTATCCCCAGGTTGGACCAAACGTGCTGCCGCTCCATTTAAACAAAAAGTCCTTTCCCCTGGTGCTCCCGCTATGACATAAGTCTCTAAACGTGCTCCATTATTGAGATTGACGACATGCACATGTTCATTTTCTATAATATCTGCTTTTTCCATTATTTCTCGATCGATCGTTATACTCCCCATATAATTCAAATTAGCCTCGGTGACAGTGGCTTGATGAATCTTCGATTTCAACATACTTCGGTACATTATTGATGTTGACCCCCATCTATTTTTGCTATTTTGTTCATGATCATTTTACAAGCTTTTCACAGAAGATCAATCGGCTATAGGTGAAGAGGAACTTTCGTGCTGGGACCTACCTTCTCATGTTTGGGGGGGCAGTGTACGAAATGAACGACTTACTTACGATTGCCACTCCTGAAAAAAAGCCATCGAAAAGTGAAACGGTGTCACCGCTGGCTCCACCATCGTCTACGCACTCCTATTCCAGGTCGGAATTATAATCGGAAGAAACTGCCTGCCATGATTGCACATTTGATCATATCCCCCCTTCTCCACTCACCAAGTCTGGTAAAAATCAAGCTGAAAAAAGAATGGCGTCGTGATATACAGTTGTGTTTTGATAAACGGCAAATAGGGCACGGATATTTGGAGCATGTAATCGACCGCAAGTCTGTCGTATCCAGGGTTTTGCAGGTCGGGACCTAAGTAAAGTGCCAGCTGTTGCGGTTGAGTGACGGAGTTTAGCGATGGGACTTGGCTATCTGGCGTTGTACCAGCCGCTACCGGAAGAATTGAAGAGAATGACGTAATGGCCTCTTGCGCATACTGCACGCCTGTATTTGGGTCTATCCCGTTATCGTTCATTGCGTAGCCATGACCAAACTGATCCATCGCAAAACCAACCATCACGAGCTTACTCAACACGGAAAAAAGTGTAATCAACAGCACCAAGCCCCATGCGGCCATTAGCCCCACAAGGGCATCCAGTATCTTTGAGGACAGCACATAAAAACCCCTCTCTCATTTTTAAGAAAGGGGCTGGTGGGAAGAAAAGTAGCTTTTAGTTGCTCGACCCAAAAGGATCGGGCGGCAGCGATGACCCTAACGTTGGGAGTGTGTTCGCTGGCAAACTGCTCCCCAATGTTGGCAATGTTGAAGTCGGTGGCGACGGCAGGGTAGAGTGGACGGTTTCCTGTATACTGCCGCCAAAATTCGCTTTTTGATTGCCACCGATACTATTGATGAAATTGTTGATAGGGCCCTCATTGATCGGAACAGTCGCATTGCCTGTAACGCTAGTTCCATCCGTCGAAAATGTTGCACTGGACTTTGCCACGTACGGGTTTAACGATTGATTGATCTCCCACGTTTTTTCAGCCGTGTTCACTGCGTCAGCTTGGTTCTGAAGTGTTGTGCCTGTCGCGTCGTCAGTAGTGTTTCCACTCAAATTCAACTGAGCTACCCCCGCTCGTGTTGAGTTTTCAAGTGCTGCGTTCGTCCATATTTGACCCAAAAATATGTTGCCAAGAGCCTCCCATACTACGAACGCAAAAACAAAGAAATAAAACCCAATCCAATAGATAGGCAGAGAGAACATAATCATTACCGCCCCTTTTATCAGCCCCCTCCCCGTTCAGAGAAGGGGGCGTGTAGTCAAATTAGTTGTTCCACGTGACCTGCGTCGATTCTCCCGACGTGACCGGGGTTCCGGAGTTATGTTGCCATGGGTTGGTGGCGTAATTATTGACTGCGCTTGGTATCCACGCCGATATTTCGGGGTGTTCAAAGATGCTCATGTCGCCGGTAGCAACAGAGTACACAGGCATGACCCACCAATATTTCGACGGCGAGCCCGCGTTGCCACTCATTGGCTCGAACAGTGTGCCACCGTTATGTGCCGAATCAAACGGATGACTGACAGGCGTCCCTGTCGGCTGCGATGTTGGGTTGCCCGTCCAGAATGTGAACGGGATCGGTGCCGGCGCATTGGAATACCAGGTGTTTTTAAGTTGATCCGGTGCTTGTACACCTGCCGCAAAAATCCCTGTATCACTCGGAGTTCCCGGCAGCATATTCTCCGGTGTCGTACTTGGCGGTGTGTTCGAAGCTGGCAGCCCTGCTGTTTCAGGCACTTGTTCATAAACCTTTGTATCAGCTGCGCTGCTTGGTTCCCATGGCCCATATGAGGCCCACACGGGCTGGCTCCATGACAGGCTTGATCCGCTAGGTGTGATCGGCGTATCAGAACCACTGAACGATCGTTGAGGCGTCGCCTGCACATTCACCGCATTCTGCATCGATGATGCCGTGGTCGGGTCCCACCAATAGGTGACAGCGAATGGAATATGCAGCGACACTGGCGAGATCTTTTCTGTGATGTTGGCATTGCGATACAGGTACTCGGTGCCATAGTTTGGTGTGTAACTGACTTCGTAGGAACAACTGTATTTGCCGCACACGGTATCAATCACTTCCGGAGACCATGACGTAATGTAACGCTTGCTATACAGCACATCCCCCACCGTATCCAGCTCTGCGCCAATTTGGATGTTTTGAGCTGATGAGGTGCCGTTCACGAATTCCACGGTGTATTGATTGAACCAGTTCGGGGTTTGGTTAAATGTATACGCTCCTTCATTCTTCTGCCATGTATAGTAACTCGTGTATGGTTCGGCTTTCGCACTGGTGATTGCTTGCTCCGGGATTGGGTGAAGTTTATAGGCGATCGGCGTACCAAGAGTTGGATCGACGTATTTCATGGTGTTATGTGAGCTATAGTCTACCCCTTCGCCAATCGAGTTTTGACCGGGCTGAAGATTCCGATATTCAAGATAGCCACCATAAGTGCCAACGGATCCTGGTTCTTCGGACGAACAACTCATCCCGTTTGACTGCACGCAAAGTTTCGGATCAAAGGTAGTCGTGGTGGGCGTATTTGATGGCGCAGGGAATTCCACTGTTACCGTCGCGCTACCACCTTTTGGTGCCGCTGTACTGCCAATAAACTGATAGGTATATTGGTCAACAGCATCAGGGTAGGTTTCGATCACGGCCACGTTTTGGCCACTTTGATTCCATGCGTTGGGATACTTCTTCTCATACGCAGATAGCCACGAATCAAGTGCAGATGTAGGAATGGTGATGGTGCCTGTGAGCGGATTACCGCTGCTGTCAAACGTTGATACGCTGCCGATATCGTCCATTTTGGTTTCACCGTTTAGCAGGAAATCCACATCGATCTTATCCGTATTTCCAGGAGATACGGGCAAGTTACTGGCGCTCGGCGTCAGTGTCAGTGGTTGACTGAATTGTATCGGTGACGAGCTGGTGTAATTTGACGCAAACGTGAGATCCTCGCCTTTTTCGATCCCATTTGCCCACAACTCCAGTCCCTGATTTGTCGCCAGTGTCAACGTTGGGGCTTCTGTGCCGATTTTGGTGTCGAGCATGAGTTCGGAGGGGGTGGACAGCGGTGTGCCGGTAGATGAGCCAAACGAGGGCAACCATCCGCCCTGCTTGCCGTCATACAGATTCCCATTCGACGGATCAGGACTGATGCGGTCAATGCCACCCGCCTGATCAGCAAGGTACATGTTACCGCTGGCTGAGATTTCAGGTGAGCCCATTGGTTCGAGTTGGCCAGAACTTCCGGAAATACTAATGCGCTCTACCTGGTTCGTTGACACGTTAGGGTCTACCGTGGCGTAACCGTAGGTGCCTTTGTCGGTGAAAGGCACGATATACTGACCGTTCGCATAGCCGGATTCGGACAAGTAGGAGGTTTGGCCGTTGCCGATGTTTTGCCATTTGTTATCTTTAGATACAGTTCCATTCGGATTGATGGTGCCTAAGAACACGTCACCCTGCGTATCATTCCACATAACATGGCCTTGAGAGGTGGCGACTGGAGACGCGACAGACGGAATCGCGCCATAGGGGTTGACTAAATACCTATATTGGCCTGTACTCGGATTAATAAGGAACAGCATTCCGGTGCCTGAGCTGCCTCCGTAGCTGTTATTATTAGCGTCATAAGCGCCTGTCACCGCGATATATGTCGTGCCGTCTGTGGCAGTAACCAAGGAAGGGGAAGCATCAAAGCGGACTCCGATGTTTCTGTATCCTACTATCGTCATGGTATTAGGGTCGACCTCGTATAAAAATCCATTCTGAGTGGTGATGAATATTTCGCCACTGGATGTCCCCAACTCTGAAGCAGTTACATAAAGTGGATAGGACACCACCTGATTATAATTCTGACCACTGTTGAGATTGCCTGTTCCACCTATGCTGACAGAGGTTTTCTGTAATGTGCTCCCATTCCAATGAAAACGGTAAAACTCCGTCCCCGCTGCCAAATATGCATCACCAGTTGTAGGGTCGTAGATAGGTGATGAGTTAGATACATTTGGAATTTGCATCGCGGCAAGTGGTTTTGGTTCTCCCCCGCTCCAATGGCTCATATCCCACACCGTCATGTAGCCAGTCCCCTGAAAATTGTTGCTCTCGCTTCCCGCCGAAATGGGAAAGTACATCATGTTTCCATCCCCCATCGCGGTACTGCTGCTGTTCATTTGACTACCGGACAAAGAAATGCCGTCGACGTTTATGTTTTTGATCGTGGCTTCCGTTGTCCACGGGTATTGATCCGTGATCGAGTTGACGTGCGTTCGTTGTGGCGTATCACCAAACATAACGACTCCGCTGTATATGGCAAAGTAAAAGTGCAGGATTTGGCAGCCTTGACTATACAACAGTATGCGTATAAGAAATCATGGCGCTTTACATGGAGAGGTGGGTGTAATAGGCTATTTAATGCCAGCAAGAATTATGCCATGGCCTTTCTTGCGTGAATTACACCCATAGAGGCTACGTGTCAAGTGGCATGATTTTGTGTATAAATATGATATAGTGCGCATAACTTTTGGCCGCCAAATCCTGCACTTTTTGATTGCTGAAAACACTCCGCTTGCCGCATACACCGTCATTGTCGTCAATGCCACCGCGACAGCAACGATTGTTAAGATTCGTTTTTTCATGAATTTGACTCCCTTCCGAAGGCATAAAAAAACCTCTCACACAGAGAGGCGTCGGTGGGAAAAATACAGTTTGATATAGAAAAAACTACTTTTTAGCGTCAACAAACTTTCTAAATTCACGGTTGAATGCAACCAATCTTTCTCCAGCAAGTGTATAAACTTTCTCGCGATCCCTTGGCCCAATCGCAATGATCCCCATAATTACGGTTCCGTTCACCTCTGGGCGATAGATTATCCTTAAAGCCATTGCTTTGGGTTTTATTTTTGTAAATCCATGCAAATTACCATGTAAAGCTTCTCCAATGCCATCCGGCTTTATCAATGGTCCTTTTTTGGCTCTGCTGATGATTAAGGCTAATATTTTCTCTTGTTGATCCTTTGAGTATTTCGATAAATCATCTAATGCTTTTTTCCCGAAAAACACTTCTACGTTTAGCGGCCCTAAAACAACATTTAACCTATCCACTACCGCTGACATTAGTTTTCTTCCTCGGCAATCTCACTCAACGCCAGGATTCGATCAACGTCCAGGCCAAATTGTTCGATGACGGTCGCCAGTGGAATATCTGTTACATCATCCTTTCTTTCCAAAGCCACTGCGTACATAATATGATCAATCGCTTGATCGACCATTTCTTTGTAAACCAATAATTCCCGAAAATACTCAAGGTCAGCAATCACAGCCTGACCATCTTTTTGATGAGAGTTTTGAATAACATAAATCGTATCTGTTACTTCTCCAGAATAGCTTTTCAGAATATCCCCTAATCTTTTGGTGCGAGTTAAATCAGAGACGCTCAAAATATTCTCTTTCACGAACCCCAACACATCAGAGCGAATTGGAGTCATATCCAACAGTCCTCCACTCTTTAGCGCATTACCATAAAAGTCTTGACTACTTGGTGTATTCAAACTCATTTTTATCTTCTCCCTAAATGTATGGTTTCAACCCCACTCTTATGTTTTGATTATGTCATGAATTATGTGCAAATACAACACATTTAATGCGCATAATTACGCGCGTTATCTACGTTATTGTTATTCTATGTTTGTGAAAGACAAAAGGCGGTAAAATTGAAAAGCCCCTCTATTATCAGAGGGGCTTGGTTTTATCTATCAGAGAGAATCAGTTTGCCCATGCTCCTCCTGCGGAACCTTGGGATTGCCATCCAGATGATGTCCCCGTCCATTTCTGCCCCTGCGGCCCCACAGAGTCAGTCGCCTTCTGCGTACCAGCGGTTGTGCCCCCGCTCGACGGCGTGATCGTCCACACGTGGCTTGTCCCGTTCCACGTATTCTTGAACCCCATCGCATCCAGCAGTTTCTCGGCGTAGTAGAGACCAAAAAACGAAGTCAGCTTCCCGCTATTAGGGTCTTTCACCGGAAAGTTCGGCACGCCCGATTCGACCGTCGCGCCGTTCACGATGATGGATGCAAGCCCTTTCGCGCCACGGATCGAGAGTTTAACTTTGCCATTATTGTCGTTGACGGTCAGCGTCCCTTCCCCGCGCGTCTTAAAGTTGCCGTCCCAAGTTGCGTGATCACCATTCACTTTGTTGATGACCTGCATGATATACCAAACGGGAATAAAGGTTGTCATCACGCCGCTGTTCGGATCCTTCGTTGCGAAGACGTAGGGCATGTAGGTGGTTTTGCCGTTCACGATGACGCTCGTTTTAACGAGTTTGTAACTGCCCTCTTTGACGGTATTGCTGGCCGCGAACGTTGGGGCGGTCATTGTTGCGATGAGGGCTAACGTGCCCACTGCGGTGATCCATTTTTTTGATTTCATCCCGATCTACCTCCAAATGTTAGTTTCATTATAAGGGGTATGGTGGGAAATTTCTTCGTGTTGTGAGTTTGCCCGTTCATCTTATTGACTATATTATATTATATAAATTTATAATAGTCAATAAACGATTAAAATTATTTGAATTGTTCTGTAACCGCTCTAATAAAAGACATTATTCGTGAAAACATATCTCGTTGAATTTCGATTAAACACAGTTTAAGTAATATGCAGAAAACTTCTTTCTTGCCGTTGTTTCGAATAGGCGAATACTAGTTATTATCTTTTATGACGCGAAACATGTTCTCTGTTGCAGTTTTCAGCAATTTGGTGATTTCTTCATTAAACAGTTGTGGATTGCGAACGGAAATCCCCCGACCAAAAATAAACCTTCGAAAAGATATGTATGGACTTTTTGCAAAGTGTCTAAGTAGAGCAAATACATCCTTGCTATGCCTAGTCAAGAGTCCAGATAACAACTCAACATCCTCGATGGACATGCGATGAAAGTATAATTTTTCCTTTATCCCATTTAGTTTATTCCATGCTTTGTGGACCTCGTCTTCAAAGGACGGGATATGTGGAAACTCACCTAACGTCGCTAATACTAAATGTAATTCGGTAACCCCATCTAAATCTATTTCTTCACACTCGTGATTGAGGATTTGTTTCATTCGATCATACAGTTGCTCCATTGGTTCAACTGCCATCAACTGTTTATCTGATTGAATGGATACTATATCCCCCTGTACGACTGACGTTTCATACCGTAATCTTTTCGCTTTAACCTCAATAACTAGCGCTTTTTTTCCAGCACGAATAATTATATCTGGTGAATCATGTCTTTCTTTTTTCGGACCAAATTTAATTTCGGGATAGAGAATGTACGTTGATGAACTTAGCTTACAAGCCCCTGAAACCATATCATAGACGTAATATTCCAGTGGCTTACCGAAAAAATTCAAAAAACGAACATCCTCTTGCGGAAAGCAAACTCTAATCTTCCAGAATAATCCCTCTGTGAGCGCATACTCCAAAACAGGGAGGTTCACCGGGATAATAGAATCATCCGGAAACAGATATAGAGGATGATCATGAAAAAACTTGAAATCCCAAGGCTCTAACATGCTTTCTTTACAAGCTATTTTCCCTTCTTCAAACGTGAAGCAAAGTGGCTTGATAATGTCCGTTATAATATCTGCCATCGCAGTATTCTCATATGCCGTGGAAATACTTTGATACCAATCAACGCGGATTTTACCACCTGCATCTAATACCTTCTGCTTCCACATGGCATATAGCCCGAAAAGGGCTGATATATAATCAAGGAGATTTATCCCATAATTATCCTTAAAACCTTGTTCGAAATCGAAATAGTCCTGTTTAAAACGTTTCGCATCTTTCGCAATGATGAAATATAAGGCAATCGTACGCATCAATGATTGCTCGAAGTTCGGTTTTTCACCAAACACGACAGCTTGAAATAGGTCTACCTCGGTTCCCCGAGACTGTTCAGATAAAACATCACCAAATCTCATAACCAAAGGAAATACCAGTTCATACTGTTCAAACACATCTTGGCTCGATGGAGGCGTAAGCGATTCACAATGGACTAAGATGTATTTCCATAAGGAAAATAACCCTTGCGGAAAATAAATTGGTCGCTCACTAATAAGTTGATGTACGTGCTTGCGAAAATATGGAACCGCACTTTCATATTCAGGGTGCTCATTTGCCGTCTGAATCAGTGCGGCATCCAAATATTTAAGAAAATCATTTTTAAAAAAGTCCGCATTTTCTTGTTTGGATGATCCCAATTGAGACAAAATTAAAAACATCGCTGCAGGCTTGACGCGCCGTTTCAGTATTTCAATGATACTATCGAGTGACGTCTTCTGTAGGAACAGTTCATTGCCGGTAAGGTATGGACTAAAATAATCCAGTAAATTCACCTCTCTATCAATTCCGTAATGACGCGTCAAACGAGGTCTCTTTATCAACTAAAAAAGTGAATTTGCTTTTTTTGGTCAATTCTTACCTCAATGTTTAACCACGTTATGTTTTTTTCTTTCACGTAATTTTCTTTTGTTTTCATAAATCCAAACGCTAAAACCTTCATGTTCTCACCTAAACCGTCGATCCACTGAGCATTTTTTACGTAGAGTCTAACCACCGTAATTATTTGCTCATCGTTTTGCGATTCTGTCAAAGCTTTTAATTGCACTTTTGTAAATCTGACATTCCCATCTGGAGGAAATATTTTCTTTACCTCTCCATATGTACAGACAGGATGTTGATGATTTTGCAATCTATAAAAGCATTTAGAGTAGTCTTCTGTTTCAAAATAAAAATTGCTCCAATATATTTTTTTGCCATTATAGCTAATTATTACATGTTTTGATAAATCCTCATGTTCGTCCATTTCACTACGCAAAATTAGAATTTTTTTGGCTGTTGAAAGATAAGCACTCAATTTTCCGGTATCTCGCTTATAGACTGTTCCTATTTTATTGGAAGTCAAATCCCCCTCAAAAATATCGGAGGAAATCGAAGAGATATTATTCAAAGCCTTGCTTAAAAGATGTAATCTAAATTCGTAACCCTCCGCACTTATGGATTGAATTAAACCCTCAGATTCTCTTGCAATTATTTTTACTTGACCTATTGTATTATATCGACAACTATCAACATGATTTTTCGGAGCATTTTTCCAATCTGATGCATCTCCGTCTTCATCATTGCCTTTATCACTCGATACAAGCCCAAAATAATCAGATACAAAAATAATATTGGGTTCTTCACCTTTTAAATATGAAGGCACATATTTCAATCTAGCTCTACACTGAGGATTTTCACATAATAACTTGTGAGTTAAGGGGCTGTTGAATTCAGATGCTTCTTTGAGATCTATATTATCTTTCAAATCAATATGATATGCTTCAGTCATTTTAACGCCCAATTTAAGCCCCCCTTATTTTGGTATTAAGTATTTAGGACAGAATCATTCCAAACTCGATCAAAATAATTTTTTATATTTTCGACGAACCCACTGTCCCTTATAGGTGTTAAACTTGTAGCCTTTGATCCGAAATTATTCAAAGATGAACCTAACATGTAGGCATGATCGTCACAAAATAGAAAACGGTCATGTAAGTCTTTTGCTTTTCGAAACTCAAACAATCCGCGTTCTTCTTTAAAACGCCTTGCTAATTCAGGGGCGTCTTTTTGCATCTTACCGTATAACAATTTGATGGATACTGAATTTTGAATAGATTCGAATAATGAAATCGTCGAATCGTCGACATAAGGATCAATAATGAAAATTTCCTTTTGAGTTTTCGAGAATAGCCTACGTATTGGCTTTATCGCTGAATAAGGTTGCCCCTTCTCAAAAAACAGGGGCACTTCCTCTACTTCTCCGACTTCTCTATTCATTAAAGATTCCCATGTTTCATCGTACCAACGAATTTGATCATCTGTAAGTATCGGCCAGTCAATAACCTCAATCTGGTCGTTTATCTTGGCTTCATAATAGTAATCCTCATCATCACGCACGTAAATCGGAATGCTATCACGCGTGATATCAAATCCCATTCTTGACATATATAGATTTTGAATCTCACTAATCACTTCCTCAGCACCAAACATAACTGTGGTGCCATATTCATGTTTTATCAATAAATTTGGTTTTCTGTTAATTGAGGCAAAATAAAAAGTTGCAAAACCGAATCTATCATGAAAAGAAACCTCATCATTAATGTAGATGTTTTTTTCTATAAATATTTTTTTCCGATTCTCGGACACTAAGTCCGAACTGGCTGCAACAAGATTTGACATTATATAATTTGAATCATTTCCCCAACCTCGCTTCAAATATATTGAAAATGACCTCATGATTAGATCAATGTTAAATCGTAATTGATCCTTGGTTAATGTTACTACGATTGGGTCATAGCCATAATAAGAGTGTTGAATCATTTGGATCAATTGAATTAAATCCTTTTCAGTTGGATTTCGCTGCTCCTTGAACCTGTGTACGATCTCATCAAATATTTCCTGCGATATCTCATATTCTTTAGGCATCTAAATCCCCACAATGATCAAAATTTGCAAATATGATATTATACATTCATTATAAGGATATAATTGGGTTGTTACAATCTGGGTAATCAATTGTGGAGGAATTAAAATGACGAGCTATAGACAACCCATTAAAAACAATGTTAGAGAGAAAATAATTTCCCATGCAGTAAAATCTATGACTACCCAACGTTCAAACAGTTTTTTAATTTCATATGCATACTTTACAAATATTTATGAGCATTTTTTCCATCTTATAAATATCTTTTTAATACAAAATGGTGAACAGACAGTATCACCTGATCAAATAAAGAATCTCACAAATTCATGGATTGATAAAATCAAAACACATCAAGTTCTCAAGAAACCTGAAGAAATTAAAGTGCTCTATTTATCTGGGCCAGAACCTACAAACGACTTAAATGTATTTCTTAATAATGGAATATTGCCTCATAATATTTGGGCAGTTGAATCGGAGTCAAAAGAATTCAAAGAAGCTATTCATGATTTGCAACAAAGTGGGCAATACATAAAGCTTCATAAAGGGTCATTAAAGGAAGTTTTTAGACTTGTTAACCAAACATTCGATATCGTCTATTTCGACGCTTGCACACCAATTTTATCAAAAGACAAAAACCCATTAGATATTCTAAAGGAACTATTCCTAAACAAAAGGTTGAACGAACTATCAGTACTGATAACAAACTTTTCCCAACCATCTGAACAAAACAATGACTGGGATAAAGTTATGGCTGCTTGGTTTGCTGGGAGATATGAAGATTGTCCTTCCGAGACATTTGAATCAAGATTTGCTGATGTTGAAGAAAGATACGCCAACCCCGATAAGTATGCCGAGTTTGTTGGAAGCACCCTAAATGAGCATTATAGTATGTTCATTCCAGCACTAATTGCCTCTTTAGGCGCAGAAATTGTACCTTCTGCTCAATTACTGTCGATGGGATCAGTTCAGTCTAGATATTTTTGGGATAAAAGTAAACTAGGGAAATTGATATCCGAAATTAACGATATTGACATCTCCGCTATTAACGATGAACACGATCTATTAAGTGAGGTCCCACATCACATGCTGACTCCAGGTGCGTATCCACTGATGACATGGATATACTTAACAACAAAGTTATTGCCAAATAATCATCCTATTTTGAACTTCTATAACGATTTAAATGGTTCGATTAAGATATCCTATGCAATTATTATTACTGAATTACTAAAAAGAATCGAAGAAAGTTATAGCGGTTTCAAAACAAAGAGTCGCGATGTATGTGGTGAAACATTGCGTGATCTATTGCTAAAGTTCGATTGGTTTGATAGAAATTTGCGTTTAACATGTGATACACCTATGAAAAATTTACTAGTAGAACTTATTATGGGGTTATATGGATTTCCATACATCGCAAATTCAGATTCTCATCTTTCATTGACGTATAAAGCCAAAGAAACCCAGATGTATACGGATGTATTTGTTTTTGACCAGGCAAGATATATGTACGATTTAATTCCAAGTATTGAGTTTATTTATGAATTTCTTGATGATTTAAACAATCAAATTTTTCTAAGATGTTGCATTGACGGGATCAAACGAAAGCACATTCATTTCAATAAAAATTTATTTTTATGGGGATTTATTGAATCAATTGGAGATAAACGTTTCCCACTGGGCAAATCATTGAATAGAGAACTATTAATCAATCTTGAACCTTCTCAATAAGATTAAGGTGATTAGAACAACTGGCAGTCAATTTGACTGCCAGATCGTCATTCACATTACGACTTTTTTCTCGCGCTCCCCTTCGCCTGCTGCTGAATCGACGGCCTCGTAAAATATTGCCACATGCTCTCAGTCCAGATGATGTAAAACTGTCGACCGCCGTTGCCTTATTGAACAGCCTCGGATCAAGATAAACACGGATCTTCCCAAAGAATGGCATTGACAATCTTCGTATCCGAACGGAAACGTAATTCATTTTTTCATTCTGAAGAAAATGGCCATTGTTTTTAGCAAACTTCGGACTGGCAACTTCGTCGATTTTGGATATTAAAGGTTGACAGAAGCACTGCTGCTCAAATTATAAGGTGGTCCCCTATGTCAAGACACGGTTTTTCAATTTATCGTTAAGTGACCAATTGTCTGTCCAGGAACCGTGGAATACCGCAGCGTAGCGAGGATATGCCGCGAAAGTCCTTGA
>JAJZCW010000019.1 GCA_021828865.1 Bacillota bacterium
TCTGATGAACACTTCCAATGTGATCAGCTACTCGCTTAGCCCAGGGAGCATCCCGCCCTGTTTGAAAGGCATTGGCGACGAAGTGTTTTTCCATGTCGACAAAATCTATTGCATACGTGTGGAGAGTCTCGCCCTGTTTGGAAAGAGCTTCTGCCGCAAATGCGGAAACGGCACTGGAATCAAGTCCGCCTGAGAGCAAGGTGGCAATGGGCACATCCGAGACGAGTTGTCGGGAAACGGCATCGTAAAGCAGTTCCTGAACCGTCTTTGCGGTGGTTTCGACATCGTCTTCATGTGGGTGACTCTGCAATTGCCAAAAAGGGGCTTCCACCATATGGTCTTTTGTGTATTCCAAAAAATGCCCCGGTTTGAGGTCGACGATGTGCTTGAAGACCGCCCTGCCCGGAGTTCTGGCCGGACCAATGAAGAGGAGTTCAGCAAGCCCCTCCGTATCGACGATGGCAGGCACTTTGGGATGTGCAAGCAGTGCTTTGAGTTCAGACGCGAAGGCAAAAAAGCCATTTTGACGGCTATAAAAAAGCGGTTTGACGCCAAGTCTGTCTCGCGCCATGAATAGTCGCTGACGGCTTTCATCCCAAATGGCAAAAGCGAAGATGCCATTTAACTTTTGCAGGCAATCCCGTCCCCACTCGATGTAAGAGAGCAGTAGAAGTTCAGTGTCAGAACGTGAAAGTAAGGTGTGGCCGCGCGCCAAGAGTGCGTTTTTTAACTCATTCATGTTATAAAGTTCACCATTGTAGGTAATCATATAACGGTTTCCGCCCACACTTTGAACCATGGGCTGTGTTCCGCCCTCAGGGTCGATGACGATCAGGCGCCGGTGTGCCAATGCGATGGGGCCTGACCGAACTTCGCCGTGATCATCAGGACCACGGCAGGCGAGGGTTACGCTCATCTCCCTCAACACCTGTTCGGGTTCCTGCTCCTCCCAGTCAATGTAGCCAGTGATGCCGCACATCAACACCCACCCCTTTCCTCGATGTGATCTAGGCTATGCAATGAAGCCCATTTGGTGAGTGAATGTTTGTGATAAAGTAAAAATGAATTCAAAAACAAGGTGCTGGTCGGTTCTTATGATGAGTCATGTTGAGGCAATGGAACTCGCTTTAATTGAGGCTAAAAAGTCGGTGGCACTTGGCGAAGTGCCGATTGGCGCCGTGGTTCTGGATGGGGCAGGCAATGTAATCGGTATGGGGCACAACATGACAGAGAGTTGGAATGATCCCACTTCGCATGCAGAGATCATGGCCATCAGGGATGCCGTACGCAAGGTAGGGGATTGGCGGCTGACTGGATGCCGACTGTACGTTACACTCGAGCCGTGCCTGATGTGTGCAGGGGCGATTCAGCAAAGCCGTATTGCCCACGTCATTTACGGTGCACCCAGTCCCAAAGCGGGTGCGCTTGAATCCCTGCTACGTACCTACGATATTCCCGGATTTAATCACTATCCACAAGTTACCGCTGGCATCGAGGCAGGCAGATGTGCTATGATATTGGCAGACTTCTTTCGCGACAAAAGAGGTAGTCATGTTGTTCGCGAACTGCGGAGAGATGTCCGAGTGGTCGAAGGAGCTCGCCTCGAAAGCGAGTAGCCCTTTGCGGGGCTCGTGGGTTCGAATCCCACTCTCTCCGCCATTTCTATTTTCGGCTGAAGTCTCAGCGTTCATTGGGTTGGGTCCTGCGCGACGGGAGCTCTCGAACCGTGTCAGGTCCTGACGGAAGCAGCACTTAGGGAAATCTTTCGGGTGCCGCAGTCTCGCCTGGCCCGATGACGCTGAGAGTTCAGCCGATTGCTTAAGGAGAGAAGTCGATGGCAGATACCCCTTCTTCAATGCAATTATTCTTGGAAAAATTAGGATTGCAGGGTCCTGGAGTGGATATCCGTAATTTTGCCGTCATGGAAACACTGAGAATTACCGTTAACATTTATCCTATGGTGTTTGTTTTTCAACAAGATGAAAAGCTCCTGATGGAAATGAATGCGGCATTTGCGGAGCTTTTTGAGATGTCTTACTCTCCAGGCATATTGGATATCAAAAAAGCATTCGAATCCAACCCGGGGATTCTTTCTTTGCTATTAGGGACCCTCTCTGAAAAAAAAGAGTATATCTCGCATTTCCACTATTTTGAACGCATCGATCGCCTTGTATATATGCTTATCGATGCCCAAATGATCAAAAAAGATGAGTTACATATAGGGACCGTTTTTATATTTCGGGAGATCTCCAATCTAATTCAGTTGGAGACCGATCTTCTGCGCATTGATCGCTTATCCACCATTGGCAAAATGGCAGCCGGAATCGCTCATGAAATCCGAAATCCGATGACTTCAATCCGGGGTTTTTTGCAAATGTTATCCCGTGATTTAATAGGAAATAATTGGGGGAAACAAAAGGCCTATACCGACTTGGCTCTTCAAGAAATAGACAGGGTCAATGAACTCTTAAATCAACTGTTGTTATTGGCAAAACCAGTGGAATTTGTGCTGAAGGACGTGGATATCAATGAGATGGTTAAAGACGTGGGCAAACTTCATGAATCAGACGCCATCATCCATCAAATCCATGTGAAATACCGATTAGCATCTGTGCCCAGGGTAAAAATGGATGAGAATATGTTTAAGCAAGTGTTGACGAACCTGATTCGCAATGCGATTGAGGCTATGGAAGACAGTGGTGAATTGAAGTTAAGTACCCACTACGAGGCGGATAAGGATAAGGTGGTGGTGGAAGTGGCCGATACGGGACCAGGCATTCCTTCCTATCTAAATGACCGCATCTTTGACGCCTTCTTTACGACAAAAGAGCATGGGACAGGATTGGGCCTTGCCATTTGCCAGCGGATTGTCCATGAATTTGGGGGGCACATTCGAATGACTTCCAAAGGGTATGGAACTACGTTTGCCATTTTATTACCCCCCTCGGCATGGGAGTGATGTGTTTTGGCTTATACAGCGCTGTATAGGGAGTGGAGACCGCAAACCTTTGCTGAGGTAGTTGGGCAAAACCACGTGGTGACCACGCTGACGAATGCGCTTAAAATGGATAAATTAGCGCACGCCTATCTGTTTTCGGGACCTAGAGGGACCGGCAAGACGAGTCTGGCCAAAATTTTGGCTAGGGCAGTTAATTGTGAGCATCCACAAGGTGTGGAACCCTGTAATGAATGTCCTTCGTGCCAAGGAATACTTGACGGCAGGGTGGTTGATGTCGTTGAGATGGATGCCGCATCCAACCGTGGCATTGATGAGATTCGCGCACTGCTTGAACAGGTACAATACGCGCCAACCGAAGTCAAGCGGAAGGTGTACATCATTGACGAAGTGCACATGCTGACTTCAGAAGCATTTAATGCACTCCTCAAGACGATTGAAGAGCCACCTCCTTACTGCTTATTTATCCTTGCGACCACTGAAATACATAAGGTTCCTGCCACCATCGCTTCTCGTTGTCAGCGCTTTGACTTTAGCCGGTTACAAAGCGAAATGATCGTGGAACGATTGCGCGAGGTCGCGGATTCGATGGGACTACAGGTAGAGGAACCAGCGTTCTGGTATGTGGCGCGCGCAGCTGAGGGCGGTTTGCGGGATGCACTGTCGCTTTTTGATCAGGCGCTTGCTTTTTCTGACGGGAAAATAGGCGTGGATGAAGTGGCGGAGGTAGCGGGAGGGGTACCAAGTGAACAAATCGGCACCCTGATTCGGTATGTGTCTACGCGTGATCATTCGGCACTGTTGATGCAGCTAAACGAACTGTGGCAAAAAGGCACCGATCCTCTGATGCTGCTCGTGGATTTGTTGGCGTACGGGCGTGACGCTATTTTATTGAAAAAACAGGTGGCGGTGGAAGAAGTCCAAGATCGCGAGAAATTCGATCCCACCTTTCGGATCGTGGTACAAAGTCTGGATGTGGAAATGCTATTCCGCTTTGTGGACACCTTGATCAAATGGCAAAGTGAGCTTCGTTATCAGACACAGTCCCGGCTCTTTATCGAGGTGGGCCTGTTATCGATCACCACCTCACCGACTGACGAGTCCCCCATTCGAGTGGAACCTCATCACAGTGAGACCGCTCAAGGAACTGACATGGCACCAGCGCTTCGAGCTTTGACAGAGAGGGTGGCGGAACTGGAAAAGCGCTTGGCCAAGTATGAGGAGCGCTCGTCGGATCCCTCTATTTCCTCTACTACGTCAAACAGCTCTAAATCTTTGCCGCAAATAAAAGGCACGTCAAATTCGACAGCTAGGCTGTTAAGGGAAACGGTCAGTGAAGAAGACAAGAGACTACTTGCGAAAATTCAAAATGAATGGCAAGCTGTGCTAGAAGAAGTAAAGAAGCAAAGCGTCCATACGAGAGCCTGGCTCTACGCGGGTACCCCGGAAGCAGTTCGCCAGCGTCAATTGATCACGGTGTTTCAGAGCAAGCTCCATGCGGAAACGGTAATGAATGCTCCCCACCGGGAGATTATCGATAACGTGCTGAAGGCAATGTATCAGGTTCCCATCAGGTTGCGAGCCGTTCATTCCCAAGATTGGGAGTCCTATTTGAACGCGGCGGCAGATACCAGCGAACGGGCGACGTCAGAAAGGGAACCCTGGGTGGAGCAGGTGATCAACATGTTTGGCGAGGATCGCATTGAAATGGTTGACGAAATGGAGTGACGATGGTTGAAAAATATGAACCAACTGATGAAGCAAGCCAAAAAACTGCAGGAAGACATGGCGCGGGCTCAGGAAGAACTCGGGATCATGATCGTGAAAGGGACGGCAGGCGGCGGTGCGGTAGAAATTGAGATGAACGGCCACCGCAAAGTGCAGCAGATCAACATTAAACCTGATGTGGTTGATCCGGAGGATGTGGAGATGCTGGAAGACCTATTGCTTACGGCGCTTCGCGATGCAGAAGGGAAAGCGGAGGAATTGGCAGAAAGTCACATGGGTAAATACACCAAAGGACTAAACATGCCTGGTTTGTTCTAATGAATGGTTTCCCCAAGCCCATTGCGGACCTTATGGAACAATTTGGCCGTTTGCCGGGGGTTGGGCCAAAGACGGCGCAACGGCTCGCCTTCCATGTGCTGTCAATGTCTGAAGACGGACTGCAGGCACTAATACAGTCGCTTACCACGATCAAAGATCACCTATCGGAATGTCCGGTCTGCGGCATGTGGACTGATGAGATTCCATGTGCCATTTGTGGTGACCCTGAGCGTGATCACAGCATGATTTGCCTGGTGGGTGACACGAGAGATGTCGTGGCACTGGAGCGCATGCAACGTTATCGAGGGGTCTATCATGTGCTTGGTGGGGTGATTTCACCGCTCGATGGCATTGGCCCAGATCAACTGCGTCTGCGTGAGTTGTTGAACCGCCTCTTGGATGATCGGGTCAAGGAACTCATCATTGCCACGGATTCTACGATGGAGGGGGAAGCAACCGCACAGTATGTGGCGAAATTGGTCCGACAATTTGAGTCGATGGCGGTCACGAGACTCGGTCATGGATTGCCTGTTGGCGGCGATTTGGAATATGCAGATGAAATGACTTTGGCGAGAGCGTTTGAATATCGGCGTCCTATATGAGGCGCCGATTTTTTTGTGCGAAGTTGTCATAAAACCCTTTTCCCCTGACTATACTCTACTAAATTAATTTCACAGAAAGTAGAGGGTGAGTGATGGGGGACAGGCTGAACCTGTACAGAAAGCCGAACCTTGAGAAAGAGAGCCTACAAAACGAACAACTGTTGCACGATCTGGATGAAGCATATGAAGCATGGCAATTAGCATTGCATCACTTTAACCAGGCGCTGGACCCGGATGCTGTCGATGATGCGATTTACCTTTTGATTGCAGCGGAAAAACGATATGAAGGTCTCCTGCGTATCGCACGCCGCAAACATCTGGCAGTAGCGATGGGAGGGGAGATCTCTTCACGATCCGGCAAGGTCGGCATAACAACTGGGAATGGCCATACCGCCTCGCGATAACCACGGAATGTGAAGGGGATTGATATGACACCAACCATGATTTGGGCTGCTGTGGGAATTATATTGCTTGTGATCGTAATTTATTTTTTTATGAAAAAACCATGGACTATACTAAGCGGATTGTTGCGCAATTTACTCATTGGCGGCAGTGTACTTTTGTTGAGCAATTACCTAGGGAAAACGGCTGGATTACATATCCCCGTTAATGCTGGCACAGTGGGAGTAACTGCCGTTTTGGGCTGGCCGGGGGTAGTGGCGATTGCGGCAATTCAAAAGTGGGTGCTTTAAGCATTACTGCGGCGAACGAGGTGTTTGCCGATAAAAGGAATTTTAGATAATTCATCTCCTGATACGGCTTTGAACTTTAAAGCGAAGTAGAGATAGATAGGCGCTCCCACAAAGAGGCCGATCAGAACGATTAACAGAGCAACGCCACGAGTGGCGGCAAGCAATGGTTGCCACTCCTGTAATACTTTTAAGCCGCGCAGTAGCAGGAAAAACCAAGCACCCACGAGGATAGAGGCTGCAAGAGGGCGCCAGGCCATACTGGGAAAGTTGATCGACAGATTGGAAAAGCGGCGAACATTCCTCATGTTTAGCCACGACGAAATGGCATAACCGACCGTGCTTGCGATGGCCGCTCCGTTGATCCCCATCTTGGGTATCAGCACAATGTTTAACACCAGCTTGATGATCACGCCAATGACCATATTGACTACGGGACGATAAAACTTGTCGTATCCTTGTAATATGTAGGTCGAGACCAGTTCCAACGCGCTGAAAATACTCATGAGGCCTGCGATGGCAATGGATACTGTCCCTGAGGTACTGGAAAAAAGTGCGATGTTGATAGGACGGGCGAGAATACCAAGTGTGACAGCGGCGGGAAAGGTCATGAATGTCATCATTTTAAAAGAAGCTTGTAGACGCACTTTGGTCATTTTTTTGTTACCGATGGTTCTTGATTCGGTGAGTGCCGGCATGATGGAAGCGCCAATGGCGTTGGCGAATGACAGTGGAAGTTGCATGAGGATCAGCGCCTCGCCTGTATAGATGCCGTAATCGGTGATGGCTTTGACCATGGTCGCGCCACTAGTGACAAGCAACCTAGGGATAGTAAATGCGTCAATCGCCTGTGATAAAGGAAGTACCAGTGTCCCTGAGGCAATCGGCAATGCATAGACAAACAAATTTTTGAGTACAGCACTGGTTTTGAGTGGCGCAGAGTTAGAAAATCGCGACTTACGTAGGGTTTCTTTACGCAGTTTGTGCACTGACACCCGCAATAGTAAAAAAGCACCAATGACGCCAATAGTGGCACCGAAAGTGGCAATGGCCGCTTTGGTAGAAGGATTAAAACCGGCAATGGTAGCTATGATGGTGCCAACAAGAATGAAGGCCACACGTCCGATTTGATCGACCACCTGAGAGGCACCAGATGCCTCAAGACGAAGGTAGCCTTGTAAATACCCACGCTCAATACTGATAAATGGCAGCAACAATAGCGCTGGAGCCAATGCATGAATGGCAGGCACCGCCGCCACTTCCAGTGGCTCAGAGTGTTGAGGTAAAGAGAGAGTCAAATAAAGCGGGGCGCCAAACCACATGAGGAGGAAAGCGAGAATCCCAAAGATGAGCATATACCGCCCAATGATTCGAAACGTCGAGTAGGCTTCTTTATGCTTGCCAGCCGCCGATAATTGGCTGATGGTTTTGGAGAGCGCGAGCGGGAATCCGATAGTAGCCAAGGTGAGCATAATGGTATACAGCGGATAGGCAATTCTATATATGCCATAGGCATATCCGCCAATGATGTTCTGAAGAGGCACGACAATTAGCAGGCCAAGCAATTTGGAGATAAAAACGGAGGCGACCATTATGGAAGCGCCACGACCAAATTTACCTGTGCCATCCTCGCGCATGCGATTCTCTCCTTATTGTAATCCTTCGCGTAGTATAGCATAGACCACTACTTCCTTCAGTAATAATCATTAAGGGAAAATGCAATCTTGAAATACTGGACATTTCGTGAAATTTGCGTTAAATTTAAATAACACATTTTTTATATGAATGTTAAAATTCATAGGTTTGAAACTTTATATTTCAAGGAGGAGATCGGAAGAAATGGCGGAAGCACAAACGGTGGACCAAAATATTGATGTGCTGTTGGGAATGCTGAATGATCCCGAAATTCAGACAGCCACCATTACAGTGTTAAGTAAAATGCCGACAATGGCAAAAATGTTCACTGTGCTTGAAATGGGAACGGATTTGATTGAACCCATGGTTAAAGATCCTGAACTGCTTGATAACGCTTTCAGCAGTATGAAAGCATTGGCAAAACCGGGCATGGCGAGTGCGCTCATGACGCTTGCAGACAAATTGCCGACCGCGGTCAAGCTTTTAAGCGTGGCTGAACTTGGTGTAGACTTAGTAGAGCCCATGATTAAGGATGAGGAGTTCATCGATCTGGCGTTTTCCACTGCGCAAAAGCTTGCAGAACCGTTCAGCGAGGAGAAACTGAAAGCGGCACTTACCTTGCTTGACAAGTTGCCAATGTTGGTCAAACTGACCAACTGGATGGAGATTGGCGTGGATCTGGTCGAACCAATGGTGACAGACCAAGAATTGTTGCCTCTCTTTATTAAGACGGTTTTCGATGCGACGCTTCCGCTGGGTCAACTCTTTAACGAATACTATGGGGTTTTCAAAGAGGCAAAATCCAAAGCAGACAAAGACACCACCAACTATGGCGTTTTCGGCTTGATGCGTTTCCTGAAAGATCCTACCGTGCAGAAGTCCTTGCGCATTGCTGCTGCTTTCCTCGGCGAACTTGCGGCAAAAGAAGCAAAATCGTCCAAAAAATAATAGACTACCCTCTTCTTTTTCAATACCTATCGGTGACAATGAGCTGCCATTTTCATGGCGGCTTTTTGGGTAGCACATGTCAATTTACTGACACATAGACTAAGCGTGCGATAGGTTTAAGCTTTTGATGAGTGAGCCATACTAAATGCTAGGAGAAAAAGATTGGTAAAACAGAAAGAAGGGACACTAGCTTTATGGAGGCAGAATTACTAAATGAGTGTATGGTATGCGGTAAGCTGGTGGATCAGGCTCAAGGGATACATTTGCTACAGCATTTTATTTGCAATGAGTGTGAACAGGAAATCATCACCACTGACACGGGTGATGAGCATTATCACTTTTTTGTAGAGCGGATGCAACTTTTGTGGCAAGACCTTCACTTGGAGCGTGTCACCCCATAGTAGTTTATACTGTAGGTATGGATACCCTATATGACGGATTGAAAACACCCATTTTAGAAGCTTTGGAGAAGTTTCAGAGTATTGAAACCGCATCGCTTCATGTCCCTGGCCATAAAGCAGGGCGAGGTTTAGCGTCTGAATTTGCAAAATACGCAATGCCGCTTGCGAGAATAGATGCTACAGAACTACCAGGACTTGATGACCTACATCATCCCCAGGGCGTAATCAAAGAGGCTGAACAATTGGCCGCGATGGCATGGGGGAGCGATGTCGCATTTTTTCTCGTGAATGGCAGTACGGTCGGGAACCTTGCGGCGGTGATGGCGGTCGTCAATGCCGGGGACACGGTGATTATTGGACGTGATGCGCATCAGTCGGTTTGGCATGCGCTGGAACTGGCAAGGGCGAAAGTGGTGGTAGTATTGCCTCGGCACTTGGGCCCTCTCATTGGCGCCATCGATGCGGTAGACATCGAGGCTGCTATTCACGCTTACCCAGAGGCTACCGCAGTGGTGATTACCAGTCCCACTTATCACGGCATCGTGCCGGACCTCACTTCCATGGTCAATTTGGCGCATACAAATGGGATGAAAGTCATTGTCGACGAGGCGCACGGCGCACACCTTGCTTTTCATCCGGATTTGCCTCTTTCAGCGGTGAGTGCCAAGGCGGATTTGGTGGTGCAAAGCACTCACAAAATGACGGCGGCTTTTACCCAAACCGCCTTATTGCACGTTTGTGGGAACTGTGTGGACGTGGAGACTGTCCGCCACTATTTGCAGGTGTTTCAGACCAGTTCACCCTCCTACCTGATGCTGGCTTCTATTGATGCCGCGAGAGCGCAATTGGCGGTAGAAGGACAATTCCTTATCGGGACCATGCTAGATATTTTGAGGGAAGGGCGCAAACGACTGAATGACACTTTTCCTGGCCTGATCAACGATGGATGGGAAGGCTTGATGAGCGATCCCTTCAAGTGGACTTTGTGGTCATTGGAATGGGGAGTGACGGGGGAACAGTTGGCGAATGCCTTCATGCAATCCGGTATTTTTATCGAATTATATGATGAGGAGCATGTTTTACTCGTGTGGTCCTATGCCAATTCAACGCGGGATATGGAAAAAGTGATACGGGTGATTCAACAGGTGTTTCATGGGAGGTCGCGGATCGCACATGCGGATCTTGAGTCGTCATGGTCGAACGAGATTCCACGCTATTCTACAGTGTTGCCTTTTGATACAAGTAAAAAAAACAAACACATCGCTTCTTTAGAAGATTTACCGGGCAAGAGGGCCGCATGCGCCATCACCCTCTATCCCCCTGGGATTCCTTTGCTTCTTCCCGGTGAGTCGTATACGACAAATATGATACAATACATCAAAAAGTGTCTGGCATTTGGGCTTCGCGTGGATGGACTCGCAAACGCGAAGGAAGGACGTGCATGGTTTCTAAGCGAATGAATAAGGTAAACAACATTTGGGGTAACCAAGCGGTTTTCATCACCATAGAAGGTATTGACGGTTCAGGGAAAACGACGCAGGTGCAAAAATTATATGAGCGTTTTTTGGCTGCTGGCAAGCCGTGCATCATGACGCGTGAACCTGGGGGAACCCCGGTCGGAGATGCCATACGGGCGCTCCTGTTAAGCCCGGAAATGGACATGAATTCCTACACGGAAATGTTTCTTTACGCCGCTTCCCGAGCGGAACATGTCAAACAAATAATTTTGCCAGCACTTGAAAAGGGAATCAATGTAATCTGTGATCGGTTTGTCGATGCGAGTATCGCTTATCAAGGATACGGCCTACAACCCGAGGGAATGACGCCTGAACTGGTCAGAATGGTCAATGAAACTGCTGTTGCAGGGGTGTTTCCGGATCTGACCATCATCATCGATGTAGAGGTCAGTGTCGCGGAACAGAGGATCGGTCAGCGATTTGCCCAATTGCAACAGAATATAGATCGGATTGAACGTAGGGGATCTGCTTTTTATGAGCGGGTAAGGCAAGGATTAAAAGCCTTATATGAACTGGAACCGGAGCGGTATTTGTGGGTGGATGGAACTAGGTCATCAGAGGAATTGACAGAACGCATTTGGCAAGCCGTCACCCAATTATGATGGGCTGGGAGGTCTCCGAATATGCGGTTAGTCATTGCCATCGTACAGGATAAAGACGCGGCAAAGATGACAGAGCAGTTGATCAAGAACGAAATACGTGCCACCAAGTTGGCCACTACTGGCGGTTTTTTGCGCGCTGGAAATACGACGTTTTTAATTGGGATTGAAGACGAGCGTGTGGACCAACTCTTACAAATCATTGCGGACAGTTGTCGGTCAAGGGAACAATTTGTCACACCGAACGCGCCTCTTGGCAACCAAGTTGAGTCTTACGTTTCCTATCCGGTATCCGTTCAAGTGGGTGGGGCTACAGTGTTCGTTGTTCCTGTAGATAGGTATGAGCATTTCTAGCCTGGCGCGGAGGGATTGTTGTTGAAAATCAACCGTTACGGCAGTCAAAGTGTCAAAGCGGAGCGCGTCAACAAGTCGGACTCAGGCAAGTCTCATGAAACAGACCTTTTTCAGGTATTGCTGGATGAGGCGGGGTCTGACCAGCAAAAGACAGAACTGGAGCGGTTATTGCAGGAAGCGAATCAAAAAGGCGATGTGCTGATTGCCTCTCAGTCTCTTGATGCCGCTTACGCCTATCGCCAAGCTGTTAAAAAATATTTGGATATTCTCGTCAAAGGCAGTCTTTCTGTCGCTTCCAAAACTTCCACCGATCGCTTTGGCAGGCAAAAAATATATGCTGTCGTGGAGGAAATTGATCGCCAGTTGATTGATTTAATCGATTTGGTGATCAAAGGACAAAAAGAACCGTTACAAATGTTGAAAATTGTTGGTGAGGTAAAAGGGCTGTTGATTAGCCTTCATACGTAAAGGTGCTAATGGAAAGAGAATGAGGTGAATGTGACGAACGCGAGTGAATGGGCTAGGCAATTGCACAAGTGGCATCAGGATGATCGCTTGGCGCATGCTTACCTTTGTGTGGCTGAGCATTCACAAAGCGTAAAAAAATTTGCCCGTTTGGCAGTGGGCGTGCTTCTCTGCGAACATCCTCAAAATGGAGCGGCTTGCGGGGTATGCTCTTCCTGTCTGCAAATCGAAAGTGGTAATCACCCGAATTTGGAATGGCTCGCCCCGGACGGAGCCAGCTTAAAAATTCAACAAATGCGCACTGCTATTAAATCGGATACACTCAAATCCATGAGTGGAAATTTACACCTGTTGGTGATGGAAGAGGTTCACAAACTGACGGTGGAAGCAGCGAATGCGATCCTCAAATGGGTTGAGGAACCTGGTGCCGGACGATTGTTCCTGCTGTTGACTACATCCCCCTCCTCGCTGATGGCTACTTTGCGATCTCGGGTTCAGCAGATGCGAATCTCCGAGGATCAAGAAGACGCTTCAGGAAATATACAGGAAACTGAGGTATTTTCATTTGATACTCAAGAGAAGTGGGAAGAATTACAGGAGTTGGTTCGAGAGTTTGGCGATAGCGCATTTGCCGGAGCGCGAACAGGTTGGCATCTGGTCTCTGACAAATGGGTGAAATGGAACTTCAACGCGCTGCAAACGTTGGCTTTTGCTGATCTGTTGATTCACTATTTGCACGAATGTGCGAGCACAGCCAAAGATTCGGCGGCCATTCACCGCTATGCTGAGTTAGCCCTAGCAGCATTTCAGGTTCGAAGGCAGTTGCAAAGTCATGTGAATGCGCAATTGGCCTGGGAAACCTATTTAATCAATGCCTCAAGAAGGGATGAGGGGCTTGGTCGATAAGCAGGAATTATTTCAAAGAGTCGAGTTGTTGCAGGATCAGATCGGGCATTTTTATCAAGAAATTGGTGCGTTAAAGTTGCTTTTAAATGAACTATTGGAAGAAAATCAGAATTTGATGGTGGAAAACGCAAATTTACGAGATAGAGTGGGATTCGGCGAAGAGGAGAAAACGACGCCGGGTGAAGCGAAGAAGTATTTGCGCGATCTATATGAAGATGGATTTCATATCTGTAACATTAATTATGGAAGCTTACGCAAAGGGGATTGTCTCTTCTGTCTGGAAAGTTTGCAGAGAACGTAAACCGTGAGTCGGGAACGCTATATATTGTGCCTACACCCATCGGCAATCTGGAAGACATGACGCTTAGGGGAATTCGCATTCTTCGCGAGGTGTCTTTTATTGCGGCGGAAGACACGCGTCATACCCGCAAGTTGTTAACCCATTTTGACATTCATCCCAAACAAATTTTTTCCTATCACCAACATAATCTGAAGCAAGCTGGGGAAAAAATCCAGTCGCTACTTAAGAGCGGTCTCTCTGGAGCGCTAGTTTCTGATGCGGGAATGCCCGGTGTATCTGACCCAGGGGAACTGGTAATTCGCGAGCTTACCAGTCTCGGGATTAGGGTGGAGGTATTGCCGGGATCAAGTGCCTTTCTCACGGCGCTTGTGGGATCAGGGTTACCGGTAAAGTATTTTTCATTTGTGGGATTCTTACCTGTTTCGAAAAAGGATCGTCGCGAGGAATTGAAACGGTTGGCATTGTACGAGGGAACACTGGTTTTTTATGAGGCACCTCATCGGTTGCGAGCTACCCTCGAAGAAATGCACGGTGTGTTTGGGGATAGAGACCTTGTGATGGTCAAGGAACTGACCAAAGTCCACGAAACCTATTACCGGGGAAATTTGCGTGACTATGAGCAATTGGCAGAGGAGACGCTTCTTCGCGGGGAATTTGTGCTGATCGTGGCAGGTGCAGAAGTTTCCAATGCAACTTCGCTAGAAACGGAGTCCCTGAGCGCAGAGGCCATTGCCCAATTGGTTGAAGCCTATATAAAAAGTGGGATGAACAAAAAAGAGGCGTTAAAAGAAGTAGCAAAAACCCGCTGCTTGCCGCGGCGGGTTGTGTATCAAGCATTATTAGAGGTCAAAGACCAAGGTGGTCAGTGAGCGTGACCCATTTCTTCAATGCAGGACGGGCAAATATTCTTGCCTTTGAAGTGGATGATTTGATCCGCTTGTCCGCAGAAAATGCAAGCTGGTTCGTACTTTTTCAGCACGATTCTGTCACCGTCGACGTAGATTTCTAGGGCGTCTTTTTCTCCGATACCAAGTGTGCGACGAAGTTCAATCGGAATGACGACCCGCCCGAGTTCGTCAACTTTACGGACAATGCCAGTGGATTTCATCATGAAGGTATTGCCTCCTTAAAAGGATAGGTTATTTTGAAACAAATAGAAAACTCATGATAGTACCAACAAAATTTGTGTTTGCCTTAATATAACCTGTAAAAATCGTCAATCTACAATTTTCATGCATATTCTATTAAGGTATACCCACAAATTTACTAGTGAAAGTCTACCACCTTTTCAAGCGTTTCGCAATACTGCATGTGATGATCAAGAAGTTTTTTTCATTTCGTCGCGTTTTTCCATTTTTGCGCATAGAATGGTTTGATCATGCGTATGGGAGTGACGAAGTTTGCCTGCTCTGTTAGCGCTTTTCGCTTACTTTGCCCAAGAATCCATTGCGCTCACTTCATATGTCAAGAATCAGGTATTTCCACAACCCTTGGGTGAATCGGAAGAAAAGGCGTGCCTTGCAGAATTGAAGGAAGGCAGTGAAGAGGCCTACCAAAAACTTGTCGAACACAATTTGAGATTGGTGGCTTATATTGCAAAAAAGTATAGGGATTCTGGTGTGGACGAGGATGATTTGATCTCGCTTGGCACGATTGGACTCATTAAGGCGGTCAAGAGTTTCCGTTCGGATGCTGGGACGAAATTTGCCACCTACGCCGCAAGATGCATTGAAAATGAAATGCTTATGCATCTTCGAGCTCGAAAGAAGTCGAACCGGGACGTTTCGATGGATGAATCGATTGGCACGGATAAGGAAGGCAATGACTTGACCTTGAGGGATGTGCTGGGCTCCGAAACGGACGAACTGGAAAAACTCGTCGGTGAGCGGATGGAGGAGGAACGGCTGCGGCAAATGCTACAGTATTTGGACGTCAGAGAACAGAAGGTCATCGAATTGCGCTATGGTCTTGTGGACGGGATCGAGTGGACCCAACACCAAATTGCAGAAATGATGGGGATTTCCCGCTCTTACGTGTCAAGGATCGAAGCGCGGGCGCTAACCAAATTGCAGCATGCACTGTATCCGAGACCGAAAAGGGCACCAAGGCCGTTAAAGAAGAAAAGCTAACGTTCTCCGTCTTCAGATGGAGAGGAATTCCGTCCCTCGAATCATGCAGGTTGATTGGTAGCGGAAGTATACTGGAACCGATCATACCGAGAGGAACGATGTGACTTGAAACCACCATCTGGACTTTTTTTCAATCTCAATTTTTTGGCGTTGTTTTCAAGCCAAACGCTATCAGCCATCGGTGCCAGCGTCTATTCCTTCGCACTTTTATGGGATATGAAGGTGCTCACCAATAATGCGTTCCTGATGTCGCTGGTTGGTTTTGCCTGGATGGTGCCGGTGATTATCTTTGGGCCAATCGCCGGGGTGATTGCAGATCGTTCCAGCAAGCGGCGTGTCATGATGTATTCGGATGCTACGAGGCTATTACTCACCGTGGTGGTTACCGTATTATCTTTATTGAAGATACTTGAACCGTGGGAAATTGTCGCTGTTACTTTCTTTTCGAACGCAGTGGCCACGCTCTTCAATCCTGCCGCATCGGCGCTTTTGCCGCACATGGTAGAAAAAGATCAACTTCCGACTGCCAATGGACTCAGCCAGGCGATGATGCCACTCTCGCAGATCCTTGGGCCTGCCATCAGTGCGGCGCTTATCGCCTGGCAAGGAGTCACCGTGTCCTTTTCCATTAACGCGCTGACCTATCTGATTTCTGCGCTCACCTTGTTTTTTATACACGTCAGTGAACCGGAAAAGGATAAAAAACCGTTTACGTTCACCCACATCAAAGCCGAACTTAAGGAAGGGTGGCACGCCATTCGCGGAATCCATCTGCTGCTCATTTTGATCCCGCTTGGTGCCATCATCAATTTTTTGTTTGCTCCGTTTGATGTCTACCTCGTCCAGTTTGTTACCGTCATTTTACATAAAAATCAGGTCCTCCTCGGAGAAATAAATGCCATCTTTGCTATGGGGATGCTGATTGGTTCGGTGATCTCCGGTCCGCTCAGCAAATACTTGAGAATCGCTTATATGATGATCGGCAGCATGCTCGTGACCAGCCTGATGCTCCCGATCATGACTCAGATACACGTGATCCCGGTGGATTTTATCACGATGTTCCTGATGGGAGTAGGCATTGGGCTCACCAACACTTCTCTTTTTTCGTTGATTCAACAAGTGATCGCAATAGACGTGATGGGCAGGGTGTTTGCCTTCCTAGGCACGCTTTTTAGCGCGATTAGTCCGATTGGCATGCTGATCGGCGGAGCGCTAGCCAATGTGGTCTCGGTAGATTGGCTACTTTCGGTGGATGGCGTGATTACTTTTTTGCTGGCGTTCATTGCGCTCTTCTTCCCAGTGGTTAGAAGGTTTGAATGGAAAATTGACAGTGCCTACCTTTCTTGATACGATGAGCGACAAAGGAAAAGCAGGGAAAAGCTCTCGTCTTGGCATTGTGGCGAGACTTTTTCTTATGCCGCTGGAGGTACGATCGTGACAAAACCTACTTATTACATTACGACGCCCATCTATTACCCTAACGATAAGTTACATATTGGTCATGCCTATTCGACTACGGTGGCCGATACACTCGCGCGGTACAAGCGTTTGAAAGGGTACGATGTGCGATTTTTGACCGGTACTGATGAGCATGGACAGAAGTTGCAACGCAAGGCGGAAGCGGTAGGGAAGACTCCGCAGGAATACATTGACGGAATCGTCGAAGGCATCAAGAAACTGTGGGAGCGGCTAGATATTTCATATGACGATTTCATCCGCACCACTGAATCCCGCCACACGGAAGTGGTACAAAAGATTTTCAGTCGCTTGCTCGAGCAGGGAGATATTTACCTTGATAACTATGAAGGCTGGTACTGTACGCCGGATGAGTCATTCTGGACAGAACGACAACTGAAGGATGGCAAGTGCCCTGAGTGCGGTGGCGACGTGGAATGGGTGACGGAACAGAGCTATTTTTTCAAGATGGGAAAATATGCTGATCGACTCATCCAGTATTTCCATGAACATCCGGACTTTTTAGTGCCGGAATCACGGAAGCATGAAATGCTCAACAATTTTCTTTTGCCAGGACTCGAGGATCTTTGTGTTTCCCGCACGACCTTTGATTGGGGAATTCCAGTCAGAGAAAATCCGAAACACGTGATCTACGTGTGGCTGGACGCGCTGACCAATTACATCACCGCACTTGGGTATCTCTCAGAAGAGCAGGATCTCGAGGAACGCTTCCGGCATTACTGGCCAGCGGATGTACACCTGATGTCTAAGGAAATCGTGCGCTTCCATTCTATCTACTGGCCAATTATCCTGATGGCGCTCGACCTTCCCCTCCCAAAACAGGTGGTAGGACACGGCTGGCTCCTGATGAAAGACGGCAAAATGTCGAAATCCAAGGGCAATGTAATCGATCCCAACCAATTGATCGACCGGTACGGGGCGGACGCGTTGCGGTATTTCCTCCTGAGGGAGATTTCATTTGGGCAAGACGGCGTTTTTACCTTTGAGTCGTTCATGGATCGACTGAATTTTGATCTGGCCAATGACCTTGGCAATTTGCTTCATCGTTCCCTTGCGATGGTCAATAAATTTGCAGGTGGCATCATCCCTGGACCCGCAAGATTGACGGAACTGGAGGATGAACTGAAGTCACTCGTGTTGTCAGCCGTGGATCAAACCGAAGAGTCGCTGGAGAAAAAAGAGTTTTCCAAGGCGCTTGACGCGATCTGGCAACTGGTTCGCCGAGGAAATCGCTATATTGATGAAACAGCGCCGTGGGCACTTCACAAGGCGGGAGACGGCGAGCGCCTAAATACGGTGTTATACACGATGTTTGAGGTACTAAGAATTGTGAGCGTGTTAATTCAACCCTTTATGCCTAAAACCTCTCCCGAAATGTGGAAACAAATGGGGCTTGTTGAGGGCGAGGCAACGACGTGGGATTCTGCGCGCCAATTTGGCCAATTGCCGGAAGGATTGAAGACTTCGCCCGGGGATCCGATTTTCCCTAGACTGGATGTGGAAAAAGAGCTGGCTGCCCTAGGTGTACTGGCGCCTGCTGCAGCAGAACAGAAAAGCGTAAAATCTGCGCCAAAGACGGAACAAGCTTCACAGCCAAAAGAGGAGGGCGCTGGACTCGTGACACTGATCGATATTGAAGATTTTTCAAAAGTGGAACTTCGCGTTGCCCAAGTGGTTAGTGCGGAAAAAATAGAAAAAGCGGATAAACTCTTAAAACTTCAGCTGGATCTTGGTACGGAGACGAGGCAGGTAGTGAGCGGAATCGCCAAGCACTATCAGCCAGAACAATTAGTGGGCCAAAAGGTGATTCTGGTTGCCAACCTGAAGCCCGTCAAGCTTCGCGGTGTGGAGTCTCACGGAATGATCCTTGCCGCCTCGACGGGCGACCAACTGGTGCTCGCCACCGTTTCCGGGGACATACCGGTCGGCGCAAAAGTAAAATAACCGGATGGGGGGGCCGAATGTGACGTTAGCTATTTTTGATACGCACACGCACCTGAATGATGCGGATTTATTCGACAATTCGGCAGAACTGATCCAGCGCGCGCAAGACGCAGGCGTGGTTCGCATGCTCGTGCCCGGTTACGACCAAGAATCGTCGCGGCGGGCGATGGAACTCGCGAATCGGTTCCCTGGCGTTTATGCGGCAGTCGGCATTCATCCTCACGATGCAAAGACAGCAACGGAAAAAGACTTTACTGACCTAGAAGATTGGGCCAGTGATCCGAAAGTCGTGGCAATTGGGGAGATTGGACTCGATTATCACTACGACAATTCACCCCGCGATGTACAGGCGGCAGTGTTTCGTAGGCAAATGGAAATCGCGAAGCAAAAGGGACTCCCGATCGTCATCCACGATCGCGAGGCACATGCTGATGTGATGGCGCTCGTCAAGGAGGCCTCGCCACTTATTGCCGGGGGAATTATGCACAGCTATTCTGGAAGCGTAGAAATGGCGATGGAGTGTATCAAGCTGGGGTTTTATCTCTCTTTCTCTGGCCCGCTCACGTTTAAGAATGCGAAAAAGCCAAGAGAGGTGGCCGCAGCGCTTCGGCTCGATCGCTTGCTGGTGGAGACAGATGCGCCCTATCTCACGCCTGAACCCTACCGTGGGAAGCAAAACGAACCGGCGAACGTGCGCCTGGTTTTGGATAAATTGATAGAAATCCGCGACGAAACACCGGATGACATCGCTCACGCGGTGTATCATAACGCGTTACGCGTTTTTCAATTACAGGAGTGACGGTTCGTGCATATAGAAGAAGTGATCGTCGTCGAAGGGGAGCATGATCGCGATCGCGTCCAAAAAGCAGTACAGGCGGATGTGATCGTTACTGGCGGGTCGCGAATTCGCCAGGAGGTCTATCAGCAACTTGACCGCGTGGCGAACATTCGGGGGCTGATCATTCTGACTGACCCGGATTTTGCGGGGGAACAAATCAGGCGTAAGCTTGCCAAGCGGTATCCGGATAGCAAGCACGCGTATTTGCCGCAAAAGCGAGCGATAAAAAACGGCGATATCGGGATTGAAAATGCGCCGCTAGAGGAGATTGCAAGCGCACTCTCGCAGGTGAGGCATTTGGTCGATGATGAGGAACCAGAATATTCGATGGCGGACATGGTCCACTATGGACTGATCGGCATGCCTGATTCGGCGATTCGAAGGCAGCAATTAGGCGACCTTTTGCGAATTGGATATGCCAATGCCAAGTCTTTTGTGAAAAAATTGAACACCTTGCGCGTTTCAAGGGAAGAATTTCTTCAGGCATTGGAAAAAATAGATGCGGGGGGCGCGAGATGACAGCTCCTTTGTATCAACCTGCGGTTGTGAAAACGTTGCTTCGGGACCGTGGCTTTACATTAAAAAAACAATTTGGACAGAATTTCTTAATTGACGGTCAGGTGCTTCATGCTATTGTTGAAGAAGCGATGGCAGAATCTGATGGAGAGAAGTTGGCGGCGCTCGAAATTGGGCCGGGTGTAGGCACGCTTACTCAGGCGCTCGCGGAAGCCGGGTTTGAAAAAGTACTGGCAATCGAAAAGGACCGGCAACTCATCCCCATATTAAAAGAAACCATGTCTCCCTATCCTCAGGTGGAGATCATCTCGGCAGATGCGTTGAAGTATGATTTTTCAGCGCTTTTAGCCGCTTATCAACGTGATTTCTCCATTCGGGCAGTGGCTAATTTGCCCTATTACATCACCACGCCAATCGTCATGAGGCTGCTCGAAGAGGGATTACCCCTTGCAAAAATGGTGGTGATGGTGCAAAAAGAAGTGGCTGAGCGCATGGTGGCGGCACCTGGTGGTAAGGAATACGGGGCACTCAGCGTTGCGGTTCAGTACTATAGTGAAGCGCGAATATTGCTGACGGTGCCAACTTCCTCTTTTTTGCCCAATCCTAGCGTGGATTCCGCAGTGGTTACACTCAGAATGAGAGTGCATGCGGAGGCGAGCGAAGTGGATCGCCAGTTGTTTTTTAAAGTGGTGAGGGGATCGTTTCAACAGCGCCGGAAAACACTCCTGAATGCACTTGCAGGGGAATTTCAAAATTTGTCGAAAATGGCTGTATCAGAATGGTTGAAATTAGCAAGTATTGATAGTAATCGCAGAGGAGAAACGCTAACGATCCGTGAATTTGCCGAGCTGGCGCGTACCTACGCAGAGCATATTCAGCCCGGTGTCTGACAATCATTGAGGCGGTGAAGCCATATGCAATTTGTCAGTCCCACGAAAGGCAACATGTCACTGGAAGAAGTCGCACGGGATATCCTGCATTTTTATGAAGAAATGCCTGACCATCAATATCGACTGATCGTCGGTTCAGATTCTCAACCGAGGAGCGCGCGCCATGCCACCTTGTTTGTGACAGCTATTGTCATTCACAGGGTAGGGAAAGGTGCGCGTTTTTATTTTCTGAAGCGTCCATACAAAAAAGCGCTTGGACTCAAACAACGGATATTTATGGAGGCCTCCTATGCACTTGAGGTCGTACAGGAATTAGAATCGGAACTAGCGAAGCATGGGAATCGATTGCCCATTGAAATTCACCTTGATATCGGGGAGGAGGGGGAAACCAAAACCCTCATCAAAGACGTGATGGGATGGATCACGCAAAGCGGTTACGTGGCGCGCATCAAGCCCGATTCTTTTGGGGCCTCCAAAGTGGCAGACCGCTACACCAAATCCTGAAATTAGCATGGTGATGCAGTGAACCTCCATAGGCATTTGCACATAGACTGAATTGCTGGTGGTGCAAAGATTGCGATGGAGGATTCAGTATGTGGAAATCGGGAGATGTCGTGGTCAGAAAGTCTTACGGCAAAGATGTCTGTTTTTTGGTGGTCGATGTGGATCAAGGGTCGGGGATGGCCACCTTAAAAGGACTGGATGTCAGGTTACTTGCCGATTCCCCTATTGATGATTTGGAACTAATCACAAAAGAGGAATTTGAGGCTTATCGTATTGCTCAGGTCAAATTGGAGAATGAGTCATTGCGTCTGGTGCAGATACGTAGACAGGTGGACCGTGAACGAAATGGATTTCGCTCTGCACACAAAAAGCAATTTGATGATTTTTTTGAGCTCCCTGGCCGCGTGCTTCACCTTGATGGAGACGGAACTTACCTGGAGAAGTGTTTACAGACCTATCACAAGCTTGGCATACGCGCGGTCGGGAAAAACATCGCTGAGTCAGAAATGGAGCGCTTTATGCCTAAATTGCTGAGCGAGCATGAACCGGATATTTTAATCATCACGGGACATGACAGCGTGTTACGAAACGGCAAAAAGAACGAAATGCTGCGAATGGATAAGTACCGCAATTCTAACCATTTCGTGCAGGCTGTTCGCGCTGCCAGGCGCTATGAAAGAAGCCTAGATGAACTCATCATTTTTGCAGGGGCTTGTCAGTCGCATTACGAAGCGTTGCTAGAGGCGGGGGCAAATTTTGCCAGTTCGCCGGATCGAATTTTGATCCATGCGCTCGATCCGGTACTTGTCGCTGAGAAAATAGCATTCACGCCTATTCAGGAAACGATTGATATTTATGAGGTGGTGCAATCGACCATTACGGGCGTCGAGGGACTGGGGGGCATTGAGTCAAGGGGAAAGTACAGAATCGGGTTACCCCGTTCCAGGTATTGATGCCTGTTTTGTATGAAAATATGAAAAACTTCATTATTATATTGACAAGATTCAAGCTGCATTGATATAATAACTAATTCCTTGACACAATTTAAGGCTTGTGTTATACTTCACCTATGAAAAGAGGTGGAGTGGGTGACTGCAAAGAACGCTTTGCAGGATATTCGGCGTAATCTTGAAACCCTTGTAGGGGAAAAGATACTGCTGCGGGCCAATGGGGGTCGCCGCAAAACGGTGGAGAGGACAGGCGTTTTGGAGGAAACCTATCCTTCTGTTTTTGTAGTAAAGCTTGATCAAGCGGAGAGTTCGTTTAAGCGCGTGTCGTACAGTTATGCCGATGTCTTGACCGAAACCGTGGAATTGTTAGTACTGCGTGAGGATGAACAGATCCGCGTTGGCAGTGCTGAATGAATGTAAATAAGTGAAAAATTGAAGCGTTATTTTTCAGATTCTTAAGACTTGTTGATAATGGCTGCTTTTCGCTGTAATGGCGGGAAGCAGCCATTGTTGTCATCAGTGGCATAAGCAAAAACTTGAGGGGCAAGATACAAAAGGGACGCAATTTCTCGAAGGGGGTTCCGACATGGGGAGACGGCGAGGCATGATGTCTGAATCGCTAAAGTATGAACTGGCAAAGGAACTTGGCTTCTATCCTACGCTGATGCGTGAGGGCTGGGGTGGAATCACCACGCGGGATGCCGGTAATATGGTTAAACGCGCCATTGAAATTGCTGAGGAGTCTTTGGCAAATCGCAACAATGGATCGGTGAGATAGCGGAGAGAGTTGCGACCGGGGCGGCTATTGGCCGCCTCTTTTGAATCAGGCAAGTTTTTGGGGGTCGGTGAAGATCATGAGTGGACAAAGGGGTCCCCTCGTCATTATTGGCGGCGCAGAGGACAAGCATGAAGACATGTCCATCCTGAGGGAGTTTGTACGACTGGCGGGGGGCATTCATGCACGTATCGTGGTCATGACGGTGGCTACAAAGCTCCCGGTAGAGGTCGGTGCAGACTACATTGACGTGTTTGAACGGTTGAATGTGGAGGATGTGCGGACGTTTGACGTATCCTCGCGCGCTGCTGCCAACCGAGAAAGTGCCTGTAAAGCCATAGAACAGGCTACAGGTGTGTTTTTTACTGGAGGGGAACAAATCCGTATCACCGAGCTGCTAGGTGGGACGAAAGTGGATGCTACGCTTCATGAGCGTCATGGAGAGGGATTGGTGTTCGGAGGTACAAGTGCAGGGGCCTCCATGATGAGCAGTACCATGATCGTCGATGGAACGGGTGACACGAATCCGAAATTGGGGATTGTCACCATGGCGCCTGGCATGGAATTCATCGATGGCGTAGTAATTGACCAACATTTTGCCCAAAGGGGGAGGCTCGGGAGGCTGTTGGCGGCTGTTGCCAAGTATCCGCATCATTTAGGCCTTGGCATTGATGAAAACACCGCAGTGATTGTAAATGGTAATGAGCTGGAGGTCATCGGAAAGGGAGCCGTGGTGATCGTGGATGCGGGGGCGCTGCTTTTTTCTAATATAGATAGGTTGCAAAAGGATGACCCAATGGCGCTGTACGGAGTAAAACTTCATGTGTTGCCGTCAGGATACCATTTTTTGCTGAGGGAACGACAACCTGACATAGAACGCCTTGCGAGGAGTGAAGCTTTTTGAAAGCGGTCAATTTGCGGGTGTTTGAAGGGCCCAATGTGTATTTGCACAGACCGGTGATGGTGATGAGGCTTGATCTCGAAAACTTGGCGGAAAGGGAAAGCGTGGAATTTCCCTGTTTTGTCGATCGATTGCTTCAAGCGTTGCCCGGATTATCCCAGCATTATTGCGGACTCGGTTATCCAGGTGGATTGATGGAAAGGTTGCGTGAAGGAACGTACTTCGGGCACATTGTGGAACATGCGGTGCTTGAAATGGAGCATATGCTTGGCTATGACGTTACTTACGGGAAAACGCGTAATGCGGGATTTCCCCATCTATATGATGTCGTGTTGGAGATAGAATCAAAACAGGTCGTCGAGGCGCTTATTCCTGTGGCCATCGAGCTTGTGGAAGCTTGTATCCAAGGAGCGGAATTCGACCTGACATCAAGGCTAGAACAGGTGAGAAAAATACAGGCATCGGTGGACCTTGGGCCAAGCACCAAAGCGATTGTTGACGCGGCGAAACGGCGGAAGATCCAGGTGCGTAGAATTGGTTCGCGGAGTTTGGTTCAACTTGGTACAGGAAAGTATAAAAAATGGATCAAAGCGACCCTCACCAGTCACACGTCAGCCATAGGGGTGGACATTGCGAGTGATAAAGAGATGACCAAACTCTTGTTGCACGAGGTGGGTCTTCCTGTTCCACAAGGCGGCGTGGCCCTGACTCTTGAAGAAGCACAGGTGTGGTTTGGCAAGTTGAAAAAGCCAATCGTGGTAAAACCTATCGATGGATGTCAGGGACAAGGCATCACGCTGGAAGTAGAGTCGATGGCAAACCTAGTGAAGGCATTTGACTTTGCACAAAAGGTGTCTTCGCAGGTGATTATCGAAGAACAGGCGATGGGTAAACAGTACCGGCTCTTGGTCATTGGGGGGCAACTCGTGGCAGCGTCTGAAAGAGTACCGGCGCATGTCATAGGCGATGGAGTGCATACGATTCGAGATTTGATTGCCATCGCCAACCAGAATCCGCTTCGCGGCGATGATCACGAAAAACCGTTGACCAAAATTCCGATGGATGAATTTGTAGAGGAGTATTTGAGGCGTAAACATCGTTCACTTGAAGAGGTGCCTAGCGAGGGGAAAGTGGTCTTTCTTCGTGACAGTGCCAATTTGAGCACGGGTGGAATGGCCATTGACGTGACGTCTCGCGTCCATCCAATACACGCAAGCGCCGCGATCAAGGCAGCGCTTATCATTGGTCTTGACGTGTGCGGAGTGGATATGATGACACAGGATATCAGTGATGATCGTTATCCTGGGGTCATCATCGAAGTCAACGCGGCACCTGGGATTCGCATGCATCATTTTCCCAGTCTGGGAGAGCCAAGAGATGCTGGGGAAGCAATTCTGAATGCGTTGTATCCTGTGGGAAGCAGTTCTCATGTGCCGCTCATCAGCGTAACGGGAACCAACGGCAAAACCACCACGACACGCCTGATTCGACATATCATTCGAGAAACAGGAAAAGTGGTGGGCATGACCACGACCGATGGCGTTTTTATCGGAGACATTAAGGTGTGGAGTGGGGACGCCTCAGGGCCTAGGAGCGCACACATGGTGCTTGCTGACCCGACGATAGAGGCGGCCGTGCTGGAAACGGCAAGGGGTGGCATTCTCCGTGAGGGACTCGGTTATGACCTGGCGGACGTAGCGGTATTGACCAATATTACAAAAGATCACATTGGGCAAGATGGACTAGAAACGATTGAAGACATCGTGTACGTCAAGTCACTTGTCGCGGAGTGTGTCCGCGAAGAGGGGAGCGTGGTGCTGAATGCAGATGATGGTGAACTCGTCAAACTTTCCTCACGACTAAAACCAAGGATCATATGGATCAGCAAAGACAAGGATAACCCCATTTTGAACGCACATCTTGCTTCAGGGGGGCAGGCTTTTTTCGAGAAAAACGGGTGGTTGATGGAAGGCGCCGGATTGTTTGAATGGTCCATCGCTAAAATTCAGGATATTCCGCTGACCATACAGGGAACAGCGGAATTTCATGTGTATAATCTCCTGTGTGCGATTGCAGCGGCGAGGCAAATCGGCATCACGAGAGCGGTGTGCAAAAAAGCGGTGATGTCGTTTCAGCCGTTTTTACAAAATCCGGGTCGTGTACAGATGTATCAAATGCCCTCAGGTCTCAGAGTGATTCTGGATTATGGACATAATGAAGATGGGATGAAAGCCATCGGGAACATGGTGAAAAGGTGGGGCTCAGGCACTGCACCTGCGGTGATCGGTTATCCCGGTGATCGCAATAACGAGGTGATTACGGGCGCAGCCCAGATGGCGGCTCGTTTCTTTTCCCCTATCGTCGTAAAAGAGGATGAAGATTTGCGAGGACGTGAGCCGGGGGAGTTGGCGGATGTGATTGAGTCTGCGATCCTCAGTGTTCACCCTGATGCTTCGGTAACCAAAGTGTTAAGTGAAAAAAAAGCAATGGAGTATGCGCTCGACAAGTTTAGCCAATATGAGGTGCTGGTCGTATTTTTTGAAAAGTGGGAACCCCTGGTTTCGATACTGGAAGCGCGTGGGGGGCAAGAAGTGAGCGTGATGCAAGTTCATCGTGAAGTGATTCAGGTTCGTTGATCGTTTTGTGATTTCAGACTCCCCGCTACTTCTTGCGGGGATTTCGTGCTATTTTAGGACATAGTCATGTAATATGGAGTAGGGGGGTGAAGGCATGATTTATGAAAGGGCCAGGGCGAAAATCAACCTCACCCTTGATGTCCGATATAAACGCCAAGATGGTTACCACGAACTCGAGTCTGTGATGCAGACGGTTGATTTGAGTGACTATATTACACTTCATTCACGGGACGATGGGGAATTGTCGATTGCGGTGAATATCCCTTTTTTACCTATTGACGAGAGGAATCTGGCGTATAAAGCGGCGCAGGTTTTCCGTCATTTGTATGGTATCAAAAAAGGCGTCCATATCGATATTGACAAGCGGATTCCGGTGGCGGCAGGCCTTGCGGGTGGATCGTCAGATGCAGCGGCGGTGCTGCGGGGATTAAACCAGCTGTGGAAAATGGACTTGCCTCAGTCAGAGATCAGCGCGATCGGTGCGCAAGTGGGCTCGGATGTGCCATTTTGCGTGTACGGAGGTACCGCGGTGGTCAAAGGAAGAGGGGAGTGGGTGGAACAGTTGCCGTTGCAACCAGTGTTTTGGGTGATTCTTGCCAAGCCACCTGTGACGGTGTCTACCGCTGAGATTTATGCAGGATTGAAGCTTGATGAGATTGGGGACCATCCAAAAGCGCAAACGATGATAGCCGCATTAAAATCAGGCGCAATTCAGCAAGTCGCGGAAGCTGCGGGCAATGTGCTGGAAAAAGTGACGATTCCTCGTTTTCCTGAAATTGATCGAATAAAAGAGCAGTTATGCAAGCATGGCGCTGCCTTCAGCATGATGTCAGGCAGTGGCCCCACCGTGTTTGGGATTACAGACAAAGAGCAGAAAGCCAAAAAGGTATACAACAGCATGAAGAATGTATTGAAAGAAGTTTATCTATGTCAAACCTGCTAGATAGAGCTCTGGGTGTTGCAGTGGTAATTCCAGGAGTGCTATAGTCAGGTTTGGATAAGCACGGTCAGGCTAATTTTGGGAGGAGAACAGCGGATGCGCAGGAGTGAACGAATGGTGCGTTTGGTTCGCCAATTGCTGGACCATCCAGGTCAACCGCTTTCCCTGACAGAAATGGCTGAAGCGTATGATGCGGCAAAATCATCATTGAGTGAAGACCTTGCAATCATTCGGTCAGTGCTGGAGTCAGAACAGGCTGGCACATTACATACTCAAACTGGTGCAATGGGCGGAGTGATTTATCAGCCTGGGATTTCCATGGGAAAAGCAGAAAAATTCATCTCCAGTGCGGTAGATCGACTCAGCCACGGCGATCGGATTTTACCTGGTGGATATCTTTATATGAGCGATCTTCTATCAGAGCCTGCGGTGCTTCGTAAGGTGGGGGTTCTCTTTGCTGAGCGCTTTATGGCAGAATCTCCGGATGTAGTGCTTACTGTCGAAACCAAAGGGATTCCTATTGCGGTGGTGACGGCGCAAATGCTGAATTGCCCGTTTTTAATCGCGAGACGCGATCATCGGGTGACGGAAGGCTCTTCTGTCAGCATGAACTATGTATCCGGTTCAGATCGCCGAATTCAGACGATGTCGCTTTCCAGGCGTTCGTTGAAGGAAGGCACCAAAGTGCTCATTGTCGATGATTTCATGAAAGCGGGCGGCACTGTCAAGGCAATGATGGGCATGATGGATGAATTTAATGCAAAAGTTGTGGGTGTTGGTATTTTTATGGAAACGGCAGAGCCGGAGGATAAGCTAGTTTCTGACTACACGTCCCTGATGTCTTTGACAAAAGTGGACGAGGCCACGAGGCGAGTGGTGATTGAGCCTGGTAATTATTTTTCCTAAAAAATGGAGGACTAGTTCATGGACAACATTGAAATTCTTCATACAGATGCGGCTCCTGCTGCGATTGGCCCTTATTCACAGGCGGTTAAAGTGGGATCGTTCCTGTTTACTTCCGGACAAATACCGCTGACACCAGAAGGTCAAATGGTGGCGGGGGATGCAGAAGCGCAGGCTAAACAGGTATTTTCTAATCTGGACGCCATTCTTACGAGTGCAGGTGCCAATAGGTCCCGTGTGGTGAAGGCTACCGTGTTTGTTGCGGATCTTGCGGACTTTGACACGATCAATAAGGTTTATGCCGATTTTTTTGGTGATCATCGCCCTGCAAGGACGACGGTACAGGTAGCGAAACTGCCGCGCGATGCAAAAGTCGAAATAGAGGTTGTCGCACTGTTGTGAATAGTGCAAGTTAAATAAAAATACAAAAAAATTTAAAAAAACAGTGACTTTTTGCCCTTTCTCGAGGAGGATTTATCCACAAGCCTGTGGAATATGTACCCAAGTGACAGAAATTTATGCAGGCGGTGAGCAGGGGTGGAAATCACAGACGTACGCTTAAGAAAAGTCACCACAGAAGGAAGAATGAAGGCCATTGCATCAATCACCTTTGACAATGAATTTGTCGTTCATGACATTCGAGTGATTGACGGCAACTCGGGCATGTTTGTCGCGATGCCCAGTAAAAGGACGCCAGATGGCGAATTTCGCGATATTGCCCACCCCATTACTTCCAGTACGCGTCAAAAAATTCAGGACGCTGTGCTGAGGGAATATTATAAGGTGGAAGAACCTGATATAGATTCCGAAACGACTGTGGTCGAAGAATAATTGATCTAGAAAATGATAACGGCGCGCCGCTCAAACTTGGTTTGGGCGGTTATTTGTATTTTGGCTGTTTGTGTCGGTCTTATGTCGAATCGTGAAAGTAGTCACGTTTTTGTGTTAGAATGCTATTGATTTTTGTTTTATAGGACGGAACCGATTTTGTTTTAACAGGGGGAACATCCGGTGACGGAGAAAATAGCGGTGATCCTGGCGGCAGGACTGGGTAAGCGAATGAATTCCCGCCGTCATAAGGTGGTTCATGAGGTATGCGGCAAGCCAATGATCGCCCATATCGTGGACGAAATGAAGTCTGTGGGATTTCATCGCATGATTGTTGTCGTAGGAAAACTGGAGGAGCAGGTGCGTGCGGTGCTCGGCGATGAGGTCACCTACACCAGGCAAACTGAACAACTTGGCACAGGCCATGCGGTGATGCAAGCGGTACCCTTTTTAACCGAAGACTCCCTCACCGTTGTGCTCTATGGAGACAGTCCACTCATTCAAAAGCAGGATGTCATGAATTTAATCGCAAAGGCGGAGGAAAGCCGAGCTACCACAGTATTGACGGCGGAAGTGGAAGATCCATTTGCATATGGGAGGATTATTCGCGCTGAAGATGGTTCGGTGGAGCGAATTGTCGAGGAAAAAGATGCGGATGATGTCATCAGGCAAATTCGCGAGGTCAACAGTGGGATTTATGCGTTTCAAACCAAAGAGTTGCTGAAGGTACTGCCAAAAATGACGGCAGATAATGCGCAGGGAGAATATCTCCTCACCGATACGGTGGCGCATATCAGAAGCGATGGTGGTCGCGTTATTCCGGTTGTCATGAAGGATGCAGGCGATATAGCCAACGTCAACGACCGCATTCAACTCGCTCATGTCGAAAAACGCATGCAATCACGCATCTTGCTTAAACATATGCAAAACGGCGTCACCATCATGGATCCAGACCATACCTACGTGCATGCGGAAGTCATTATCGGGCAGGATACAGTGCTTTATCCAGGTACTATCCTAGAAGGCAACACGACGATCGGAATGGACTGCGTCATCGGACCCAATTCCAGACTGGTGAACGCCACGCTGGCTGACCGCGTCATTGTTCAATCTTCTGTGATATTGGACAGCCAAATTGAGGAAGAAGCATCAGTAGGGCCATTTGCTTATATAAGGCCCGAAAGCCAGATTGGGGCAAGAGCTAAAATTGGCGATTTTGTAGAAATCAAGAAGTCGGCGATCGGGGAGGATACAAAGGTTAGCCACCTTGCCTATGTGGGCGACAGCGAAGTGGGAGCACGTGTGAATATTGGCTGCGGCGTGGTCACCGTCAATTACGATGGCTTTGTTAAACACAAAACGATCATCGGCGACGACAGTTTTATTGGTTCCAACGTGAATTTGGTCGCCCCCATTCAAATCGGCGATGGCGGTTATGTGGCCACCGGTTCGACCGTGACAGACAATGTACCTGATGATGCATTTGCCATCGCTAGGGAAAGACAGACCACCAAACCTGATTATGTGAAAAGCTTGAAAGAACGGTTGCGCATGAATTCGCAAAATGGATCAAAGTCAAATGGTCAAGAATAGAAATGGAGCGTGACATCATTGGGTTACCGTGACCCGAAGCTAAAAATTTTTACCGGCAATGCGAATTCGGAGTTATCAAAAGAAATCGCCAACGAAATTGGTGTGGATTTGGGTCGTCTTCAAGCCACGAGGTTCAGGGATGGTGAGATCCAGGTCAAACTTGGCGAGAGTGTTCGCGGATCCAATGTATTTTTGATTCAGCCAACTTCAGCTCCCGTCAACGAACACTTGATGGAGTTGCTCGTGACGGTTGATGCCCTGAAAAGGGCGTCTGCTAAATCGATAAACGTGGTCATTCCCTATTACGGGTATGCTCGTCAAGATCGGAAATCCCGCGCCCGCGATCCGATTACTGCCAAATTAGTGGCAGATCTCATTCAGACAGCAGGGGCGACAAGAGTTATCTGCATGGATCTTCATGCAGGGCAAATCCAGGGGTTTTTCAACATACCACTCGATCACCTAGTGGGGATGCCTATTTTGGCAGATTATTTTTTGGGAAAAAATCTTGGCGATGTGGTCGTCGTTTCACCCGATCTTGGAGGCGTCACAAGGGCCAGGCAAATGGCAGAGCGTCTCGAGTCGAGCATTGCGATTATTGATAAACGACGTCCAGAGCCAAATGTGGCTGAGGTAATGAACATCATTGGTGATATTGAGGGGAAAACCGCGATCCTGATTGATGACATGATTGATACAGCGGGAACCATCACCCTTGCCGCCAAGGCATTGCTTGAAAAGGGAGCAAAAGAAGTATATGCCTGCTGCACGCATGCGGTGTTGTCTCCCCCGGCTATTGAGCGCCTGAAGGAAGCCCCGATTAAAGAAGTAGTGGTGACCAACACGATCTCGCTTCGTGAGGATCAAAAAATCGACAAGATGGTGATCCTTTCTGTGGCGCAGATCATCGCGGAGGCCATTATGAGAGTACATGAGATGAGATCGATTAGTGAGCTTTTTGATTAAAAAAGGGATGAAGGGGGGCTAGCGATATGAAACTCGTCGTCGGTCTCGGAAATCCCGGCAAAGAATACGAAAAGACCAGGCATAATGTCGGCTTCTGGTGTATTGAAAAACTTCAGGACAAGCTCGGTGCTGGTCGGCCTTATAAGAAGTGGCAGGCACTTGTCGCAGATACCAAGGTCGGAGGAGAACGTGTCTATCTGATTCGCCCGCAGACCTACATGAACCTGAGTGGACAATCTGTCAAAGAAGCCATCTTGGCGCTTGGTATTGAACCTGTCCGCGATTTGATCCTCATTTACGATGATATGGATATGCCGGTGGGAAGTATCAGGCTAAGGGAAAAAGGCAGCGCAGGCGGGCATAACGGGGTCAAATCCGTTCTTCAACTTGCAGGTAGCCATGAGTTTCCGAGGATTCGGATTGGAATTGGCAGGCCTCCTTTTGACATCACCGTGGTGGACTACGTGTTGTCCACTTTTTCAAAAAACGACCGTGAGCAAGTCATGCAAGCGGTGGAGTTGGCGGCAGAGGCGGCAGAGGCAGCACTGACCCAGGCATTTCCGATCGTCATGAATAAGTTTAATTCCCGTCCTTCCATCTCATAATAAGAAGAAGACCCGATGATGGGATGGGGGACAATTTTGATGCATATCGTTTATTATTGCAGGCATTGCAAGTCATTTCTTGGCTCCATCGACTCTTCGACAATTTCTCTTGAGGCACTGGGATTGACAAGCTTGACGGAACAGGAAATTTCCGACATTATTGAATATCATGATGAAGATCAAACCACCTATGTGAAGACCGTATGTGAATATTGTGAGACGGCGCTTAAGCAAAATCCTGCGCTGTACTTGACGAATTCACCCATTCAGTAATAACGTGATCAGATAGCTTACTTTTCTTACGTCAGGAGCGACCGCTCAATGAGTTTTCTACATGCGGTTCGCGCCGCTTGGCGTGGACGTATAGAACAGGTGTCAGGCCTAACGCTATTCCATGCGTTAAGGCTTATTTGGCTTGATCAAATTGGCGTGCGCGATTTTAAGGGCAGGGGGAGAAGAAATTGCGCGAAATTGTAAATTATCTTGCTCAAACCGAAGATGTTCAACAACTGGCGAGGGCCATGCAACAAGGCGAAGGGCAGCAAATGGTGGCAGGTATTAGTGGCTCTGCCAGGCATTTGTTCTATGCAGCACTGAAAAAAGACGCTAATACCGTATTGATCGTGACCCATTCAATGACGAACGCGGAAGCCATTGTGGCGGATATCAGTGAACTACTGGGAGAAGACCGGGTATTTCTATTTCCGGAACGGGAATTGATCCATGAGGATCTGGTGGCGTTTAGTCCAGAAATGGCCGCGCTGCGCTTGCGTGCATTGCAGGCATTAAAGAACCGTGAGCGCGCAGTATTTGTAACCACCATCAGGGGATTGAAGCAGCCGATGGTGTCGTCAAAGCGCCTGTTTGGCGCAGTGGTGGAACTCTCATGGGGATCTGCTTACCCGATGGATCAATTGATTGAAAAACTGGTTTCGACCGGTTATGAGCGCGTGGAGCGTGTGGAGGCAAGAGGGCAGTTTAGCGTACGTGGTGGATTGATTGATGTGTTTCCGCTCCATGCAGAGGCGGTTCGTATCGAGTGGTTTGGAGATGAGGTGGACTCGATCCGCTTTTTTGATATCGAAACCCAGCGATCAACTGAACAGGCTAAGTCAGTTGAAATATGGCCAGCCAGAGAAATGGTCGTAAGCGCAGTAGAACTGAAGCAACTAGGGCAGCGTGTAGAGCAGGAAATGGCCGCATTTTTAAATAAGCAGGCCTACCATCAGGATTTTATCAGTCAAGTGCGGCATCATATAGGGCGGGATGCGGAAAGGATGCAGGAAGGGATACACTTTCCCGGATTGCTCCGCTATTCGAGTTGGTTGAATGGCCATCAAAGCTCGGTGCTTGATTATTTTCCTGCGGATGCCTGGATGTTTTACGATGAGCCCGTACGTTTGCGAGAGACTATGGAACGGGTCATTCGAGAAGAAGCGGAATGGGTAACGGGAGCGCTCGAGCGTGGAGAAATTCTCCCTGGGTTGATGATGTCTTATGATTTAGAGCGGATTTTTCTTAGTGAAGGACGTCCGCATCTGTATCTTACCCTCTTTCCCCGCCATGTACCTGGAGTGCACGTGCGTCAGACGGTCAATATACCGATGCACTCGATGCAAAAGTTTCATGGTCAATTGCCGCTTTTGAAATCAGAACTGACACGCTTTAAAAAAACTAGCCAGCACGTAGTCATTTTGGCAGCAAGTGCTGAACGGGCAGATAGACTCATCCGTGTGCTCGAGGATTTTTCTATCGAACTGGAGCGCAGGCCATATTTTGATCCTAAAGCAGAAATGCCAACTGTCGTTATCGGTAATCTTTCTTCAGGTTTTGAACTACCGCAATCGCATTTAGTGGTGATCAGTGAGAGTGAAATTTTTGTCACCAAAAAGAGAGCCAGACGTGTGCGTGATGACGCGCCTGAAGCAGCGCGGATTAAAAGCTATCAGGATCTTCATGTCGGTGATTGTGTCGTTCATGTCAATCACGGGATCGGAAGGTATCTAGGGGTAGAAACGCTCGAAGTGGGGGGGACTCATCGGGATTACCTCCATTTGCAATATGCGGGTAATGACAAATTGTATGTGCCTGTCGATCAAATCAACCTGGTGCAAAAGTTCCTCGGCAATGAAGATCGTGAACCCAGGCTCAATCATCTCGGTGGTTCTGAATGGGCGCGCACCAAGCGCAAAGTTCAAAAATCAGTCCAAGACATTGCAGAGGATTTGATCAAACTCTATGCGGAGCGGGAAGCAAAACCAGGACATGCTTTTCGCAATGATACGGAGTGGCAACGGGACTTCGAGGCGATGTTTCCCTATGAAGAAACGCCTGATCAGTTGCGCGCGGTGACAGATATCAAGAAGGACATGGAAAAGACAAGGCCGATGGATCGCTTACTTTGCGGTGATGTGGGATATGGCAAAACAGAAGTGGCCATTCGCGCAGCGGCGAAGGCTGTTTTTGATGGGAAACAAGTGGCCGTTCTTGTGCCGACGACAATTCTTGCACAGCAACACTACTCAACTTTTAGCGAAAGATTTTCCGGATTTCCGGTGACGATTGAGATGATCAGCCGCTTTCGCAGTAAGGCGGAGGTCACGAAAGTGCTGGAAGGGGTTCGGACAGGAATGGTCGATATCGTAATCGGAACCCATCGATTGCTGAACAAAAGCGTGCAGTTTAAGGATATTGGATTGCTTGTCGTCGATGAAGAGCAGCGCTTTGGGGTTACTCACAAGGAGAAATTAAAGCAACTGAAGAGCAATATTGATTGCCTCACGCTAACGGCGACTCCGATTCCTCGCACCCTACACATGTCGATGGTCGGGGTGAGAGACCTGTCTGTGATCGAGACACCACCGGAGAATCGTTTTCCCGTTCAGACGTATGTGTTAGAATATAACGATGCATTGCTGAAGGAAGCGATTGAACGAGAACTGAGCCGTGGCGGCCAAGTATATGTATTGTACAATCAGGTGCAAGGAATCCAATCCATCGCTGACAGGATCACTCGCATGGTGCCTGATGCAAGGGTGGCGGTGGGTCATGGGCAGATGCCCGAGTCCCAATTGGAACGGGTGATGCTTGATTTTTTACAGGGCGAAATGGATGTACTGGTATCAACCACGATTATAGAAACTGGCATTGATATTCCCAACGTCAATACGCTCGTCGTATTTCATGCGAATCGCCTGGGGTTGTCCCAATTGTATCAATTGCGGGGAAGGGTGGGGAGATCTAACCGAATTGCCTATGCGTACTTTACGTACCAACCAGATAAGGTGCTTTCTGAAGTGGCAGAAAAGCGTTTGCAGGCCATTAAGGAATTCACCGAATTGGGGAGTGGGTTCAAGATTGCCATGCGCGATCTTTCGATTCGGGGAGCAGGGAATTTACTTGGTGCGGAACAGCACGGGTTTATCAGTGCAGTGGGTTTTGATATGTATTCGGAGATGCTGGCGGAGGCGATCCGCGAATTGAAGGGCGAGAAGAAGGAAGAAAAACAGGAACCCAGCGTGGAGATTACTGTCGACGCCTATCTACCGCAAGAATATATACTGGACGTTGCGCAAAAAATCGAAGTATATCAAAAATTTGTAGCTTGCAGATCCCTGAATGAAGTGGCGGATCTTCGGGAGGAACTTCAGGACCGTTTTGGTGATCCTCCGCAAGAGGTGGAGAATCTGCTTTCGGTGGCAAGCCTTCGGGCCTACGCTTACCAGTATGATCTTGAGTCCCTCAGCAAGCAGGATAATGATTTGCATATCGTTTTCAGGGAGGAGCAGACAGCGAATCTGTCCGGACCTCACTTGTTTCAATTAACGCAAATGTATCCTAAGCGGATGCACTTAAAGGCTACGGGTGGACACTATGCACTAGTGATTGAAGGTCGTCGGGTAAAAGATGATGAATTGCTTGAAATGGCCTTGAAGGTCATGAAGGAAATGACGTCTGTGTTTATTGAATCGAAGGAGGCTTTTGAAAATGTCTATTAGTTTTTTTAAGAAAAAAAGCACATTGGCGGTCGCTTCTGTTGCTGTGATGGGGCTTGTGCTTAGTGGATGTGGCACCAATAGCAGTTCTGCCATCGTGGCTACCTACAAAGGGGGGACGGTAACCGCCGCTCAATTGAATGAGCAGCTTCATTTGGAGCAGTTGTTTAACCCGCAACTTTCCGTCACCACTACAGTAAAAAAGCAAGTGATTCAACAGTATATTGTATATAACCGGTTGCTTGAAGAGCAGGCGCTAAAAGCAGGAATTAAAGTAACGAACACACAGGTCAACCAGACGGTGCTGAACATTAAGCAAAGTGCTATCCAGTCACTTTACAGCGGGAATTCAAGTAGCTTTGACAGTAAAATGCAAACGCTTGGGTTACAGAACACGGACCTTGCGGATTATGTGAAAACCCTGCTTGTTTTGCAGCTTTACTCGCAAAAACTGGTGAATAAAGTATCCCTTCAATCAGAGGAGCAATACTACAAGCAGAATCTGTATCAATTTGCCACGGTGTCGGTTCGCCATATTCTTGTCAACAAATTGCCTCTGGCGCAAAAAATTGCAACGGAGCTGAGGAGTGGCGGCAGTTGGGACAAGCTTGCCAAACAATACTCGACTGATACGGGATCGAAAAATAATGGTGGGCTATATGCCAATCAGAGTCCGTCGCAATGGGTGGTACCTTTCCGTGATCATGCTATGAGCCAACCGATCGGAGTAATTGGCAATCCATTCAAGTCACAATACGGTTACCATGTCATGGAAGTGCTAAAACGCACTATTTCCCCATTCAAGAGTGTACAGTCTACGATTGAACAAACACTTCTCCAACAAAAGACCAACACCGTCATGACCGGCATCGTCAATAATTTACAAAAGAACGCGGGCATCAAAATTACACTGAGCTAAATGGGAAATTGATAAAAATGGCCGCTCACCGTTTAGGTGGGTGGTTTTCCATTATATTACACGATATTTTATGCTAAACTCACTGCTCTTCGGACAATATAAAGGCAACAGTTTCGCAAGCTTCATTTGTCTGGGGGGTAGTGCAATGAAAGCCACAGGAATTGTTAGGCGCATTGATGATTTAGGAAGGGTAGTTATCCCGAAAGAGATAAGGCGTACGTTGAGGATTCGTGAAGGGGATCCACTGGAAATTTTTGTGGATAGAGACGGCGAAGTCATTTTGAAAAAATATTCTCCCATCGGGGAACTTGGTGATTTTGCCAAAGAATACGCAGAATCGTTGAATGAGGCGTCTGGTCACTTCACGCTGATCACAGACAGGGATACAGTGATTGCATCTGCTGGAATAGCCAAGAAAGAATATCTGGAGAAGCCTGTAGGGTCTGAACTTGAAAAAGCCATGGATGAGCGTAAACTCATCATTTCTACTAATGTTGCTGAAGTGCAATTGATTCGCGATCGAACCGAACCAATCACTTCGCACGTTATCGTACCGATCATGTATAACGGCGATCCGATCGGAAGCGTGGTACTTATTTCACGTGATGAGGGAGTAAAAATGGGAGAGCTCGAAACCAAACTGGCGGAAACAGCGGCAGGCTTCCTTTCCAAGCAGATGGACCAATAATCACAACGCCTTTTTATGAATTCATATGGACAGCGAGGGCTGTCCTTTTTAATTGGTCGAGAGCAAACCCCGACTCGTATATCTGTTGGGTTGTCCCCGTATACTTCTCTATCGATAAACGATGGGAGTGGCAAATACGGTGGCATCAAGCAGGACTTTTGTTCGTGGGGCGTTCATCCTTACCGTGGCCGCCATCATTTCCAAGCTTTTGGGGTCTGTCTACACGATTATCCTGCAAAATCTAATTGGGGATCGCGGGATGGGCATCTACCAGATGGCATATCCGGTGTATGCCACGTTGCTTGTTATTTCTACCGCAGGGTTCCCCGTGGCGATTTCTAAATATGTGAGCGAATATACGGCTATTCATGACTTGGGCAATGCTAATCGCATCTTTCGCGTCGCATTTTTCTTGCTGGCAGGGACAGGTTTTCTAGCGATGGTATCGCTATATGCCTTCAGTGACACGTTTGCCCGGCTTGCTGGTGACATGCGTGCCACGTGGGCATTGAGGGCGGTGGCGCCTGCGCTTTTTGTCGTACCCATACTGAGCAGCATCAGGGGGTACTTTCAAGGTTGGCAATGGATGAGACCGACAGCGGTATCTCAGGTGGTCGAGCAGTTAATTCGTGTGCTCACTATCATTGCCGGCGTGTGGTTGGTGCTATCGTTTGGAGGAAAAGAGAGAGCCGCCGCTGCGGTGGCGTCATTTGGCGCAGTGACCGGGGGGCTATCTGGACTCGTGGTGATTTTGTATCAACTGTGGCGATTTCGCGTGAAAATGCACAATCTGATAAGAGGGCGTCAGCTTGGCGTTTCCCATGCATTGTTATCCAGGCGTACAATCGTTCGTAAGCTCATTTATTATTCAATACCAGTTAGCCTTGGGGCGCTCATCATCCCGCTTTTTAGCAACGTAGACGCGTTCACGGTGACCAATCTCCTCAAGGCGCAGGGAATTGCGCAAAATACCGCCACGCACCTGTATGGTTTACTGTCAGGGCGGGCATTCAAGTTGCTGATGCTACCCGCAACCCTTGTCAGTTCAATCGGCGTGGCACTTTTGCCCGCCGTTTCAGAAGCAAGTACTCGAATTGGCACGTCTACTGTCAAGGAGCGGGTCAGTTTGGGAATTCGCTATACCTTGTTTTTGTCACTTCCTGCATCGATTGGCCTTATTATGCTTGCTACGCCCATTGACATTGCACTATTTCGGGATGCACAGGGAGATCAGGCGATTATGTGGATGGGGGTAGCCACCCTATTTAGCAGCATCCAGATGAATGCGGCAGCCAGTCTGCAGGGGTTGGGATATGTCTATACACCCCTTGTCAGTTTGTTGGCTGGTACAGTGCTGAAAATTGCGCTAAACTTTATACTGGTTCCGCGATATCAAATTGCAGGGGCTGCTGCTGCTACAGCCCTCAGTTATGCACTTGCGGCAAGCTGGAACTGGTGGATATTAAAACAAAAAATACATTTTCGTCTCTCCTATTTTCACCACGTATTCAAACCGCTCATGGCTGTTTTTGTAATGGGCGCTTTTGTGTTCGCAATTGAACGCCAATGGAGTCTCTTGAATTTGCACATTCCTGCACGATTGAACGCTGCGGGATTGGTGCTAACTAGTGTGGCAGCGGGAATTATCACGTATGCGATCATGTTGCTTTTGAGTGGTTTGCTTTCGGAAAAAGAAGTTAAGGGGTTGCCCAAGCTGGGGACACCGCTCATTGTTTTTCTTCGCAAAATCGGCTTTTATTCTTAAGAAAAAGGGGCGTTTTTATGGGGATCATTCATGTCGCGGGCCTTGGACCCGGAGCGGTCGCCAGCATCCCATACGGTACTGTGCAATTGATGGAAAAAGGACTGCCAGTCTACCTTCGCACCGCGAGGCATCCAAGCGCTAATTTTTTGATCCAGCGCGATCTACCTTTCGTGTCGTTGGATTCGTTTTATGAAGAGGCAAATGATTTTTCTACCCTCTATGATCGGATCGTGGAATTTTTAGTCGCCGAGACGGATCGAGAGAAGGAGATTGTCTATTTGGTACCAGGCCATCCAGGTGTGGCGGAACGCAGCGTCCAACTTCTACAGGTGGCTGCGCAAAATGGAAGAGTTAAGATGGTGTATGAGTCCGGCCAAAGTTTTATTGACGATTTACTATTCAAAATAGGGGTGGATCCCGTGGATGGACTGTTGTTGCTCGATGCGACGTCCCTTCGCGGGGATATGTTACAACCTAAAGCGCATACCATCATGATGCAACTGTATAATCAAGCGGTAGCCAGTGATACAAAGGTGTTACTCTCTGAGGTGTACGGGGATGAGTGGGAAGTGGTGATCGCCAGTTCCATTGGGATAGCAGGGCAGGAGTCGATTCAAAAGGTGCCGCTTTTTGAACTTGACAGGATAAAAGGGATCGATCATCTTACCACGTTGTACGTCCCTCCTTTACAGGCAGAGAGGCTGTACGGGGATTGGTCTGAACTAGTCAATATTGTCGCAGCACTTAGAAGTCCAAATGGGTGTCCGTGGGATAAGGAGCAGACGCATGAGTCGCTTCGGCCTTATGTGATTGAGGAAGCCTATGAAGTAGCACAGGCCATCGATGAAGGCGATGTAGACGCACTCGTGGAAGAATTGGGTGATGTGCTGCTGCAAGTCTTGTTACATAGTCAAATAGGATTCGATGAAGGAGACTTTCAGGTCAGAGATGTGATCCGTACGTTGAGTGCCAAATTGATTCGCAGGCACCCCCATGTATTTGGCGAAGCATCGGCTGTCACGGCTGAAGAGGTAGTGCAACATTGGGAACAAATCAAAAAGGCAGAAAAATCAGGTCAAGTACTATCTTTGTTGGATGCGGTGAAAAAAGGTCAGTCTCCACTTAAGGAAAGTCATGAATTGCAGAAAAAAGCCGCCAAGGTCGGTTTTGATTGGCCGGACATCGAACCTGTTTTTGCTAAATTGGGAGAAGAAATACGCGAATTTCAGGAAGCCGATACGGATGAGGAAAAGGAAAAGGAATTTGGTGACATGCTGTTCTCGCTTGTCAATCTCGGTCGTCACTTTGGCATTGACCCGGAGCGGGCACTGGCACTCACTAATCAAAAATTCAGACGCCGGTTTTTACACATTGAAAAGGAATTGCAAAGGCGTAATTTAGACTTTTCAACGGTGGAACTTGCAATTCTCGATGAATTTTGGCAAAATGCGAAAGAAAAAGCCAACTCATAGCAGGAGAATGCTGGGTTCAAGACGAATAGTGAGCAGTGAAAATTATTGCCTTGGAAAGGGGCTAATCGGATTTATGAATAAAGTGGACCTCATTAACAAAGTTGCCGAAAAAAGTGGCTTAAAGAAAAAGGACGTGGAAGCGGCAGTCAACGCATTTTTGGATTCCATTTCTGAAGCGCTCTCTGAAGGAGATAAAGTACAACTGATCGGATTTGGTACTTTTGAAACCCGCAAGCGCAAAGCCCGCAGTGGCCGCAATCCGCAAACTGGTGAAGTGATCTCCATTCCGGAATCGTCCGTGCCCGCATTTAAGCCGGGGAATAAACTTAAAGAAGCCACAAAATAATGCGGCTTGATAAATACCTGAAGGTTTCCCGTCTGGTGAAGCGTCGAACACTTGCCAAGGAGTTATGTGACAATGGACGGGTGGAAGTGAACGGGAGAACTGCCAAGGCAGGAACAGAAGTGCAAATTGGGGATTCGCTTAGCATTCGCTATGGTTCCAGGATTACGAACGTGAAGATCGCAAAGATCGTAGAGCAGGCTCGAAAAGAGCAGGCAGGAGAGCTCTATCAGATACTTGGCGAAGAACGGATTATCGGAACGGTTGATAAAGCCTTTGACGAGGAAGACGACCTTGAAGATTAGGTCGTCTTTTGTTCTATTCTCTTCATTTCGGCCATATGGTTGAAAAAGTAGTACAAGGCCGGAAGAGAGGGAAGCCAAGTGGCAGAAGACAAGCTGGTACGTGATCCAGGCAGGCATCAGGTATTGATCGTAAACCGGGAGTACGTTGAAGTGACTGGTGTTACGGGAGTGGAATCGTTTGACACGCACGAGTTTGTACTACAAACGACAAACAGCACGCTATCACTTCGAGGTGAAAACCTCCATATCAAAGCACTGAATTTGGAAAATGGATTGGTGTCCATTGAGGGAACCATCTATGACCTCGCTTATTTGGAAAGTGGCCGTTATGACAAAAGGGGAAAAAAACTCTGGGGACGGCTTATGAAGTAGGCGGGTGATACAATTGGATCTTCAACAGCAGTACGCCACGTTGATTCTGATGATGGTTTCTGGCGCTTTAATGGGAACGGTTCACGATGTGTACCGAACATCGATCAAGGAATGGCGATTCTTTAGAAGATTTTCGGTGCTCTGGGACATACTTTATTGGCTTTTTGCCACAGTTTTTGTTTTTACTATGTTGCTTGGGGCCAACCACGGCGATGTCCGATTCGCTGTTTTTCTGCTTTTGATAGCTGGGTGGTGGCTTTACGCATTGCTTTTTCGACGTATTGTGGTGGCGGTTACCACTTCCCTTATCCGAGGGATCCTAAGAGTGGTGCGTTTGATAGGATCGATGGTCTATCGATTGCTAATTGTGCCTGTTCTTTTTCTCTTCAAGTTGGTGTGGGAGATTGCAAAGCGCATCAATAGGATGTTAGAGAAAATTGAATTAGTCTTGGTATGGCCCATCGCATTTACCGAAAAAAGTGTGGCGCGATACTTCGAAAAGAAGGAACATGAAGAGGACGAGACGAATAAGGATGAGATGAATCATTAAAAATCCCGATCCTTTTCTTACTCTAGGAGTTGCGTTCATGAAATCTGGAGTTAATCGCAAGCTAAAGCATAGACGTATCTACATTTGGTACACTCTGGTATTCGCTGTATTGGTGTGGGGTGCCTATGTGTATTTCTTTGTGCAGCGTCCGGCGCTATCTCAACAGGAAGCCTCAAAAGCCCGATTGACCAGTGAATTGAAAGCATCAAAATTGGAGTATCAAACTCTCAACACGCAAGTGGAGGAGTTGCACCAAAACAACTACATCGCCTACATAGCTCAGAAGAAATACAATCTGGTCAAACCTGGAGAAATATTGTTTGTGGAAAACTCTGCAAAAAGCTAACTAGAACTGTGCTCATTTTCTTGACACCTTTTTTTAACGTTCTGTATAATCTAAATTGGATATGTATCATTTAGAGGGGGATCTTTCTCTTTTATGTCAGTTGAACTTGGTAGCAAATTAGATGGCAAGGTCACGGGGATCACCAATTTTGGCGCATTTGTGTTGCTTCCCGGTGGGGAAACAGGTCTTGTCCATATCTCTGAAATTTCCGACACCTATGTCAAGGATATTCACGATCATTTGAAAGTGAATGATCCAGTGAAGGTAAAAGTCATCAATGTGGAGAACGGTAAAATTGGCCTTTCCATTCGCCAGGCGGCAGAAAACGCTACTCCTACAACAACTGAACGCCCCCGCAAACCACGTGGTGGAGCTTCCCATCACACGAGCACTCGCGCCACCTTTGAGGATAAGATGCTCAGGTTTATGAAGGAAAGTGAAGACCGTTTGCAAGCTCTGAAACGCAGCGAATCGAAGCGTGGAGGAAGAGGCGGCCGCAGAGGATAACGATCATTAGAGTACAAACGTCACATTATTGATGTTCTTTTTTGAAGTATTTTTGACAGTTTGAAAATAATGATCATTTTCATTGCGTTTCCATGTACATTAGTAGGTATCAGTTCTAATTGAAAGTGGGTGCATTCATGCAGCTTCATCCTTGGCTGATGGCGATCTTCATGACTATTTTTACTGTCATGTCCCTCGTCGGCTTTATCAATCAAGCAAGGAGTAAACGCAAATTCCCCGCAGTTCTTCTTGCGCTTGCGTTTATCATTTTTGGTTTTTCCATTTACTTCTCTATACAGGTATAATCTGTATTCCTTCATATAAAAAAGGCCGGCGCATTCGCGTTGGCCTTTTGTGCTAACTAATGCTTTTGCGGTATTTGTAGTACACTCGGTTTAGCATCACTACAGCACGCTTATCCCCATCGTGGAACGCTCGCAAGAGTTGGTTTTTTAGCCAGGTCGGCATGTGAGCCATCCCCTTTTCCGCCAGACTATCGCGTAATTACTTCACTATATTCCTTACTCTGAAATTTGCTCCAGTTGCGTCACGCTTACGCCAGCCTGTGCGAAAAGTTCAAGTGCATAGGGATCGATGCGATACTCCTCTTCATAAATGACTTGTTGGATTCCCGCCTGAATGATTTGCTTGCTGCAGTTAAGGCAAGGAAAGTGAGTGACGTAAATAAAGGCTCCTTCAGTGCTTACGCCAAACTTGGCGCATTGCAAAATGGCGTTGCTTTCCGCATGAATCGTGCGAATGCAATGACCATCCACCACTTTACAGCCGACGTCGATACAGTGAACATCCCCTGACACACTGCCGTTATAGCCTGAGGCAATGGTTCTTTTGTCGCGGACAATCAAGGCGCCAACACGCAATCGATTGCAGGTGGCTCTAGTGGCGACCATTTTTGCCATGTCCATAAAATAGTGATCCCAAGGTTTACGCATGAAATCCGCCTTTTTTTTGTGAACATTATCTGCTTTTCGCTTGTCTTATTGCAAGAGATATTGTCGGGAAATTTAATGTGGACAAGCACACCGAATGACAGAATTCGCAAATAGGCATGAATACAATGAAACTATTCTATGAACGGGTGGTGCCATTGATGACTGGGGATCGTAAGATGACGCACAAAAAAGTACCACGTGTCGGGGGGCCATTGTTAAAGCTTGTTTCGCAAGATGCAACTGCGCATGCTTCAAGGACATTTACGAACCATTCAGGGGCATCAGGTACAGATCGGAAAATAAAGCATCGTTTACTCTATCGGACAAGCCTGCTCCTCCTTTTTACGGCACTTGGTCTTTTACTGGGCCGCGCTGAGATCTTAGCCACATTTATGCCGTTTGCTCTTCCTGCTTACGCGGTCACTCTGCAGTACCGCAAAAATCAGTCGCTGTGGCTTGCTGTTGGGCTTACCCTCGGGTCTGCGACCGTGATCTCGCATGGGGGCGATCCGCTCATCGTGTTTACCATGCTCGTGTCCTATCGGCTGTTATATGAGCTGATCAAACGGGTTGATTCAATTGATGCTTATAGCTTGCCAATGCTTGTCATGATGGTAGATGCAGGATTTCGCTTCGGTTTTTCCTTGCCCGGGCATGGATTTAACTATTTTGCCCTTGGTGTGGCCGTGATTGAAGGGCTGCTCACATTTATTTTGACATATATGTTTTTGCAAGTACCTCCCCTGCTCGTGACGAGCCCGCACCGCTCCTGGCGGATTGAGGAAGCCATTGCCATCGTCATTTTGTTTGCCTCGGTGCTAAGCGGGTTGCAGGGATGGCAAATTCACGGGGTTTATGTGGAGAGTGTGGTGGCGAGGTACGCGATCTTGCTTTTTGCTGCGGCAGGCGGTGCCGGGATAGGCGGGGCTATCGGAATCGTCACTGGTGTTATTTTGGCGCTCGGTTCTTCAACCTTTACCCCGCTGATCGGGGTCTTTGGCTTTGCCGGTGTGCTTGCTGGATTGTTGCACGAAACGAAAAAGCCGGTGGTAGCCATTGGTTTTGTCATTGGCAGTGGCATATTGACGTTGTATGTGGCGAACAATCATTTGTTGCTGGATGAGATGATCGCCACCCTCATCGCGGCACTCGGTTATTTCCTTACTCCTAGCAAGCTGATACAGGAAGGCGCCAATCTGCTACCTGGCACTATGCGACATGTCATCTCCCAACAAGAGCATGTACGCCGAATCAAGTCACTCATGACCTCGCGCATTCAAGAAATTGCCATGCTTTTTTCCCAATTATCAGGGTCGTTTACGGATGGAACAGGTCCTCTAGAACGCCAGGAGATCGTCAATCATCAAATTGTCGAAAGGACCATCCACCAAATCTGTGATCATTGCCATTACCAATCCCGTTGCTGGAGCAAAAACGCCGCTACCACATTGCAGTCAATGAGCGATGCGGTGCGGATATTGGAGATAAATCCTGACATGGCCAAGGAAAGCATGCCTGCTGCGCTCACCTCACTATGCATCAAACCGGATATGTTGCTTGGCACCATGAAAAATGCAAGGGAACTGGTGATTCGCCATCAGTTCCTGATACAGCAACTTAGGGAAAGTCGGCAGATTGTCGCTGATCAATTGTCTGGGGTTGCCGAAATCATGCTTGATTTGGCGCAGGAGATTCAAATGGAAACAGGCGCCAACCATCGCCAGGAATCAGCCATTTTAAAAGCGTGTATTCAGCTTGGCCTTGAAGTCGAGGATGTGGAGATCATCTCGTTAGAAGAAGGCAATGTAGAAATTGAGGTGCTGCAGCTACGCCCTTCTCCACACGATGAGGCGGGGAAACTGGTTGCTCCGCTTCTTTCGGAAATATTGGGGGAAACCATCACCGTGCGGTCTGTGGAACAATACACGGACCATGCTGCCCAGCGGATTCGACTTTCTAGCGCTCGGCAATATCAAGTGTTGTCGGGGTTTGCCAGCGTGGCCAAAGACGGAACACTGAAAAGTGGGGATTTTTTTAGCGTAATGGACCTTGGCAATGGCAAATGCGCTATTGCGCTCAGCGATGGGATGGGCAACGGTGAACGGGCCAATCAGGAATCAAGTGCCGCTGTGAATCTGGTTCAACAATTGCTACGAGCTGGATTTCCTGAGGAGGTCGCAATCAAGACGGTCAATTCGGCGCTTGTCCTGCGTTCGACAGATGAGATGTTTGCCACACTGGATTTGGCCATTGTCGATCTTTTTACGGCCAAAGCTGAATTTTTGAAGGTGGGTTCTGTTCCAAGTTTTGTAAGACAAGGTGAGAAAGTGATGATGGTGCGGGGAGAGAGTTTACCAATCGGCATTTTGGACGAAATTGAAATACAGACAAAAAGTGTTGAGTTGCAGGAAGGAAATTTGCTCGTGTTTATGTCAGACGGGATATTTGAAGCGCTATCCAAACTGCCTGAACCGGAAGATTGGGTGTGCAGACAACTGGAACGGTTCGCTACCGATGATCCGCAGCGACTAGCCGACTGGCTGTTAGAGGCTGCTGTTCGTGTGGATGGGGGGATGATTCGCGATGACATGACGATTGTCTGTGCCAGGATTGAACGTTACAAACCGGGTTGGGCGACGATTCGCTTGCCTGATATGCCGTCGATCCGGACGAAAAAAGACCGTAAGCGGTTGAACAAGCGCATGAATGCGCATCAAGTTTCGCATCAGCCAACCGAATCGGTCAAACGGATTTTGGGAGGCTTGTAAAATGCGTGGCGGCGAGGTGATGCAGCAAATTCTTCTGATCACTGATGGCTGTTCTAACGAAGGGGCGGACCCTGTAAAAGTAGCGTTGCTTGCAGCCAGACAGGGGATTCCGGTGAACGTGATCGGTGTGCTAGACGATGGCGTGTTAGGGGAAAAAGGGGAGCGCGAGGTTATCGGAATTGCGGTAGCGGGAAACGGAATGTACCGTTTCACGAAGGCTTCCGAATTATCCAAAACCGTTCAGTTGATGACGCAGCATACCATGGAAATTTCTATACAGCGGACGATGGCTTCGCGATGGGGAATGAATGAATTTCAAACCGTAGACAGTTTGCCTCCGGAACTTCGACCAAGTGTAGCGCGCGAGATGGAACATGCTGTTGAATACGCTTTTTTAGAAGTTTGTCTGGTCATCGATCTTTCTGGCAGCATGAACCCCAAACGGTCTTATGTGGTGGAGGCGGTTCGTGATTTGGTACATACCCTATCCTCTCGTACAGGAGAGTACCGCTTAGATACGATCGTGTTTCCTGATGCTGGTGGTGGCATTGTCAAGCATTTGAAGGTCCCGGCAATACGACTCGCAGATGCGATAGGAAAAATAGATCCACAAGGCAACACACCAACTGGTCCTGCACTTGCCCTTGCGATTCAGACACTGAAATCAGGAGTGCCAAAGGATATTCGTCAAGATGGGTCGCGCGTTTATGCTGGATAAACTTGCAGGGCGAACCATTATCGGCAGATGGAAAAGACGCACCTATCAGCTCGTAAGGATGCTTGGGCAAGGGGAAAATGGAGTGGTCTACTTGACCGCATGTGATGACGCCTATTTCGCACTCAAAATCAGTAGAGATGCCGCTGCACTTTCGCTGGAGTGGGAACGGATGCGCGAATTCAGCCATGCTCTGGTAGCACCATGCCCCAAAGTGTACGAACTCGATGATGCAGAACTGGATGGGCAGTGTGCTCATTTTTTTGTGATGGAATACGTGGAAGGGAGGAATCTGCGTCAGTATGTCTCCCATCAGGGGGTGGAAGCGGTGCCTGATTTATTATTGCAGTTGGCGAACCTGCTTCATTCCCTTCATGAAAGAGGCTTTGTCTACGGGGACCTGAAACCGGAAAACGTGTTGATGCATAAAGCAACCGGTAAACCAATATTGATTGATTTTGGTGGAGTCACGCCGTTAGGGACGGTGGTAAAGGAGTTCACAGAAATATACGACCGTGCATTTTGGGGATGGGGCATGAGAAAAGCGGATGAGCACTATGATTTATTTTCACTCGCGATGATGGGCGCTTTTTTGTATCGACCAATGAATAGTAGGACAAGGGAAAAACTGATGCAATCCTCGCCTGATGTGCGAAAAACGGCACTATCCCGTTATTTTCAGCAACTGCATGAGAGGTCTGGCGTTGGTCGCACATTGTATTTTACAGTGTGCGGAAAATTTCAACGCGTAGAGGAATTCAGCGAAGCACTGAAAAATCAGCGCAAGCAGACCGCTTTTACTAAGCCGAAAGGGGCGATATCCTGGGATGTGACGGATTGGGGGCTGTTGTTTTCTATCCTAGTGTTTACTTCTGCAATCATTTCTATATGGTTCCTCGGTGGTCACCAATCGCTATTCGTTATACAATAAAATACAGGACATATAGTTGGAGTTGCCTATGGACGAAGAACAAATTTGGCGTTTATGTATGTTGGCGGGTCACCAATTATTGCGATATGGTGCGGAGACCTCCCGGATTGAAGAGACGATCACTCATTTTGCGGTAAGCGCAGGGGTGAAGATGGATCATGTCCAGTGCTTTGTCACTCCCACGGGTATCTTTGTATCCATGACTACCCCCGCGGGCACGACCACGAGACTGGAACGGGTCTCTGGTTCGCGTATTCTTGATTTGGACAAAGTGACGCAAATTAATGAACTCTCTAGGAAAATGCAAAGAGGAGAGTGCAGTGTTGATGAAGCGCTGATCAAACTGGAAGCCCTCGACCATGCACCGTTACTCTATTCTAGACCTGTGCAAATACTGGCTGCTGCGCTCTCAAGCGGAAGCTTCACAATCATTTTGGGCGGAGCGGGGCTGGATTTTATCTACGGCGCAGTGGGAGGAATCATTGCCCAGGAACTGACGCGCTGGACGGTGCGATATGTTCCCCGTTTTTTTGCGGTGCTGCTGGCTTCGCTAGTCGGATCGCTTTTTGCGGTGTTCATCAGTATTGTTGGGTTGTCCAAGCACGAAGGTGTGATTATTATTGGCGCTATTTTGCCGTTATTGCCGGGGCTCGCGGTGACCAATGCGATTCGAGACTTGCTTGCAGGTGACCTTTTGGCAGGGGTGGCAAGAGGGGCCGAAGCGCTTTTCACGGCGGCGGCGATTGCAGTGGCGGTGGCACTGGCGATCAGCATCAGTACATAAGAATTTGGATGTATAGCGGAGTGATCTAGTGATTGTTTCCACGCTTTTAAGTGCGCTTGCCACCATTGCGTTCGCGATTTTAAATCAGGTTCCCAAAAAGGCGATCATCCCAGCGGGAATTTTGGGTATCGTCGCTTGGCTGTTTTTAAATGGCGCATTAAAAAATGGGGCAAACGTCATCGCGGCCAATTTTATGGCAAGCTTGGCGGTGTCCCTTTTGAGTGAAGTGTTTGCGAGATATTATCGCATGCCTGTCACCGTATTTGCCGTGCCCGGCATCATCGTGCTGGTGCCCGGGATGGATGCCTATTTTGCAATGAGGGATTTTGTGACACATCGCTATATGAATGGCATGTCAATGGCGACAGAAACAGTGCTGATTGCCGGCGCCATCTCGACAGGACTGGTGATCGCGGGTGTATTGATGCGATCGATCTGGAGGCAGCGAAAACATGGGACTCGCTGATTTGGTGGAATGCGAACTGCAGAAGGTGAAGGAATCCATGCCATTTCGCACCATCATTGCGGCAGTTAGTGGGGGGGCTGATTCGGTGGCTCTCTTTCATCTGCTGATTCAGTTGCGGGTGACATGGTCGTATCAATTAGTGGTAGCCCACGTTCATCATGGGCTTCGCGAGACGGCTTCGCGAGATGCGGAATTGGTAAGGGAAATGGCGGCAAACTATGACTGCATTTTCTTATTGAAAAGCGTAAACGTGCGAGAAGTAGCCAAATTGACGGGAGAGTCTGTGGAAACCGCCGCAAGGAGGCTTCGCTACGAGCAATTGATGGAAATTGCTGAGACTTATGAATCGCCGATCATTGCCACGGCTCACCACATGAATGACCAGGCAGAAACTGTGCTAGACCGGATGTTGCGAGGAACAGGAATTCAGGGCCTCGCGGGAATTTTACCAATACGAAAGTTACAAGGCGTGTATGTCATCAGGCCACTGCTGCAAGTGGTTAAGAAGGACTTGCTGGAGTATGTGAAGCAGCACTCGCTACCCTATGAAGAAGATGAAACCAACGTATTGCTTGATTATAGACGCAATCGCATACGCCATGAACTGATTCCGCATTTGGAAGCGTACTATAATCCTTCGATTGTGAATACATTGGCGCATGAAGCAGAGATTGTCCGGGCGGAAAATGAACTAATGGCCAAATTGTCCGAGGATTTTGTCGCATCGAACGTAAAATGCTCCCATCGATTGGCCAAGTATGATCAGGAAGCGTTTTTGCAGCTTCCGCTTGCTTTACAACGAAGAGTTGTTAAATTAGTATTAGAGTGTATTGATGACAAGTTACAATTTGGATATGACGAAGTCGAAGCTGTGCGGTTTTATTTCATGCGCGGTTATGGCAGGCGTAATCTTAAGGGTGGGTTTCAGCTTGTTGTGCAAAATGCAAGTCTGGAAGTTACGAGAGATGAACGAAACGAATATGCCCCAGTAATCCGATGGACGCCAGCCACCGTGGATAAGGCTTCTTTTTTTTCTATTAGAGGGCTAAAATGGCGGATAGAATCATCAGTGGATGAATTGCCAAGTGAATTTTCTCGCACTCTGTGGGACGCGTGGTTTTCACTTGAGGACCAACCAGAATTGATGGTTCGCGGATGGCAAGAGGGAGACCGGGTCAAGCCGTTTGGCATGGAAGGCAGCAAATTGCTGTCGGATGTGTTTATTGATCATAAGATAAAACGTGAGTGGAGACGAAGCTATCCGGTGTTCGCTATTGGACAGGAAGTCGTTTGGGTACCTGGTTTGGTCCGTAGCCGCACACATCTCGTGAAGCAAAATGTTCCACTGGCGTTTCGCGTATCAGTTAGCCCCGCTATGGAAGATTAGCGAGTAGGAGGATTTGTGTTGAAAGAAGATTTAGAAGAAATTCTGTTTACATCTGAACAAATACAGGCTCGTGTGGAGGCTTTGGCCAAACAAATCACCATTGATTTTAAGGGGAAAAATCCACTCGTGGTTGGCGTGCTGAAAGGGGCTTATATTTTTATGGCCGATTTGGTGCGTCATTTGGAGATTCCGCTTGAAATGGATTTTATGGCGATTTCCAGTTATGGGTCTTCGACGCAGTCTTCGGGCGTGGTGCGAATTCTGAAGGATTTGGAGCGACCTGTTGAAGACAGGGATTTATTGATTGTGGAGGACATCGTGGATAGTGGCTTAACGCTTCAGTACTTGCGTGAATCGCTCCTTCACCGAAAGGCCCGCTCTGTAAAAATTGCTGCTGCATTTGACAAGCCTGGCGGAAGAAAAGTCGACATTGCACCCGATTACTTTGGGCTGACGGTCCCCAACCGTTTTTTGGTGGGATATGGACTGGACTATGCCGAGCATTATCGCCATCTTCCTTACGTAGGAGTATTAAAAGAATCAGTATACAAGGATTCAAATCATAGGTAAAGGCATACACTTCGCTGCATGTTATTTTTGCTGAGATTATGTTACAATATTTCCGCCTTAACCGAGAGGAGGTAAGGGATGAAACGCTTTTATCAGAGCGCTTTGTTCTATGTGCTCATTTTACTTGTCATTATTGGAGTTTTGCAGTATATCATGTCGGACAACCAACAAAAGACAGTCTTGACGTGGAGTCAGTTTATTTCTGACGTGCAAAACCATGACATTAAACAGCTATACGTGACACCGGATGGGATCTCCCTGCAACTGGATGGGACCTTGACAGACGGCACTACATTCACCTCTCGCGCGCTTTACAGCGACCAGGTGGTCAACAGCCTGAGTAAATTGCCTCAAGTGTCCATCAATACACCGCCCAAAGGTTCCTCGTGGATCAACATCATTTCAACGGCGTTGCCAATATTGCTCGTGATCGTTGTGTTGTTCTTCCTCTTCAATCAGGGGCAGGGCGGCGGCAACAGGGTGATGAATTTTGGGAAGAGCCGGGCGCGTTTGTATACAGAAGATAAGAAACGCGTGACCTTCAATGATGTGGCAGGAGCGGAAGAGGAAAAAGACGAATTGGTCGAAGTGGTGGATTTCCTCAAAGATCCTCGCAAGTTTTCCGCAGTAGGAGCAAGAATACCTAAAGGCGTTCTGTTGGTGGGGCCACCTGGAACCGGTAAAACACTGCTTGCCAGAGCAGTGGCTGGGGAAGCGGGAGTTCCGTTCTTTAGCATCAGCGGTTCGGACTTTGTGGAAATGTTCGTCGGTGTCGGTGCCTCCCGTGTTCGGGACTTATTCGAAAATGCCAAGAAGAACGCACCTTGTATCGTGTTCATCGATGAGATTGATGCCGTTGGCAGGCAGCGCGGAGCTGGACTTGGTGGCGGACATGATGAACGTGAACAAACCCTGAACCAATTGCTCGTGGAAATGGATGGATTTAATGGCAATGATGGCATCATTATCGTTGCGGCGACCAATCGGCCAGATATCCTTGATCCTGCGCTGTTGCGCCCTGGACGTTTTGATCGACAAATCGTGGTTGATCGTCCGGACGTTCGCGGAAGAGAGCAAATTCTACGCGTTCACTCTCGCAACAAACCAGTTTCTAAAGATATCAATCTGGACATCATTGCAAAAAGAACCCCGGGATTCACCGGAGCTGATCTGGAGAATGTTTTGAATGAAGCGGCACTTTTAACAGCTCGCAGGAACAAGTCGGTCATCGAGTTGAACGAAATTGACGATGCCATCGATCGCGTCATAGCAGGACCTGAAAAGCGCAGTCAAGTGATCAGCGATAAGGAAAAACGACTCGTTGCCTACCATGAAGGCGGCCATGCGATTGCGGGTTATTTCCTCAAGAACGGCAGTGTCGTGCATAAAGTGACCATCATTCCACGCGGAATGGCAGGAGGTTATACGGTCAGCCTTCCTAAAGAAGACCGGCGCTTCATGACCAAGGAGGATATTCTTGATCAGGTGGTCGAACTACTAGGTGGTCGGGTGTCGGAGGAAATTGTGCTCGGTGAGATTAGCACTGGCGCTTCCAACGACCTAGAGAGGGTAACGCAAATTGTAAGGCGTATGATTACTGAGTTCGGAATGAGTGATAAATTGGGGCCGATGCAATTTGGCCATCGCCAAGGCCAGGTATTTCTCGGAAGAGATTTTACCTCCGAACAGAACTACAGTGATGCTATTGCGCATGAAATTGATAAGGAAATGCGCAACATTGTGGATGAATGTTATGAGCGCACTCGGACTTTACTTAATGATCATCGGGATAAACTGGACCTTTTAGCCACTGTGTTGCTTGAGAAAGAGACGCTAGATGGTGAACAAATCAGGCAGTTGATGGAGTATGGCAGACTGGTCGAAGGGGATAATGAGGAGGAAGGACCGAAGATTACGATTGGCGGTCGCAATCCTTTTGGAGATGACCCAACGCCAAGTCTATCCTAAAAAGAAGTTGTCAATACGAATGAATAATCAAAATCAGGTATATTGGCATTGTCCAATATACCTGTCGCTATAATTGGGGATTAAAAGAGGTGGAATTATATCGTATGAATACGTCTGATTACGTGGTGGTAGCTACCGCCAAAAATGATCACATCCTTGCCTATGCAACAACTACCCAAGGGATTGCGGGAGAATTACAGCAAAGGCATGACACCTGGCCAGTTGCCACGGCAGCCTTGGGAAGGGTGATCAGTGTGGCTTCGATGCTCTATGCCACATTGAAGGATGAAAGGCATCAAATCACCCTGCAGGTTCAGGGTGGCGGCCCACTTGGCAATGTGCTGGTGGTAGCCACAGGTGAGGGATATATTCGGGGGTATGTCACGGAACCACATGTGGACCTTCCGCTCAATAAAAAAGGTAAACTCCCTGTCGGAGAAGCGGTAGGCAAAAATGGATCGCTTTATGTGATTAAGGACTTGGGATTACGCGAGCCTTATCGTGGCAGTGTGCCGCTTGTCAGTGGCGAAATTGGCGATGATTTTACTTATTATTTCACCGCGTCTGAACAAATGCCATCGGCTGTTGCGGTGGGGGTGTTGGTCGCACCTGATCTGTCTGTGCTTGCATCGGGTGGTGTCATGGTGCAGTTGTTGCCAGGGGCGAGTGAAGCAGAAATTACAGAGGCGGAGGCTGCGCTGCAGCAATTGCCGCAAGTATCGTCACTGCTACATGAAGGAATCGCCCCAGAACAAATTTTAGAGCGGCTATTTCCTGGTGATGTCAAAATACTGGAACGTAGACCCGTGGAATTTCGCTGCACCTGCAATAAGCCTCGACTGGCCGGCGTGCTCATTTCACTGGGAAAAGAAGAATTAGACACTATAATTGAAGAAGACGGCGGGGCAGAATTGGTCTGTCATTTTTGTTCGGAGAAGTATTATTTCAACAAGGATGAATTGGTGGAATTAAGAGAACAGGCGTCTCATTAAGGGGAACGGAGGCAATACGATGGAACTGCGTGTGGTGGACCGCGTATCAGAGCTAATTGGAAAAACGCCAATGGTCAGGTTGCGCCGATTGGTTGAAAAAGGCATGGCGGATGTATTGGTTAAGCTTGAGTGGATGAACCCCGGCGGAAGTATCAAAGATCGTATTGCCAAATCGATGATGGATGAGGCAGAAAAAGTGGGCGCTCTCCAAAAAGGGATGACGATTTTAGAGCCAACCAGTGGGAATACTGGGATCGGCTTAGCGCTCATAGGTCTTGAAAAAGGTTACAGAGTCATATTGGTGATGCCAGACACAATGAGCATGGAGAGAATGCAACTGTTGAAGGCTTATGGTGCAACGCTCATTTTAACGCCAGGCAACAAAGGGATGGCTGGCGCAATCGAGCGAGCCAATAGCCTATTAAATAGCGCTCCCCAAGAATATTTTATTCCACAACAATTTAATAATCCGAATAACGCGAAAGCACATAGGGAGACAACTGGGCCGGAAATCATCAAGCAAATGGATGGCCATCTTGATGCGTTTGTGGCAGGCGTGGGAACAGGTGGCACATTGATGGGGGTGGGAGAGGCGTTGAAACAACACATTCCCCATTGCCAAGTGATTGCTGTGGAGCCCTATGCATCACCGGTACTGTCTGGAGGCAAACCTGGCAAAACCAAGATTCAAGGGATAGGTGCCGGATTTATCCCGGAGATTATAAATTTGAACAAAATCGATCGCGTAATGACAGTCACTGATGAAGAGGCGTTTACTTATGCGAGACGACTTGCAAAAGAGGAGGGCATACTTGGTGGGATTAGTACAGGAGCCAATGTCTTTGCGGCGTTGCAAGTGGCAAAGGAACTGGGCGGAGGACATCGCATTGTGACGATTTCGCCATCAAATGGAGAGCGTTATTTAAGTACGCCATTATATAGGGAAGGCTAGCGATCAATGTACGATAAAATAACAAAAATAATGGGGATTCTCAACGTTACGCCAGATTCTTTTTCTGATGGTGGCGCATTCGCAGAGCCAGATCAGGCAGTGGCACATGCGATTGAAATGCAGGCAGAAGGCGCGGATTTTATTGATGTGGGCGCGGAATCCACAAGGCCCGGCTTCACGCCACTGACTGAGGAAGAGGAATGGTCGCGCCTGAAAGGCATTTTACCTCTCTTATCGAAATCAATATCTGTTCCCATTTCTGTAGATACCTATAAGGCAAAAACTGCAGAATTGGCGCTAAATAACGGGGCCAAGGTGATCAATGACATCTGGGGTGGCCTAGCTGATCCCGAAATGTTTCGTGTGCTGGCGGGTTCTGGTGCGGCGTATATACTGATGCATAATTCAACGGAAACACCTCTTTTAGGCAAAGATGTAGTACAGGAAGTTCGTCAGCAATTGCAGAATCGCGTGGAATCTGCGCTACATGCAGGAATGTCGGAGCGGCAGATCATTTTGGATCCGGGAGTCGGGTTTGGCAAGACGCAAGCACAAAATTTAGAACTGATCAATCGGATCGACGAGATGAGGATTGATCCATTTCCTATTTTGCTTGGACCTTCACGAAAATCAGTCATTGGCCATGTGCTAGGACTTCCCGTCAGTGAGCGATTGGAAGGAACAGCTGCCATTGTGGCGGTGGCGATTATGCGGGGTACTGATATTCTTCGTGTACATGATGTTCGCTCGATGGTGAGGGTAGCAAAAATGACAGATGCGTTGATAAGCAGCTCGGTGGTGTTATGATAATGGCAGAATATGACGTGGCACTAGGGTCTAATTTAGGCGATCGCAAAGGATATTTATATGCTGCAGTCGAAATACTCGCTAAGCGGTCAGATATTAGAATCAAGAAGGTATCCACTGTCTATGAAACAGAGCCGGTGGGATACACGGATCAGGGGGCTTTTTTAAATGCGGCAATAAAAGTGGAAGCTGCGATGGACCCTGTTCAATTTCTTCATTTGCTTTTGGAGACGGAGATCCGTTTGGGAAGAACGAGAACATTTCGCAATGCTCCACGGACGATTGATCTGGATTTGCTTTTTGCGGGGAATCAGGTAATCACGATGGGGACAGAGTTGGTGGTCCCGCATCCTAGATTGCATGAAAGAGCGTTTGTCCTTGCACCACTGATGGAAATTGCTGCAGCCCAAGTTCATCCAGTTTTCAATAGCACAGTTGCTGAAATTTATGATCGTGTAGAAGGGAAGGAGGGAGTGCGGTGGTACTCGACACTTTTACCAAACGACTCCGTGCCTACAGGAAACTTAAACACATGACACAGCAGGATTTCGCGCAAGTGCTTGGTGTGTCTGTTGCCATTGTTGGTGGTTGGGAGCGCGGAACCCGCGAGCCGACAGAGGCTCAGGTGGAAAAAATGATGGGCATTCTTCAGGTGACTCGGGAAGATCTAGGACTTTAATTATTTTCAGAACAGTAAAGGTGGAGAAAATGCCTCAGCAATTGATGATCAAACCGCTCGTAATCGGCGGTGTGACAACGGATAATGCCGTGATTCTTGCGCCGATGGCTGGCGTTACCAACCCGCCATTTCGCAAGATTGCTAAAAGACTTGGCGCTGGGCTTGTATGTGCAGAGATGGTCAGCGATAAGGCGCTCGTCTATAAAAGTTCAAAAACTCAAAAAATGTTGCAAATTGTCCCTGATGAGCACCCGGTGAGTCTTCAGCTTGTCGGAAATGACATTGAAACGATGGTGCGGGCGGCTGAAATGGTAGCAGAAGGGACTAATGCCGATATTATTGATATCAACATGGGATGCCCGGTGCTAAAAATATATAAAAATGGATCAGGGGCTGCGCTTGCCCGCGACCCGATGTATGCTGCAAAAATTGTCGAAGCAGTCGTGAAACGAGTGAATCGCCCCGTCACCGTCAAATTCCGCAAGGGGTGGGACGATGATAACATCAATGCGGTACAAGTTGCAAAAGCGGTGGAAGAGGCAGGCGCTCAGGCAGTGACGGTACATGGCAGGACGGCGAAGCAACTTTATTCTGGGAAAGCGGATTGGTCTATTATCAGAGAAGTGAAAGAAGCGGTCTCCATTCCTGTCATCGGCAATGGCGATGTGGTGACGCCGCAAGATGCGGAAGAGATGTTGTTAGAAACGGGTTGTGACGGCGTGATGATTGGCCGGGGCGCACTCGGGAATCCGTGGATATTTCGCGAAGTTGTCCATTATCTTGAAACTGGTGAGATGCTTGATGAGCCAACCCTTCAGGAGAGGATGGAAGTGGCAATCGAACACTTACACCTTCTCGTTGAGGAAAAAGGGGAATACATTGGAGTCAGGGAGATGCGCAAACATGCGGGGTGGTATGTAAAAGGCGCTCGTGATGCCGCCAAATGGAGAGGGATGATCAACAAGCTGGAAAACCTTGAGGAGATGGAAACGCTTCTGGATGGAATCGCCAAGGAATAATCTCCATTACTTTCGACGACAATACACTAGCGCGATCAGAAATAGTCGAAGGCAATAGAATAATGCCGAATTGGGAGAGATTTGGATGCGTTGACAGCATGAAAGCGTTGCCTTATAATGGCCAAAGATTCTTAGACTAATAACTAACGGGGACACTGTCAGGATCAAGACTGGCAGTGTTTTGATTAAATGTCCGATGGTGTTTTAAAGGAGAGAGCTTGAATGTCAGAAAAGGAAGTCCTGTTGACTCCCGCTGGGTTAAAGAAACTCGAAGATGAGCTGGAGCAATTAAAATCTGTGAAGCGAAGGGAAGTTGCCGAGCGGATCAAACTGGCCATCAGTTATGGAGATATAAGTGAGAACTCTGAATATGAGGATGCGAAAAATGAACAGGCGTTTGTAGAAGGTCGCATCATTACACTTGAGAAAATGCTACGAAATGCTAGGGTGATCCATGAAGAAGAGGTGGACACTCAGGTTGTCAGTATTGGCTCAACGGTAAAGGTGCGCGATGTGGAATTTAAAGAGGATATTGAATACGTGATCGTTGGTTCTGCTGAGTCAGATCCACTCGAAAACAAAATTTCCAATGAATCTCCGGTAGGAAAATCATTGCTTGGGAAAAGAGTGGGATCCAAGGTGGAAATACAGGTTCCCGCAGGTAAGATTGAGTACGAAATACTTGAAATTCACAAGTAATAACGGTACAACTAAAAAGGACTGAATCAGTCGCCGGCGTCTGGTGTCGGCGACTATTAGTATAGGGAGTGGCATAAAGGTGAAGCAGGAAGAAGAGAGCTTTTTAAGTGAAGAACAGGATTCTTCTGCTGATGTGATGAGCGTACGACGGGCCAAACTTGAGGAGTGGTATGAACTCGGTGTCGAGCCTTTTGGTAGGCGCTTTGAGGTGACGCATCGCTCGGAAGACATTTTGCGCAAGGCGGAGCCGTTAGCGAATGAAGAACTTGAGGCCCACAAAATGCAGGTGAAAGTGGCTGGGCGTATTATGTCGTTGCGAGGACACGGCAAAGCGTCCTTTGCGCATATGATGGACCTTCAGGGCATGATACAGGTATACGCAAAAATGGACCAATTGGGTGAGGAAGCATATCAACAATTTGAGCTATTGGATATCGGTGATTTGATTGGCGTGGAGGGGTATGTCTTTAAGACCAGGCGTGGTGAAACGACCATCCACATTGAACACTTTACGCTACTTGCTAAATCGCTTCGTCCCCTCCCTGAAAAGTGGCATGGGCTTCGCGATGTGGAGACCCGTTATCGTCGCCGATATGTAGATTTGATCGTAAATCCTGATGTTCGTCAGACGTTTATCAACCGTAGCCGGATTATTCAGTCGATGCGTCGGCACCTTGAGGCACAGGGCTTTTTAGAAGTGGAGACTCCCACCTTGCACCTGATTGCGGGGGGCGCGGCGGCAAGACCATTTCGTACCCACCACAACGCACTGGATTTGGGACTAAATATGCGGATTGCGCTTGAGCTGCACTTGAAGCGCCTGATTGTCGGTGGACTTGAGAGGGTCTATGAAATCGGGCGAGTTTACCGCAACGAAGGGATATCCACGCGGCACAATCCTGAGTTCACCATGATGGAACTATACGCGGCCTATATGGATTTTCACGACATGATGAAATTGACAGAGGAACTGATTGAGCAAATTGCAATTGATGTTCGTGGTACAACGGAGATCGAATACGGTGGGCAAGCTCTTCAGTTAAAAACGCCATGGCGTAGAGCACACATGGTGGATTTGATTCGGGAAGTCACAGGTGTTGATTTTTTTGAGGTGCATGATTCGGAAACCGCAAGAAAAATGGCGGCTGAACATGGGGTTGCCGTGCAGGACATGCATGAATTCGGTCATATCGTCAATGAGTTTTTTGAACAAAAGGTCGAATCCACGCTGGTGCATCCTACGTTTGTCTACGGCCACCCTGTGGAAATTTCACCTTTGGCCAAAAAGAATCCTCAAGATCCGCGTTTCACTGATCGATTTGAACTGTTTATCATGGGGCGGGAGTACGCCAATGCATTTAGCGAGTTGAACGATCCTATCGATCAGCGGCAACGGTTTTTGGCGCAACTGGAAGAGCGAGAAAAAGGCAATGATGAAGCGCATGAGATGGATGAGGATTTTATCATGGCACTAGAATACGGTATGCCGCCGACTGGAGGACTTGGTATCGGAATAGATCGTCTGGTGATGTTGCTGACGGATCAACCCTCTATTCGCGATGTGCTGTTGTTCCCATTGCTTCGTCCAGAGTGATGAACGAGTAATATAAAATTTGATGCTATTTTATGATGGTGACGGCTTGCATTCGAGAATAAATGTCGCTATAATAAGAAGGCGTCATGCGGAAGTGGCTCAGGGGTAGAGCATCGCCTTGCCAAGGCGAGGGTCGCGGGTTCGAATCCCGTCTTCCGCTCCACTTTATTAATGGGCCTATAGCTCAGTTGGTCAGAGCGGCCGGCTCATAACCGGTTGGTCCTAGGTTCGAGTCCTAGTGGGCCCACCACACGAGGTTGTGCCCTTAGCTCAGCTGGATAGAGCGTTTGACTACGAATCAAAAGGTCGGGAGTTCGAATCTCTCAGGGCACGCCATTTTAATTTCATATGCGGGTATAGTTTAGCGGTAAAACGACAGCCTTCCAAGCTGTAGTTAGGGGTTCGACTCCCCTTACCCGCTCCAATAGCAAAATAAAAAAACCACCGAAGATACTTGATAATCTTTGGTGGTTTTCATTCAATTGGGGGCAAGAATGATGAGTCCCGAGGAGCAACAGATTATTGAAAAGGTTGTCAATCAACTTGTTCATTCATTTCCAATCGAACGGATTCTTCTATTTGGATCGAGAGCGCGTGGTGACGCAGATGCGGAAAGCGATTACGATTTTCTGGTTGTCATGAATTTTATTAAACGTCGAACTCAAGTGGCGGCTGATATTCGAAAAGCGGCTCATATTTCGGGTATTCCGATGGATTTTCTCTTAAGGACTCCAGAGGAGTGGGAGACTGGTTTTCCTTTAAAGAAAGAAATCGCTTCGGTAGGAATAGTGGTGTATGAAGCAGCAAACACGGGAAAGGCTCGACAAAGCAGCAATAGATCTACGCTCCGCAAAGGTTCTCTTTGATGCTGGTTTGACGGACCCAACCTGTTTTCATTGTCAGCAGTCGGCTGAAAAATACATAAAAGCAGTACTTGAAGAGTATGATCAAGCAGTTCCTATAACCCATGATTTGCTCACATTGATTGACTTGATTTCTCCCTATCTTTCAGTGACTGACTCCGCCCGTGATGCTGCTGCGGTATTGAGCGTATATGCGATTGAGATTAGGTATCCGGGAACTGACGTTGAATTGGACGATGCCAAAGATGCCATCGCAAAAGCAGAGGAGTTACAACAATGGATTTTATCGTATATATTGTAAAGCTTACTTCCAAGCTGTAGTTAGGGGTTCGACTCCTCTTACCCGCTCTACCAATAAACCTTGAGGATTCAAGGTTTTTTTGATGACTAATGTATTTGATAACCTTACCGATATCCATTTTATACTATTCCGTTACCAACATTGTGGAATGGAGAAAACTTCCCAAAACAAGTCCAATAAAAAGTAAGTTTCCAGTACTCCGGTAATTCGAACCAAGAAAGTTTATTTCAAAGTGCTAGATGGTATACTAATCTTAAGAAGATGGGAAACGGAAGGATGTGCAGTATGCCAAAGCCTAAAACGGATCGATCAGAAACCTATACCTATGAGGTTTATCTCAGTTGGGATGGCCCTGAACGTTGGGAATTGGTAGATGGTATACCGTATATGATGGCAAGTCCAACGCCTGAACATCAACAAATATTGGGCCAATTATTTTTGCAAATTGGTGGATATTCGCAAGGCAATTCATGTACCGCATATATCGCACCGCTAGACCTCACGTTTGAGGGAAACAAGCAAACAAGCTAAGTGGTAAAGCCTAACTTATTTGTCATTTGTGGAGAATATGGCCGCGATAAGAGGATTATAGGCGTTCCGACTTTGATCATCGAGATTCTTTCTCCTTTTACTGCAACCCACGATCTCATCCGTAAGTTAAATTTGTACCAGAAAGTGGGCGTAAAGGAGTATTGAGTCGTAGATCCGGAAGAAAAGACAATCAATGTTTATTTGCATGATGACGCATTGCTGCGATGGACAGAAGAAGAACACAAACCAGGTGATCGATTACGTCCGATCGTATTCCCGGACTTGTCAATAGATGTAGGTGCGGTTTTTGCTGCAAATTAGTCTTAGATATGAAAAATGAAAAATAAAAAGATGATTTAATGATTGTCGAAATCGCTAATCATGCTGATTTTAAGATATTACGAAAACGATTTTCCTTTGTACAAATCTCAGATTATTCAGTAATTATTATTTGGTATCAAATACTCCAATCTATTCTGTTTTTAATGAAAAGACTGTAAAATCCGTTGTTTGGGTATCATATAAGGCGGAGCTTCAAATAGGTTAACTCGGAACAAATTAACCGACTATATGAATGTGGCCACAACCTTTCTCCTACGATTCAATTTCCTGAAGTGCTTTCGTCAAAATGAATATTTTCTTCTCTAATTGGAACACTCAACGGTCATTATTCAGTTGTAAACAAAGTTTTACTCTTATAGTCTAGATTTACTATTTTGACCCATTAGAAGGAATTCAATCATGTTATAGGGAATAGTGTAATTATAAAAATTCAAATCAATTACTTTCATATGTTGACTTTTGATTTCATCATAATTGGCGGGGAAATATGAATTATTTCGCTCATACACGTGAAGACGGTCAATATCAACGGTTAAAAGACCATTTAAATGGTGTCGCGGTATTATCGCAAAAATTCGCCCATACGTTTGGCATGGGCTATTTGGGTTATCTAGCGGGTATTTTACACGATGTTGGAAAATACTCCATGCAATTTCAGGAACGAATTCGAGGGAACCCGAAATCGGTCGATCATTCTACCGCAGGGGCGAAATGGACATTAGAGAATCAATCACAAACCGATATTTTTGGAACAACAAAAGTAGATCATCTATTTGCCGTTATGTTGGCAATGATTATCTCAGGTCATCATGGGGGATTAAAGAATTTTGGAACGGTTGATGAACAAGGATCGTTTCAATATCGATTGGCAAATTCAGTTGTACCTGCTTGGTCAACGGCTTGGGATGAAATCTCTATACATAAATACGATTGGAAAACAGACGTCATCCATCATGTATCGAAATGGGATGAGGAGAATCGTGCTTGGAGTTACAGTTTTTTAGGAAGAATGATTTACTCGTGTTTGGTCGATGCGGATTCGATCGATACCAGGGATTTTTGCAATTTTTCCGATACTTCAGTGGATTCTGCGCCAACTATTGCAGAATTGAGAAACAAATTTGATGATTTTATGGCAATCAAGCTAGCAGATACAGAGCCTACTTTTATTAATCAACGACGTAATCAAATACTTGCCGCGTGCAAACGTCAGGCAGAACTTTCTCCCAGGATTTTTTCTTTAACCGTCCCTACTGGAGGTGGGAAAACACTATCTTCATTGGCCTTCGCATTAGCACATGCGCAAAAATACGAGAAACGCAGAATTATCTATGTCATACCATTTACCAGCATTATTGAACAAAATGCGGCGCAGTTTCGTGCGGCTCTCGGTCATGATGCTGTTTTGGAACACCACAGCAATTTCAATGTTGATGAATATGAGGAACAGTATGGTCAGGAGGATGTGCTTCGCTTAAAACTTAGTGCGGAAAATTGGGAATCGCCAGTTGTGGTCACAACATCTGTGCAATTTTTTGAATCGCTGTTTGCCAATCAGCGAAGTAAATGCCGAAAGTTACACAATATCGCGAATTCAATCATCATCCTTGATGAAGCGCAAAGCATACCGCGAGCGTATATGAATCCTTGCTTGAAAGCGCTTGAAGAATTGATCAAATCTTACGAATGTTCTGTTGTACTGTCGACTGCGACTCAACCATCGTGGTTAGGCTTGGGATTTCAACCGACAGAGATTATGGATGACCCGACACCAGATGAACTGATGAATGATTTTAAGCGAGTTGAAGTGGGGATTCACGGCAGTAATTCAGAAGTGATCACGGATTCACAGGTTGTCGATTGGGTGGAGGAAACTGATCAGGTTCTATGTATCGTCAATACGCGAAGGCACGCGAGAATTTTGTTTGATCAAATAAAAGAACGAAATGTAGAAGGGATCTATCAATTGAGCGGGCGTCTTTGCGCAAAACACCGTTCTGTTATTTTGAAAGAAGTCAAAGAAAGATTAAAAGTGGATCTTCCATGCAGACTGATTTCTACACAGTTGATTGAAGCGGGCGTCGATGTGGATTTTCCGGTTGTATTACGATCCTATGCGGGGTTGGACGCAATCGCACAAGCCGCTGGTCGTTGCAATAGAGAGGGACGAAGAGAAATGGGTATCGTCAAAGTGTTTTACCCTGAATCTCACGGGATGCCATCAAGGGGTTGGTTAAAAGAGACTGCGACCGAAGCGCAAAATACGTTGACATATCGAACAGAACCACCTTTATCGTTATCGAATATCCAGGCCTATTTTGAACGAATTTACGGAATCCGTGACGGCCAAGTGGATCAAATTACAGATTCGGAGGGCATCTTAAATCTTCTCAAAAGTAAAAATACAAGCTATGAAATTCCCTTTCAAGACATTTCAGATCGTTTCCAATTTATAGATGGAGCCATGCAGGCGATCGTCGTTCCTTTTGATGAAACAGCAGAAGAATTGATTAAGCAACTTTCAATAAATCTGTATCCAATGCCGTTCGTTCGAAAATTACAAACTTACTCAGTGCAAATTTATCAGTATGAACTCAAGGAATTTCTTAAACGTCGTGTTGTGACAAACGTGAATGGAGTTTTCGTTCTTACGGAGAAGTCTTTTTATGACGAAAAAGCAGGGCTATTGTCATTGAAAGATGCCCCTGAGCAAGAAAATCTTATTTATTAATGAGGAGATGATGTGATGGGTTATGGTATTAGATTGCGTGTCTGGGGGGACTATGCATGTTTTACACGTCCCGAAATGAAGGCGGAACGGGTCAGTTACGATGTGATGACGCCCTCTGCGGCTCGCGGTATTTTGGAGGCGATACATTGGAAACCGGCAATTCGCTGGGTGGTTGACCGCATCCATGTGCTCAATCCGATTCAATTTGAGAATATTCGCAGAAACGAAGTGGAGTCGAAGGCTTCTAAACGAAAACAAGCAATCTTTGCAGCGGAGGAACGGCAACAACGCGCTTCGTTAGTTTTGAAGAATGTACAGTATATCATCGAAGCTCATTTTGACATGACGGAAAAGAGTGGTGAAGAGGATTCTGAAGAAAAGCACTACAACATTTTTTTGAGAAGAGCACGACAAGGTCAGTGCTTTCATCGACCGTATTTTGGAACCCGCGAATTTCCAGTGAATTTTGAATTGGTGGAGGATGATGTGAAGATCAAAGATTTCGAAAGTGTTCATCAAGGTGAAAAGGATTTGGGATACATGCTGTGGGATCAAACGTTCCACATCAATGAAAAAGGGGAAACAGACGAAGTCATCCCTTATTTTTTTCGAGCTACGATGATCAATGGGACTATCGAAATTCCAAAAAGGACGGAGGTGATTCGGTGATTCTACAGGCACTGTACCGGTATCATCAGTTGTTGCAGGAAAGAGATGGCGACAGCATGCCTGGGCCAGAGTATTCATCGGTGGATGCTTCGTTTGAGATTCAATTGAATGAACAAGGGCATCTTGTTTCGGTCATACCTTATGTCAATGAGAAGGGGAAAGTCGACAAACGAAAATATATCGTTCCGAAACAGGAAAAAAGGGCTTCTGGTATAAAGCCATATTTTTTATGCGATAAAGCCGAGTATTTATTTGGTGAAGCCATATCCATGCGAAAAGCTTGCCGGGATGCGATGAAAAATCTATGGAATGAAGTATTGAAAGAAGCAACCGAGGATTCACCCGAAAGGAAGGCGGTCTTCGCTTTTTTGGATCTTGAGGTCAATGAGTTGGCGGGGCAACTCGGGCCATTAATCAGTTCGGATGTGATGAAGCAATTGCAAAGTGGTGGGCTGTGTGTTTTGAAATACGCTCCTTCCGGGGAGTTTTTTCATCAAAATAATAGGTTTTTGAATGCGTGGGAACGTTATTATAGAAACTTTAGTAATCTTGGTTCTTCAACAGAAAACAAATTGATGTGTTTGGTCACTGGCGAACAAATGCCAATAGATCAAATAGCAAGATTGCATCCAAACATTAAAAACATTGTTGGGGCACAATCAGCCGGTGCGGCAATGGTTTCATTTAACATTGAATCATTTCGGTCATATGGTCATGATCAATCGTTTAACGCGCCGACATCCATTAAAGCTGCCGATGCTTATACTTATGTGCTTAACCGATTGTTGGCCGATTCAAATCACAAGGCACGGATGAATGATACCACCGTGGTGTTTTGGGCGGAATCGTTTTCTACGAAGGAAGAGGATTGGTTGGCCAATTTATTTCAAGACTATCAAGAGACCGATCAAAATGTACCACCAGATGAGGAGAGTGTCAGGGCGCGTTTGAAAAGTGTGGTATCTCGAATTCGTCAAGGACAGACTTTTCGTGATACTTTTCAAGACTTGAATCCAGAAACCACTTTTTATGTATTGGGGCTGTCGCCCAATCAGGCAAGGTTGTCAGTGCGTTTTTGGTATACGGGAACAATGGGTGAACTTGGTGAGAGGGTATGGAGCCATTATCGAGATCTATCGATCATTGGACTTGATCGTAGTCCCTCCATTCGTGAATTGCTTCGTGAAATTGCCGTAGGACATGATTGGGCGAATATTCCCCCCAATATGGAGGGTCAGATGCTTCGCTCTGTACTGCTTGGATTGCCGTATTCCAGAGCGGTTTTTGCCCAACTCATGAACCGAATTCGAGCAGAATCGGATGATCCGAAAAAGGGTCAATACAAAATGGGTGCAAAAAGAGCGGCCATGATTAAGGCTTTCCTGATTCGTCAATATCGACAGAATAAAAATCCTTTGGAAGGAGAGATTTCCATGGAATTAAATGAACAGATGCCGAGTGTCCCATATCATTTGGGTAGGTTGTTCGCTTGTTTGGAAAAGGCGCAGTCAAGTGCGCTTGGATCGGGCATTAACGCGACTATTCGCGACCGCTTTTGGGGGGCGGCTTCGGCAACTCCCGCTAATGTTTTTCCACGTCTATTAAGTTTGGCGCAGCATCACATTGCCAAAGACGAAGAGTGGGGGAGGGTGAACGATCAACGGATACAGGAAGTGATGAACGCATTGCCTGCACAATTTCCAAAGCGATTAACCCTAGATGAGCAGGGCATGTTCGCGCTTGGATACTACCATCAAAGACAAGCTTTATATACCAAAAAATCAGATAACTGACTCAAAATTAAACAGAAAAGAGGGACTTTCAATGACAAACAAAATAGGTTTGACAAAGCGTTATGAGTTCGTGCTGTTGTTTGATGTGGAAAATGGCAACCCCAATGGCGATCCAGATGCGGGAAATTTGCCGAGACTGGATGCCGAAACGGGTTGCGGTCTTGTGACCGATGTCAGTATTAAACGAAAGGTGCGGAATTATGTTGAACTGGCGAAGCAGGGAGAGTCTCCGTATGACATATACATCAGGGAAGCTGCCGTATTGAACAATCTCAATAAAGAGGCGTTTGCCAACCATCCAGACATTGAATTGAAAGAGAATAAACCTGATAAGATGGAAGCTAAACATAAAGAAGACCAGCTTAGTCTCGCTCGATGGATGTGTAATAAATATTACGATATTCGGACATTTGGGGCTGTCATGACAACAGGTGTGAATTGCGGACAAGTTCGCGGACCTGTTCAATTCAGTTTTGCCAAAAGCATTGACCCAATTGCCCCTCAGGAGATCACAATCACGAGAATGGCCGTCACTAATGAAAAAGATGCAGAAAAGGAACGTACTATGGGGCGCAAAAGCATTGTTCCATATGGATTGTACCGGATGGAGGGATTTGTGTCGGCACCGCTTGCGAATCAGACAAACTTTGGCGAAGAGGACTTAGAGTTGCTGTGGTCAGCACTTCTCAATATGTTTGATCACGATCGATCCGCTTCTCGGGGGAAAATGGCGACACAAAAACTCATCATATTTGAACACTCAACGCTTTTAGGCAATGCGCCAGCGCATCAATTATTTAATCTGGTAAAAATTTCACGAAAAACTGGTGTGGAGATTGCCCGTTCTTTTGATGATTATGATTGGAAGATTGGAGATGCTCCCCAGGGAGTAACTATCATTGAAAGGCTGTAATCAGATATGGTGATTGAGCGTGAAGATGACGAATATCTGATGCTTTCAGGGATTCAGCATTATGCGTTTTGCCCACGTCAGTGGGCACTGATCCATATCGAGCAGCAATGGCAAGAGAATGTGCTGACCACGCAAGGACAACATGTTCACGAACGAGTTGATGAGCGTCATTTTGATGAAACTAGAAATGACTTGCGAATTGTCCGATCCATGCCGATTGTCTCAGAACGGTTAAAAATTCGCGGGATAGCCGATATGGTTGAATTTACGCGCGTTTTGGAGAATTCTTCAAAAACAATTACACTTGACGGACGAGATGGGAACTGGATTGTCACTCCTATTGAATATAAGCGTGGTAAGCCAAAGATGGATGATCGAGATATCGTACAATTATGCGCTCAGGCTTTGTGCATAGAAGAAATGTTGAATGTATACATTCCGTTTGGGATTCTTTACTATGCAGAAACTCGAAAGCGTGAGCGCATTGAACTTACTAATGAGTATCGCCAGAGGGTAACTGATATTGTGGCCGGAATGCGTCGTTATTTTGGTGAAGCAATAACGCCTAAGGCATTGTATCGGACTCATTGCAAACAATGTTCTTTAATTGAAATTTGTCAACCGAAGTTAAGTGCAGCAGGGGCAAAGTCAGCTTCCAAGTACATTGAACAATTGATAGGGGGGTAAGGTATTAGACGTCTATTGAATACGCTATATATCACGTTGCCTGATTCCTATTTAGGGGCCAAAGGCGAGACATTGATCGTTCGGGCGAACGGTGTTAAAGAATTACAGGTTCCCATTTTAAACTTAGAATCGGTAATTGTATTTGGTTATAAAGGGGTAAGTCCTGAGGCGATGAGTCTTTGCGTGGAGAATAATGTTTCGCTTGTTTTTCTGACTCCCAACGGTCAATTCAAAGCACGCGTAACAGGGGAGACAAAAGGCAATGTTCATCTAAGACGCACGCAATATCGCTGGAGCGATGACGAACAAAAGTCGCTGCAGTTAGCCAAGCGGTTTCTATATGCAAAGATCGTCAATGCCAAAACTTCCATTCAGAGAACTTTGCGAGATCATTCCGAAAAGGTTCATATGGAACTTCTTGAATCTACTGTTACTGCGCTTGATCAACAGTTGACAGATGTGAAGAATAGTTCCAATCTCGATCATTTGAGAGGAGTTGAAGGGTTAGCGGCACGTTATTATTTTTCAGCTATTGATGAGCAAATATTGGTCAATAAAGGGGATTTTTCGTTTCAAGGCAGAGTGAAAAGGCCTCCCACAGATCGGTTTAATGCGTTGTTGTCATTTTTGTATACATTGCTGTCGAATGATGTGACTCACGCTGTGGAATCTGTTGGACTGGATGCACAAGTAGGATTTTTACATCGAGACCGTTCAGGAAGGAATAGCTTGGCATTAGACTTGATGGAGGAATTTCGAGTTTATTTGGCTGATCGAACAGCATTAACTCTTGTTAATCGTCAACAGATAAATCCCAAGGATTTCATCGAAAAGGAATCAGGGGCCCTTATTTTGAAAGACGATGCTCGAAAAAAAGTGCTGGTTGAGTGGCAAGAAAGGAAACGGGATGAAATTCGTCATCCATTTTTAGATGAAAAAATATCAGTAGGATTATTACCTTACTCGCAAGCTCTTTTGTTTGCGCGCTATTTAAGAGGAGATACGGACGATTATCCGCCATTTTTCTGGAAATAGAAGGTGGTCCATCAATGATGGTTTTGATTACCTATGATGTGAGTACAAAAACACTCCCTGGTCAAAAGAGACTGCGGAAGGTAGCTAAATTATGTGAAAATTACGGACAACGAGTGCAAAATTCAGTATTCGAGTGTGTCATAGATCCTCAACAGTTCGCGGATCTTCAGCATGAGCTTAAAAAGATCATTGATCATGAATTAGATAGCTTGCGATTTTACCAGTTGGGTTCCAAATGGCATGGGAAAGTTGAACATATTGGAGCCAAACAAACTTATGATCCAGAAGGATTTATGATGATTTAACATTCGCGAATCGCAAGTAAACATAAAATTTGTAGGATGTTCGCGATGGAGCGTTTGTAAGGATTTTGCGGGTTTTAGATAAAATCATAGTAATTTGATATTGAAATAAACTAGGTTCGCGAATTTGGGGTTTAGAACCCAGGTAACGAATGAATTAATGGACTCTACTGTCGCCCGCCGTGCGCGGGCGTGGATTGAAACTCTGAATGTGTGCGTAAGAACATCAAAACTCCCGGTCGCCCGCCGTGCGCGGGCGTGGATTGAAACAAGCACATACGTAGCACCATATTTGTTGATCCAGTCGCCCGCCGTGCGCGGGCGTGGATTGAAACATGTCAGAAATCGTAGTCCAGTTTAAAGGCACCGGTCGCCCGCCGTGCGCGGGCGTGGATTGAAACCTTGCTCGGCAAGCTTATATGCCAAAAAGGTTTTGTCGCCCGCCGTGCGCGGGCGTGGATTGAAACTGTTTGCTCTCTGCGATGATCTGCGCATGTTCCTGCGTCGCCCGCCGTGCGCGGGCGTGGATTGAAACTTTGAATGTGGCGGTCGCCGCACACTGGGCAAAAATGTCGCCCGCCGTGCGCGGGCGTGGATTGAAACATCTTTTGTGTGAGTTTTGACTGGTGCTGGCGACGTCGCCCGCCGTGCGCGGGCGTGGATTGAAACGTGGATCGTTGGCAAACGGTCGATGCCTTGCGCTTGTCGCCCGCCGTGCGCGGGCGTGGATTGAAACTCGCCTGACGGCGAGCGCCTTATATCCCCATCGCTAAGTCGCCCGCCGTGCGCGGGCGTGGATTGAAACGTTCTTGGGATGATTTTACTACGAAGCTATCGCAGTCGCCCGCCGTGCGCGGGCGTGGATTGAAACAGCTCACGGGCGAGCTGTGCATCTTTTCTTTTTTCGTCGCCCGCCGTGCGCGGGCGTGGATTGAAACATTCGTCACTAGGTCGCGTGGATCGACGTGTCCGTCGCCCGCCGTGCGCGGGCGTGGATTGAAACAACAATGCACCAATCATCGATTCAAAAGTAAACGGTCGCCCGCCGTGCGCGGGCGTGGATTGAAACATTCTCGCCCCCGACCAAGCGCCGGAATGGGCGCAGTCGCCCGCCGTGCGCGGGCGTGGATTGAAACTAGATTTAGCCTTGAAATATGTTTTTATCAATTCAGTCGCCCGCCGTGCGCGGGCGTGGATTGAAACGCAAGCGAAAGGGTGTAAATCAGGTTTGCCCGTCGTCGCCCGCCGTGCGCGGGCGTGGATTGAAACAACACATGATCACTGATGCTAAACACGGCAAATTCGTCGCCCGCCGTGCGCGGGCGTGGATTGAAACTGAACCGATGCCCATGAACGGGGAAAGCACAATGGTCGCCCGCCGTGCGCGGGCGTGGATTGAAACTCGTTATTGCCTGGTTTTCTTACCACGATGAGATAGGTCGCCCGCCGTGCGCGGGCGTGGATTGAAACGGTTCTTGCCGGTGATGACAGTGCTGGAACTGGGGTCGCCCGCCGTGCGCGGGCGTGGATTGAAACACTCAATGGCGCTACTCCACAAGGAGCTTACACAGGTCGCCCGCCGTGCGCGGGCGTGGATTGAAACAGAACTTGAGCAGCACAGCAACGCTTTATATCGGCCGTCGCCCGCCGTGCGCGGGCGTGGATTGAAACCATGATACGCCGTAGATGTAATAACTCTCTGGTGGTCGCCCGCCGTGCGCGGGCGTGGATTGAAACCACTCATAGGCTGCTCCACTTAGCGTTGAACACCGGTCGCCCGCCGTGCGCGGGCGTGGATTGAAACCCTTATCGCCAACACCAAGGCAACAACGACAACAAGTCGCCCGCCGTGCGCGGGCGTGGATTGAAACCACTTTACATCATGGACGATAATGGAGATTTGCGTCGCCCGCCGTGCGCGGGCGTGGATTGAAACACGTCCACCACGGACATCAGCAATGCCACCTATGGTCGCCCGCCGTGCGCGGGCGTGGATTGAAACAGTGTGACCGCCGCATCAGGGCCCGCGCTGGATGGTCGCCCGCCGTGCGCGGGCGTGGATTGAAACATAATCGCATGATGCACGATCCGATCTGGAAAGTAGTCGCCCGCCGTGCGCGGGCGTGGATTGAAACACGAAGATTCGGTTGGACAGCAGCACCAGGATGAGTCGCCCGCCGTGCGCGGGCGTGGATTGAAACTTGTTTCGGATCTGCTTCATCGGGTATACCGTTTGGTCGCCCGCCGTGCGCGGGCGTGGATTGAAACACATCTAACTTCAGGCAATATCGAGTTGCCTCCCGTCGCCCGCCGTGCGCGGGCGTGGATTGAAACCTTTCCTGCGCCAACGCAAAAACGGCCTCCATATTTGTCGCCCGCCGTGCGCGGGCGTGGATTGAAACATCGATAACCCCAGGTACCACAACCTGTTTGGCTTGTCGCCCGCCGTGCGCGGGCGTGGATTGAAACCCATCGCGACTGGTCGAAGCCGGGGAGGAAATCGAGTCGCCCGCCGTGCGCGGGCGTGGATTGAAACACCGAAATCAAGCGGATCCATAGGGAACACGCGAAGTCGCCCGCCGTGCGCGGGCGTGGATTGAAACCAGTCAAGCGTCGATATTCTCAATACCGAAGCAGGTCGCCCGCCGTGCGCGGGCGTGGATTGAAACCATACAACAGTAACGGCTACTACAACACGAACGCGGGTCGCCCGCCGTGCGCGGGCGTGGATTGAAACAAAAGTGGTGACAATCTGGCATCAATCGCGGCAAGTCGCCCGCCGTGCGCGGGCGTGGATTGAAACTATCATTGACGCTGATAACATCCGAGCATTGCGCGGTCGCCCGCCGTGCGCGGGCGTGGATTGAAACACAGTGTTTCGTACAACGGAAATCGATGTTTTGAGTCGCCCGCCGTGCGCGGGCGTGGATTGAAACATCTGTCTTTAAACCAAATTGGCTAGAAATACGCGTCGCCCGCCGTGCGCGGGCGTGGATTGAAACAATCCTCACCCGCGGATCGAGTGCCAGTGTTTCCGGTCGCCCGCCGTGCGCGGGCGTGGATTGAAACATGATCAGCGTGGGGTGCGCAAGGATATACTTCGTCGCCCGCCGTGCGCGGGCGTGGATTGAAACACTAGCGTTAAACGGAACTGGAACCGTTAGCCTGCGTCGCCCGCCGTGCGCGGGCGTGGATTGAAACTTTGGATGCTTTCGATGATGGTTCGTTTGTGGAATGTCGCCCGCCGTGCGCGGGCGTGGATTGAAACAGGAATACTGCGATCTTATTGCGGTAATGCTCTTGGTCGCCCGCCGTGCGCGGGCGTGGATTGAAACAAATATGCATATTCGTTATTCCAAAGTTGAAACAAGTCGCCCGCCGTGCGCGGGCGTGGATTGAAACAAATTTTCAAAAGCAATGAGTCCATATCCGTTGAGTCGCCCGCCGTGCGCGGGCGTGGATTGAAACGAGGTTCATTCTCCCTCACCCTCCCCCAACAAACGTCGCCCGCCGTGCGCGGGCGTGGATTGAAACTCCATACAGGCGTACAGTGATCTGCGCGATACTGGGTCGCCCGCCGTGCGCGGGCGTGGATTGAAACTACACCAAGCCAAGTGGTGGGCGCTTACCTTGAGTCGCCCGCCGTGCGCGGGCGTGGATTGAAACCTTTGGCGTCATCGACATCTTTTGTCACCTCCTAGTCGCCCGCCGTGCGCGGGCGTGGATTGAAACTTTGATCAACTCTTTTTCTATTTCATCCTGTATTGTCGCCCGCCGTGCGCGGGCGTGGATTGAAACTCTCAAACGATTACCAAAGGTACTCACGTTATTCGGTCGCCCGCCGTGCGCGGGCGTGGATTGAAACAATCCATATGACAGTCTACTCACCACCGTTCGCGAGGTCGCCCGCCGTGCGCGGGCGTGGATTGAAACACGTTAAGTCTGAAACTCGTAATATGCGTGACATTGTCGCCCGCCGTGCGCGGGCGTGGATTGAAACAATTCGGGAGGTGATCAAGAAAGCCTTGATGCTCGTCGCCCGCCGTGCGCGGGCGTGGATTGAAACTTGGGTGAGTTCAAACGCATGCGCGAAGAACTTTGGTCGCCCGCCGTGCGCGGGCGTGGATTGAAACCCTGATGGATGCTTTGCGCTATCTAAGAAGGGTAGTCGCCCGCCGTGCGCGGGCGTGGATTGAAACTTATAAAAAAGAGATCATCGAGATAGCACCTCCCACGTCGCCCGCCGTGCGCGGGCGTGGATTGAAACAATTTGACCGAAGACGCTTTCGCGATTGTGGTGAGTCGCCCGCCGTGCGCGGGCGTGGATTGAAACATTAAGGGGTGAAGGCATGAATCAGCCAATTTGGGTCGCCCGCCGTGCGCGGGCGTGGATTGAAACCCGATCCGGACGCGCTGCCGGTACCGGTAACCTCGGTCGCCCGCCGTGCGCGGGCGTGGATTGAAACATTACCACCATCAAAAGCAACGTTAAT
>JAJZCW010000001.1:0-19840 GCA_021828865.1 Bacillota bacterium
TGGTGGCCATGGCGGAGGGGACACACCCGTACCCATCCCGAACACGACGGTTAAGCCCTCCAGCGCCGAGAGTACTAGGACCGCAGGGTCCTGGGAGGCTAGGACGCTGCCAGGCAAATAAAACGCGAGAAGCGCGGTAACCCCGTTCTTCTCGCGTTTTTATTAATGTTTAAGACTAATCCTTTGATGGTGAAGATTTTACCGATTATTTAATTTTAAAATTACTGGTTATTTGAATATAACTGGCCGCTTGTGACGCATGGTCTCTGGCATCGCTAATATTATCTCCAGCAGCTAGGATTACCGCCATTCTTCTTCCTGATTTTGTAACGGGCTTCCCAAATATCCGTATTTGTGTATCTGGCACGCTGAGTGCTTGTTTAACTCCTGAAATTTGGTACAGGTTCATTTCATCCGTTGCTTTAATTGCCCGACTTGCACCATATCGCAAACGCCTAATGGCAGGAATGGGAAAACCCAATATGGCACGCACATGGAGAGCAAACTCGGACAAGTCCTGCGTAATCAAGGTGACTAGCCCAGTATCATGGGGTCGTGGAGATACTTCACTAAATAGCACAGCATCTTTTGTGACAAAGAGTTCAACACCAAATATTCCGTAGCCACCTAACGCATCCGTTACTTTTTTGGCAATCATTTGCGCCTCAGCAAGTTGAGTATTCGTCATAGGATGCGGTTGCCACGATTCTATATAGTCACCATTTTTTTGTACATGTCCTATAGGGTCGCAAAAAGTCGTTCCTGAACTTGATCGAACAGTTAACAGTGTGATTTCAAAATCAAAGGGGACCCACTCTTCAACAATCACTTTTTGTAAAGCGGCTCTTCCTCCCGTCTGTGCGTAATTCCAAGCGTCCTCCAATTCGCTTTCGTTTTGGCATATGCTTTGACCTTTTCCAGAAGAACTCATGATTGGCTTGACCACGAGTGGATAATCAAGGAGTTTTGCAGCATGCTGGAATTCCTCAAATGTTTCTGCAAATAAGTATTTAGCAGTTGGTACCCTTAATTCTTCCGCGGCCAGTCTTCTGATGCCTTCCCGGTCCATGGTGAGCCAGGCAGCACGGGCAGTCGGTATCACGTGAAACCCTTCTTGCTCAAGTTCAATGAGCGTAGGCGTATTTATCGCTTCTATTTCAGGGACAATTAAATCCGGTTGTTCTTGTTCTATGACTTGCCTTAATAAGGGAGCCTCCAACATGTTAATGGTATACGCCCGATGAGCGACTTGCATGGCAGGAGCTTGATCATAGCGATCCACTGCGATCACTTCAATACCAAGGCGTTGGGCTTCGATGGCGACTTCTTTCCCTAATTCGCCTGCGCCAAGTAGCATTAGTTTTTTAGCAGTAGAAGACAAAGGTGGTCCGTACAAAATGATACCTCCTTGATGTAGTAATGGCTGTAGCATAACAAATATGATTTCCATTCAGCAACAAGTACAAGGCAAGATATCATTTCCAGTATGATATAATGAAAAAAATTCTAGTACAGGAGGTGTACGTAAGGATTGTTGTGATGTAAATGAAAGCGCTATCTTATTGCGAATGGAGTTGATGGTATGGAAGAAAATCAGAAAATATTAATGATTGAAGAATCCCACTTGATTGAACCTGCAGAAGAATACCGTTCGAAATCTTATTTGTCTTCAGAAAGCGATTATCATCAAGAATATCAATCGTCCTTAAACAATTCCGATGCATACTGGAACTCTATTGCTGATCAACTGGACTGGTTTAAGCGAGAAAAAACAGTTTTGGAAGGCGATTTGCCTGATTTTAAGTATTTTCCAGGCAGCCTGATCAATGTCTCCTATAATTGTGTAGATCGTCACGCTAAAAGTGAAAAAGCAAACAAAGTGGCTATTTATTGGGAAGGTGAGAATGGAGACAAAAAAATCTACACGTATAAACAGTTACTTCGAGAAGTATCGAAGTTCGCCAATGTACTCTTACAACTAGGCATAAAAAAAGGCGATGTCGTCAGTGTTTACATGCAAAATCTTCCGGAAACATTTATTGTGTTGCAAGCAGTGTTAAGAATTGGAGCGATTTATAACACTGTGTTTGCAGGATTCTCGCCGGAAGCGCTACGCGAACGGATCAACAATTCTGGCGCAAAAATGCTGGTATGTTCTAATATAAGTTTTCGAAGAGGAAAAGTTTTGCCATTAAAGGAAATTGTCGATGAAGCGTTGCAAGATGCGCCAACTATTGAAAAAGTAGTAGTTTTCAAAAGGGCTGATCATGAAGTGGCCATGTCAGCAGGTAGGGATTTCGATTATGATACATTGATGGCTGAAGTAAACGATGAGTGCCCTCCAGTTGCGCTCGATCCCAATGACCCTGGGCTTCTCATTTATACCAGTGGAACAAGCGGAAAACCGAAAGGGATCGTTCATGCTGGCGGCGGCTTTTTATTAGGAACATATGCGTATAGTAAGTATCAGCTTGACCTTCGTGATGAGGATGTTTATTTCAATACCGCAGATATTGGCTGGCTGACCTCCCATATTTTTGTGTTGGTGGGTGGACTGGCTAGTGGAGTGACCACTATTCTTTACGAAGGCGCGTTAGATTACCCTCATCCTGGGCGGCTTTATGAGATGATTGACCGTTATCAGGTCAATAAATTGTTTTCTGCGCCTACTGCATTTCGGATGCTGATGAAACACGGCGATGAACTCGTACAACAATATAAACTGAATACGTTAGAACTTTTCGCATCGGTTGGAGAACCGTTAAATCCTGAAGCGTGGCATTGGTTACAACGATCGCTGGGGAAAGGGAAAGCCGTCATCAATAATACCTGGGGGCAAACGGAAACAGGTGGGACGCCGTTAGCGCTGTTGCCGGGTGCCGTATCGATGAAACCAGGCAGTTGTGGCGTGCCATTTTTTGCGCATGAATTGGCTGTGGTGGATGCAAGCGGTCATGACGTCGAACCAATGACCCCCGGATTTTTAGTGTTAAGGCGACCATTTCCCACATTAGCAAGAGATGTTTGGAATGATCACGAAAGGTATTTGAAAACCTATTTCTCACAAGTCACAGGTGCTTATTTTACTGGCGACAGCGCCATTGTCGATCGAGATGGACACTTTTGGGTATTAGGGCGAGTTGACGATGTGATCAACGTTTCTGGTCATCGCATCAGTACGATGGAAATGGAGAGTGCGCTGATCAAACACGATGCGGTGGTAGAGGCAGCCGTCATTGAACAACCAGATGAGATCAAAGGGACCATTCCGATTGCATTTGTAACGCTCGAAAAAAGTTACCATGCCTCAAATGAAGTGGAAGAGATGCTAAAACGGCAGATCGTTGACGAAATTGGAGCATTTGCAAGACCGCAGAAGATTTATTTCGTGGATGTCATGCCGAAAACGCGTTCTGGGAAAATCATTCGCAGGATGTTGAGGGAAATCGTACAGACGGGTGAGGTAACCGGTGACAGAACTGGCCTCGAGGACATCGAAGTGATTGATAAGCTATTAAATTACATGAAGGATTAGCTAAAAGTTTTACTATACAACAAGGTCAGGAACCAGCACGTATTGGTCCTGACCCTGTTGGCATAGATACGGTTAACCGCCAATGTGATGCATTTCAATTTTGTCACCAGGTGAAAATGTGGTGTTTTCTGTTCGCAACATCGAGTAACGGTCGTTTCGGCCACTCCATACCTGTTCTATCCATTCGGAGATTTCCAAGTCAGATTTTTCACTTCGTAAAAGTTGGCGCAAATCATTTCCTTGATGAGCAAATAGACAGGTGTAGAGTTTACCGTTTGACGAGAGCCTTGCTCTGTTGCAATCCATACAAAAGGCTTGGGTCACCGATGCGATGATCCCGATTTCTCCAGCACCGTCCAAATAGCGGAAACGATTGGCCACTTCGCCATCTCTGTTTTTGGCAAGTGGTTCAATTGGCCATTTCGCATTGATCTTTTGTAATATCTCATTTGCTGTCACGACATCTTTCATTTGCCACCCGTTATTATTGCCTACGTCCATAAATTCAATATAACGAAGAATATAGGGGGTGTGGCGAAAGTGTTCCGCCATTTTTAATACTTCTTCCTCATTAATCCCGCGTTTGACGACCATATTAATTTTGATCGGGAAAAATCCAGCTGCATTCGCATTGTCGATCGCTTCAAGCACTCGCTTTACAGGGAAATCAACGCTGTTGATCCGAGAAAAAATATCATCATTCAGTGCGTCGAGACTGATAGACACTCTGTTTAACCCGGCATTTTTAAGGCTTTGGGCGTACTCTTTTGTCAATAACGAACCATTGGTAGTCAGGGCGATGTCTTCAATGCCAGGAATTGATGCGATCATCTGAATGAGAACGGGCAAATCTTTTCGAAGTAATGGTTCCCCGCCGGTAACACGGACTTTGGTTACGCCAAGCTTCGCAAATATACGTGCGGTTCTCGTCAATTCTTCAAATGTCAACAATTCATGGTGGGGGAGAAACGTAAAATTAGATCCGAATACTTCTTTTGGCATGCAATAAGTACAGCGGAAATTGCAGCGGTCAGTGACAGAAATTCTCAGGTCTTTTAAGGGGCGCTGAAACTCGTCAAGCACAGGCGTCACTCCCTTTAGTAGCAATACTTTAAGTCCGAATATCCCTTTACAAGTTAATATATTTTGTTTATTATAATTATAAATTAGACAAAGAAAAAGATCAAAAAAAAGAGCAGAACCATGCGGCTCTGCCAGACAATATAAACGGCACGTAACTTAATAATAAGGTTTTTTGGTGAACTTTACATGGTTCATATGTATGATTAATTTTTGCTGTCTTCTAGTCATATAGGACTGTGTGATATTTTCATGGATTGACACTCAATTGCTTTTTGTGTTACAATTCAAAAAATTTATTTCTCACTCGTCGGAAAACTAAAAATGAACAAAGTGATGATCGGAAGTAGTACGGTATCACTCACTGATACAGAGAGCTGTTGGCTGGTGCAAAACAGACGGTGAGTCCCGGAACTCGTCCCTGAACTTCTGAGTGGAAATGTGAAGTACATTCAGACGGATACCTTCGTTAACAGGTGCGTAATGGTTTTTTCCATTGCGACTGAGGAGGACCTGTAATTAGGGTCAATTAGAGTGGTACCGCGGTAGCTTGAGCTGTCGTCTCTGTGAAGAGATGGCGGCATTTTTTTTATCCGGCGGAAATATAGAAAAATAAAAATAAATTAATTTTGGAGGGAATTGGGAATGGAGCAATACAAACGAATCACAATTTTTGATACTACGCTTAGGGATGGAGAACAGTCACCTGGTGCCTCTTTGTACCCAGAAGAGAAGATCAAGATTGCAAGGCAACTGGTAGACTTAGGCGTGGATGTCATTGAACCTGGATTCCCAGCTTCCAGTTCAGGAGATTTTGCTGCTGTGGAGGAAATTTCAAGAACTTTGCAAAATGTTGAAATTTGCGGCTTTGCTAGGGCACTAAAGGGCGACATAGATGCCGCAATTGCCGCAACAAAAGATGCGGCATCTAGGCGCCTCCATTTGTTTATTTCTTCTTCTCAAATTCATCTCGACTTTCAACTGCGTAAATCGAGAAACGAAGTGTTGCAACTGGCAAAAGACATGGTGGCTTACGCCAAACAATTTGTGGATCGAATCGAGTTTTCGCCCATGGATGCGACCAGAACTGGCATGGATTTTTTATATGAAATGGTCGAAGCCGTCATTTCAGAGGGTGCCACGATTATCAATATTCCGGACACTGTCGGCTACGCGCTTCCTGAAGAGTATGGCAGTATTTTTAGTAATGTGATCAAATCGGTCCGTGGTGCTGACAAAACAGAGTTCAGTGCACATTGCCACAATGATTTAGGGTTAGCCGTTGCCAATAGCCTTGCTGCGATTCAAGGAGGCGCCACTCACGTGGAAGTGACCATTAACGGCATTGGTGAGCGCGCAGGTAACTGTTCACTTGAAGAACTGGTGATGGCGATTGAAACGCGAAAAAATAGGTTAGGATTTACCACCGGAATCAATCCATTGCAAATCTATGAGACATCGCGTCTAGTCAGCAGGATAATGAATTTGCCAATTGCCTATAACAAGGCAATCGTGGGGCGCAATGCCTTTCAGCACGAAGCAGGGATTCATCAGGATGGTTTGTTGAAAAACCGCAGTACTTACGAGATTATGGACCCCGATCAATTGGGGATTCCTAGGAATATGATTGTGCTTGGCAAACACTCCGGGCGCCACGCTTTGAAAAATCGCGTACAACAATTTGGCATAGAGCTTGAGGAAGCAAAAATTGATGAACTGTTCGTGCGATTTAAAGAATTAGCCGATGCGCAAAAACGCGTTTCCGATGACGAATTAATCGCACTCATTGATAAGACGGTGGATATCAATATCGATCCCTATACACTGCTTGAAATACAAGTGCTCACCAGCAACCAAATGGACCGTATGGCTTCGGTGAAGGTAAGAGACAACCAGACGGGGCAGATAGAAAGTTATACCGGTACGGGGGAAGGTCCTGTGGAAGCGGTGATCCATAGCTTACAGCAAGCCGTACCTGTAGAAGTGACGTTTGAGGATCTTGAACTTCACTCCACTTCTTCTGGAGAAACAGCAAATGGGGAGGCGGTAGTCACTGTATCTGTAGATAAAGATCAGTTCCGTGGCATCGGCATTGACAGGGATATCGTCATCGCCGTTTCAAGAGCCTATATGTCTGCTTGTAATCAGGCAGTAAGATCGATGGGACACAAGATGAATACTACGGTGAAAATGGCTTAATATAAACGCCCATTTTGAATAAGAAATGTAGTTTTTGAATCAAAATAAAACACACCCTGAAGATCAAAGTGCGATTCAACAGGGTGTGTTTTATTGTTCAAAAACTTACATTAGATAGGCAAGTTCGTAAGGCCGTTTTTCATTTTCCAGATGAAGTATTTTTCAAAGGCAATCTTGCCTGCATGTACCCATGGGCCATACTTCAAGGTGTAGCTGCGTTGTGGCGGGAAGATAGGATCAACCACCATGTAGACACCACTGTCACCCATATCGAGCATGCAAAGCGCATCCATGTTGTAAGGATCGAATTCAGAATTTGGCATTTTACCTAGATCTGCAATAATGTTTCTTGCAACCGCTTTCGCCATGTGCTCAGACATATAACCAGTTTTGGGAACGCCTGTCGCTACTGGTGTTGGTGTTTTGGGAGACATCGCCACAATGACACCAGCTGCAAAAATATTGTGGTATTCCGGATGACGCATTTCATTGTTCACGGGAACAAAACCGCGTGCATTGCCGACTCCTGGCGATTGAAGGATGGCATCGATACCCTTGAAGGCCGGAATAATCATGCTGTAATTAAAAGGAAGTTCTGTCCCATCATCAAGGATGACTTGATTGGGTTCAATTTTGGAAATCGCATGATTGGGATAAGTCTTGATTCCGCGCTCCTCAAAGAGTCTGTTGACCATTTTTTCCGAATCACCAACGCCACCTAGGCCAAAATGACCAAGGAAAGGTTCGGATGTCACCCACGTTACAGGAACTTTGTCGCGAATTCCGTGTTTTCGAAGATAGGTATCCACATTGAGAACGAATTCATAACCTGCGCCGAAGCAACTGCCGCCCTGTGCCACACCGACAACCACGGGGCCTGGATTTTTCATGAATTCCTCAAATTTCACTTGCGCCATCATGGCGTGGGGTAAATTACAAATGGACTGCGTATATCCATTGTGTGGGCCAAGACCTTCAATGGCTTCAAAATCAAGGGATGGTCCTGTTCCAAGTACTAGGTAATCATAGTTGATTTGTTTATCCTTAGTGTGCACAATATTTTTGTCTGGTTCTATTTTTGTAATGGCTTCATTAAGAAATTCAATGCCTTGCTTGGCAAGGGTCGGGGCAAGCGGGAATGAGACATCCTTCGCTGTACGTGAACCAAGCACCACCCAAGGTAGAGAAGGAATAAATACAAAATCCGGATTGTTGGAAATAAGAACTACATCATGTTCCTTTCCAAGACCTCTGCGCAAATCCAGCGCAGCCGTAAGGCCTGCGAAAGATCCACCAACGACTACTACTTTTGCCATCAATCTTACCTCCTTTTATAGTGGCATAGTACTATAAAATTTAGTTTAATTCTATTAGTGAAAAACCCCTAGTGTTAATTTCTCTGGTATGATAGGGATATTTATTTTTATTAAAAAATCTTAAATTATAATATATAGAGGATTATTCTTTTATTTGTTTGTGAATTTGGTCAAGGAGGAGACTACACCTGTGCAAGGATATACACGTATGATTTTATTAATTGGATTAACCTGGATTCATTTATTGATTATCGGCGCACTACTCACCATTGATATCATTCATCCTTCATTTGTGACACAGGAAGTCAGTCAAACGCTAAAAATAGGGATAGGTGTCCTGTTCGTATTGATGATTATCGCACTCGGCATGGTCATCCACGAAATTCGGGTGGTCCATCGAACAGACAATGAGAGATTGCGGGAGTTATTTGCACTCTTGAGTGATGGTATTATAGTGATGGACCCACATCGAATCATCACATTTATTAATCCTGCAGCGGAAAGGCTAACAGGTTGGCAACTGACGGATGTCATTCCTTATTGTCTTTTTTGTCAGAAACGGGACGTTCATGTAGGGGAAGAGCGTTGTCTTTTGGCCGCTGAACCTCATCGCAATTATTTTGAATCCAAGCTTCCTAAAAAGATGGGGGGCACGGTTGATGTGGGAATGAGTCGTTCTTTTTTGTCACCCAATCGTAAAACGAATGAAAGAGACATGGTCATTACAATTCGCGACGTTAGTTTGGCTAAACAAGAGGAAGAATTGCGGCTCAGCAGAAGGCTAACCCATCATACGCTAGAGATACAGGAGGAAGAGAGAAAACGACTTTCCCAGGAATTGCATGATGGGATCTCACAAACCCTTTATGGCATCAGTCTTGGAATGGAACACCTGGTGAGGCGGATTGATGAACCTGTGCTCTCCTCGCGAATGGAACAGTTACATCAACAAGTATATTCTTGTATCGAAGAAATTCGCCTACTTTCTCGCACGCTGTATCCCGCAGTGTTATACGACATCGGTTTACTGTCGGCACTGCGATCCATGGCGGAGCGTTTAAGCACTCGTCGCATCCATATTGCGTTTATGACGGATATGGTTTCGGAAAATGCCATTTCTCCAAGTATTTCTGTGCACATCTATCGGATCGTACAGGAGGCAGTACATAATGCGATTCAACACGGTGAAGCCACATCGATTACGATCACGCTCTCTTATGGACCCAAAAATTTACTATTACGCATTGAAGATGATGGGAATGGGTTTGATCAATATCGTCAATATGGTGAAGGTTATGGTTTGCGGAATATGGAAGAAAGGTCGCGGGCAATCGGCGGAATTTTTCAAATGAAGAGTTTGCTAGGGCAGGGGACCACCATAGAAGTAACAGTACCCAGAGAGCAAATGATAGAAAATTTCACTTAATTTGTGCGTAAAGGAGCCGATTTTTATGGCACTCCGCATATTGTTGGTAGATGACCATGCCCTCGTCAGACAAGGAATCCGCTTGATTATAGAAGAAGATGAGCATCTTCAGGTGATTGGGGAAGCCCATTCTGGTGAGAGCGCTATAGATTTTGTGAAGCTACACCAACCTGATGTGGTAATAATGGATGTGAATATGCCAGGTGGGATGGATGGAATAAAGGCAGCAAAAAAAATTCTTGAAGAGAATCCACTTACTAGAATCTTAATGCTCACTATGTATGATGACGAGCCGCTCATTGAACAAATGCTGTTGGCTGGAGTGGTCGGAGTGATTTTCAAGCACGACCCAAGTACTGAAATTATCAAAGCCATCTATGCAACAGAGCAGGAACGTCCTTTTTTATCTGATCGAATTTCATCTGAGGCAAGAAAACGGATTTTAGATCACCTGGATCATCCAGATGAGGTGATCACTCCTCTTTTAACTCCTAGAGAAACGGAAGTGCTAGGGCTTATTGCATACGGCTATACCAATAGGGAAATCGCACAGCGTTTACATATTAGTGTGAAGACGGTAGAAGCGCATCGATCTCATATTGTGGAGCGCATTGGTGCAGAATCAAAAGCAGATTTGATTCATTATGCGCTAAATCATCATTTGATTGCTTTTTTTGTTGATTAAAAAAGCTGAATGCAGGATAATCTCAGCATTCAGCTTATTCAGATTACACTATGCCAAATGTTTGACTGCGCACCGATTGGGTCCGATTTCAAGATCAGAAGCTTCTTGATCATCCACCATGGTTAGGCCTCTATTGACGAGCACAATGGTTTCATAATTGGGTGGAGTAAGTCCTAAGTTGACTGTAACCGCTTTGGCAAAATCGTCTTCCATAATCTGATCGCGCAACAAGTGGTTGTCTTTACGAATCTCTCCAAGCAATGCACCGACAAAACCGGCACTTTTGATTTCCGTGTGGTCAGAATAATGAGCAGGCAGTATCAGTACGTCATCAGGGATTTTATTTAATTGTTCAACGACAGTCTGATACAGCAATTTTGCCCATTCACGAGCTTTTCCCCCAAGATCGGGACGGCCTAGACCGCTGACAAAAACAGTATCACCAGACAACAGGAATTCCTTGTTGATAAAGAATGAGGTGCTCCCTGGTGTATGCCCAGGCGTAGGGATTGCTATCACTTCCAGAGTGGAGTGACCTATTTGGAGCGTCATCCCTTCCTTTAATGGATGAAATGAAATTTTCGCATCAGGCATTTCGCTTTCAGCTACCCAATACTTGGCTCCTGTATCAATGGCTAAATTGGAGCCGCCTGAAATATGATCTGCATGGCAATGTGTGTCGAGTACATGGGTAATGTGGACACCTTTTTCTTTTGCAAGGTTGATATAATATTGATGGTCCCGGGCTGGATCAACAACAGTGGCCTCTCCGTCAGAAATGATCATATAGGAAAGGCATCCTTTTGCAGGGCGGATCACCTGAAGAAGTTCGAGGTCAGCGGATTCTACAACAGGGACGGCGTAATAAAATTCGCTCCATGCTTGCATTCCGCCTATTAGGTTGATAGCTTGATATCCATGATTGTTTAATATTTCTGTTGCTTCTTTTGATGCGTTGCCTTTTGCGCACGTCACGATAATTTCCCGGTCTTTGGGTATTTCCACAAACGCCTCAGGTCCAAATTCTTTTAGTTTTGAAGTTTGGACGTTCGCAGAAATGATGTGATTACCGGAAATCTTCCAGTCATTATAGGCGGAGGCAGCGCGAACATCTAAAATGTAGACTTCCTGATTTTCCATTTTGTCATGCAATTCTTGTGCAGTGATGGATTGAAACATAATCTGCATGAACTCCTTTATAATTATTATTTGATAATACCAGTTTGAAACTGATCACACAATATACCCTTATGGGTATATTGTCAAGCTACTTCACACAAGCGCTCTTATAATGGGTTGATTGGGGTTATTTATTTGTCTATTTCATCTGAATTTAATAGCGAGAACATGCATTTATTTACTCCCTTTAAGGTATCCACCAATTTCACAGCACTATGGATTGGCCAAACGTTAGCGAGTGTAGGTGGTGCCATCATGAATGTGGTGATTCCCATCTTGGCGCTGTCTCTTCACGCATCAACATTGACGCTAGGACTAATCATGACGCTAATGATGCTTCCTCAGGTACTTCTTTTTCCTTTCACAGGAATTTTGGCCGACAGGTTACCACGGGTTCCTGTCATGATCGTCACGGATCTCATCAGATTCCTGCTGGTAACGGCTTTGACTGTACTAGCTGCTTTTCATGCACTGCATTTGTATGACTTATACGCATTTTCTATCCTGTTTGGCGCGATGGTGGCGTTATTTCAACCTGCTTATGCAGGAGCAAGAGCTCAAATTTTTACACAGCCGATTCGAAATGCTGCTAATTCATTGACCATGGGAGCGCAACAGTTGGCCTTTATCATCGGGCCTTCGATCGGTGGCTTATTAGTGGGAATTTCATCTGGCGCAGCGGCGCTTGGTGTGGATGCGCTTGGTTTTTTGATTTCTGTGATCAGCCTTTTTTTTGTGCGATTGCAAGCGAGGAGAATCGAAAACCCAACTACTCAGAAGTCCACTCATCCTCTTAAAAGGTTTAGTTCAGAACTCATGAGAGGCTTTCATGAATTGAGAAAACATCAGTGGCTATGGATTACCATTTTGGTGTTTGCCTTTATCAATATTGCGGATCAGGGCATAGTCGCGGTATTGCTTCCTTGGTTAATTAAAATTCACTTGGAGTTGACTTCATTTGACTATGGACTCGTCACCTCTGCAAGTGGTATTGGCGCAATTGTGACATCGGTTATTTTTGGCCATCGCAGCAAATGGCACAAGCGGGGATTGATCAGTTATCTCGGTATTGCCGTTTCAGGTCTTGGTTTTGGGGTGATGGCAATTTCTGGATCAATAATATTGTTAATATCCTGCATGGCGATTAGTGGCGCAGGGTTAATGCTGTTTGGGCTCGTCTGGGAAGGCAGTTTACAGGAGTTGGTGCCGGAAGAGGCTTATGGTAGAGTTTCGAGCCTCGACATGTTTGGGTCGTATGGATTGTTACCAATAGGTTATTTGCTCACTGGTTGGGTATCACAATCAATAGGAGGAGTGGATACGATAGTAGTAGAAGCTGTGATTATCGTTGCAATGAGTTTATTGTCTTTAGGTGTAGCCGGGATACGGAAATTTGACTAGAAGTGGTGATTGTTGAGATGGCGAGATGGGTAGTATTTTTCGAACGTCCGATAATATGCATTATGTTAACTTTATTTTTTCTGTACTAGCTATTGGAAAATTTAATACTCTCATCTATAATACAGTTTGCAAGCCAATATCATTGAAAGGTTAGAGGGTCCGATCATGGAAAAACCAAAACTGGTCAATCAATTTGGCACTTCCACTTCTCCTAAAAAAAACGAAGATCTTTTTGGAGATCTCACTTTTTTGGATGATGATTTATTAAATTTGGTTAATGATGGTCAACCCAATAGGCTTGACTACAATCAATTAATTAATGAAGCAGTGGAGCAGCTTGCAGAAGTATTTAATCACGTAAGAGCCACTCGACGGATTCCTTTAACTAGCGTGCAAAACAATATTCTTCCGTTAATCTCCAAAACATTCGACAATTTCAATTTATCTCGAATGCTGATTGCTTTACAAAATAAGGATGATTACACACTCCGACACAGCATTGCTGTAGGCGTTTTGTCAGTTTTAATTGGAAAATGGTTAAAAATGGATGACAATGACTTACAATCAATATTACTAGCCGCTACCTTGCATGATATTGGAAAAGCCTTGTTACCTGATGAAATTCTCAATAAACCAAGTAATCTTACGCCTAATGAATTTGAGATTATTAAAAAACACACCATATTTGGCTATCAATTGATTAAGGATACGGTAGGTACCTCCCACCGACAAGCGCTGGTAGCCATTGAACATCACGAGCGTATCGATGGGAGCGGTTATCCTTTTGGAATAAAAGAAGATAAGCTCAGTTATTTTGGGAAAATAGTCGCGGTTGCAGATGTGTTTCATGCGATGAGCTCGACGAGGGTCTATCACGTTTCCCTACCTGTTTATCGCGTGCTGACAGAATTGCAGGACGGAAGATTTGGAAAGTTCGACGTCAATATTATCTCCATTTTTATACGAAACACGATGGAGTTTTTAATTGGCGAGCAAGTGAATTTGTCGAATGGACAAGCAGGTTCCATCGTGTATATCAATCCCTTTGATCCATTACGGCCACTGATTAAAATTAATGATGACGAATTTGTTGATTTGAGTGCGAACTCCAATATCAATATCATTGAATTGATTGATTGAAGAATTGCGAAATCAACAATGGGGGTCTTTAGGTGGATGAATTAAAGGAACGTGCCATCTGGCTCGATCAAATGGACTCACTCGCAAGCTATCGCCGTGAATTTTATATTCACGATCAGGTCATCTACCTCGATGGAAACTCACTTGGCTTATTATCTAAGCGTGCGGAAACCGCTGTTTGGGATGTCATGGAGATGTGGAAAGCCTATGGGATTGACGGTTGGAATGAAGGAAAACACCCTTGGTTTTACTTATCTGAAAAGCTAGGTTCTATGATGGCTCCAATTATAGGGGCTAAATCAGAGGAAGTGATCGTCACCGGGTCTACTACGATCAATTTGCACCAGTTGCTATCTACTTTTTATCAACCAACTCCGGGAAAAAATAAAATTTTAGCCGATGAGCTTAATTTTCCTTCTGATCTCTATGCCATCTCCAGTCATCTTCAACTTCGCGGTTACAGCGAAAATAATCGAATATTAGTTAAGAGCAATGATGGCTTGACGATTGATGAAGAGGAAATGATATCGCAGATGGCGGATGATGTGGCACTTGTTGTTCTACCTTCTGTTTTGTATCGAAGCGGACAACTATTGAATATGCAAAAATTGACGGAGGCGGCACATCAAAGAGGGATTTTAATCGGATTTGACCTTGCCCATTCCATTGGGGCTGTCCCCCACTCTCTGTCGGAATGGAACGTGGATTTTGCGTTCTGGTGTAATTATAAATACTTGAACGGTGGACCTGGCGCAGTGGCGGGCTTGTATATCAACGAACAACACTTTGATCGCAACCCTGGACTTGTCGGATGGTTTAGTTCAAACAAGGAGCGTCAGTTTGATCTGGCGACCACGATGAATAAAGGTGATGGCGCAGGCGCCTATCAGGTTGGCACTCCTCATGTCTTGAGTGTGGCTCCATTAATCGGCTCATTATCAATGTATGAAGAAATTGGAATAGAACGAATCAGAGAAAAATCATTAAAACAGACCCAGTTGTTTATCGATCTTGTTAATGAAAAACTTCTACATTATGGATTCTCTTTTGGCAATCTACTTGAAGACGATAAACGTGGCGGTCATATCAGTTTAATACACCAGGATGCATTGCGAATTGCCAAAGCGTTAAAATCCCATCGTGTGATTCCGGATTTTCGACCCCCCCACTTAATTAGAATGGCACCTTCTCCTCTTTACACGTCCTATGAAGACATATGGACAGCCGTCTCGCGTCTTCAAACCATCATGGTCACCAAAGGATACGAAACCTTCTCCTCCGTTCGGGAAGTTATTACTTAATGGTAAAGAGGTCATACCTCTTTGGGCAAAAAAAAGATGGGCATCTGACAGCCCATCTTTTTTGAATCACTTATGATCAAACGGTTTCAAACTGTTCTTCTTCCGTAGAACCTGAGAGCGCTGTTGTCGATGCGTTACCGGATGACACCACCAGCGCCACATCGTCATAGTAGCCAGCGCCGACTTCTCGTTGATGGCGAGTTGCTGTATAGCCTTGGGCTTCGCTTGCAAATTCACGCTGTTGGAACTCTGAATAGGCAGCCATCCCACGTGTTTTATAATCGTTCGCGAGTTCAAACATGCTGTGGTTCAGCGTGTGGAAGCCAGCGAGTGTTACGAATTGGAATTTGTATCCCATATCCCCAATGGCATCTTGGAACACTGCAATTTCTTGATCCGTTAATTTTTTCTTCCAGTTAAAGGAAGGCGAACAATTGTAGGCAAGCAGTTTTCCAGGGAATTCTTTGTGAATTACCTCTGCAAACATCCTGGCTTCTTCCATGTTAGGCTCAGACGTTTCAAACCAAATCAAGTCAGCATAAGGTGCAAACGCCATGCCGCGTGCAATCGCAGCCTCAATGCCATTATCGAAGCGATAGAAACCTTCTTCCGTTCTGTCTCCTGAAATGAAGGCGTGATCGCGGTCGTCAATATCGCTGGTGATGAGGTTGGCGCCAAGAGAGTCGGTGCGGGCGATGAGCACGGTGGGTTCCCCCATCACGTCTGCGGCCAGCCGTGCAGAAATCAGATTGCGAACGGCTTGAGAGGTGGGAATGAGAACCTTTCCGCCCATATGGCCGCACTTTTTCTCAGACGCCAGTTGGTCTTCAAAGTGAACGGCTGCAGCGCCCGCTTCAATCATTGCCTTCATGATTTCAAACACGTTGAGAGCCCCGCCAAATCCTGCCTCGGCATCCGCGATAATGGGAGCGAACCAGTCAATCTCTTGTTTCCCCTCGCGGTAGTTGATCTGATCAGCGCGTTGCAGTGCCTGATTGATCTTTTTCACGACTTGCGGCACGCTGTTCGCCGGGTATAAGCTTTGGTCTGGATACATATGGCCAGCCATGTTGGCATCTGCCGCCACTTGCCATCCGCTGATGTAAATGGCTTGAAGTCCGGCTTTCACTTGCTGGACGGCTTGGTTGCCTGTCAGTGCGCCGAGGGCCTTGATATGCGGCTCCGTGTGAAGTTGCTTCCAAAAACGTTCTGCACCCCGCCTTGCCAGCGTGTTTTCCACGCGAACAGATCCGCGCAGACGAAGCACATCTTCTTCGGTATAATTGCGGACGATTCCTTTGTAACGTTCGGAATTCCAGCTATTGGTCAATTCTTGTTTTGCCTTTTCATCGTATTGAAACATGTTCTCCACTCCCATATGTTTTTAGTTTTTTAAGCTAATTGTTCATAACCGGGTTCAGTTAAAAAGTTGCTAAATTCGTCTTGTAAAATCAATTGCCGAAATAATTCACTGGCACGTGAAAACGCGCCTTTTTCGTATTCCTCGTTGCCTATTTGACCGCGAAGAATATCGAGTTCTTCTGATAAAATGCGCTCAAAAAGTTCTGCAGTCACTTTTCTGCCATCGATCAATTTACCTTTTGGATGCCTGATCCACTGCCATACTTGAGCGCGTGATATTTCAGCCGTAGCGGCATCTTCCATCAGGCTGTATAATGGCACAGCGCCAGATCCTCTGAGCCATGCTTCGATGTATTGAACACCTACACGGACATTAGTGCGAAGACCTTCTTCCGTAATCGTTCCCTCTGGCACTTCAACGAGTTCTTCTGCGGTGACATGGACATCTTCTCGAAGGCGATTCATCTGATTGGCATCTGGCATCAACTTGTCAAATACCTCTTTGGCAACAGGCACCAGACCAGGATGCGCTACCCATGTTCCATCATGTCCATCGTTGGCTTCTCGCTCTTTATCTGTGCGAACTTTGGCATATGCTTCTTCGTTCGCAGCGGGATTGTTTTTGATCGGGATTTGTGCAGCCATTCCACCGATGGCCATGGCCTTACGCTTATGACAAGTTTTGATGGTAAGTTGTGAATACTTTCTCATAAATGGCGTCGTCATAGTGACTTGCGCACGATCCGGCAAAATAATATCAGGATGGTTGCGGAATGTTTTCAAATAACTAAAAATATAATCCCATCGGCCACAATTCAATCCCGCCGCATGATCACGTAATTCATAAAGAATTTCATCCATTTCAAAAGTAGCCCATATGGTCTCAATTAACACAGTAGCTTTGATGGTGCCTTTTGCCACATTCAGTTCTTCTTCTGCAAAGCTAAAGACATCGTTCCACAAGCGTGCTTCTAAATGGCTCTCCGTTTTGGGAAGGTAAAAATACGGTCCGGACCCAACCGCCTGAAGCGCGTTGGCATTGTGGAAAAAGTACATCCCAAAGTCAAATAGACTACCTGACATTGGTTCGCCATCGATCAACACGTGTTTTTCTTTTAAGTGCCATCCGCGTGGTCTTGCGAGTAATGTGGCCACCGTGCTGTTTAGTTTGTATTCTTTTCCTTCTGGGCTTGTGAAACTAATTGTTCTACGGATAGCATCACGCAAATTGATTTGCCCTAAAATGGTGTTCTCCCAAGTTGGCGAATTGGCATCTTCAAAATCAGCCATAAACATCTTGGCGCCTGAATTGAGCGCGTTAATCACCATTTTACGATCGCTTGACGGTCCAGTAATTTCCACTCGACGATCTAGAAGGTCTTTTGGCAGTGGCGCTATTGTCCAATCCCCTTCTCGAATTTTTCTGGTTTCTTCAAGAAAGCCCAACTTCTCTCCCTTATCTACTGCCATTTGACGATCTTGTCTTCTTGCAAGCAAGGACAACCTGCGTTGATTAAAATTACGATGAAGTTTTTCTAAAAACTTCAATGCATCTGGCGTCAGAATCTCGGCAAATTCTGCACTCACTGGAGCCATGACCTGAATTGCGGATGAATCTTGTGTTCCGAGTTCTGGCATCTCTCTCCCACCCCTATCTGTAAGCTTGTGTTGATCTTGCTATATAACAGAACTTAAGCTATGCCAATATTATAAAACAAAAAATAAAAAATACAACTGTATGGTACACGAATAATTATGACAAATGTGTATCTAAAAATATTAACACAGAGTGTTGACATATCTATATTGTTATAATACAATACAGTCAATAAAACAAATACGGGAGGTAATACAAATGGAAACAATGGAAAGAATCGAAAATATCGAAATGCATATTCATCATGAATATATATGCGGAGAGTGCGGAAAATCAATGAATGAGCCTCAAGATTGGTATATGAGCGCATGTGATCGTTGCTTGAATGAAAGCGCAGAATGAGAGGGGTTCTTGTGGTATTGTTTCAAAATTAAAGGGACACCAACCTGTATAAGACAGTGGTGTCCCTTTTGTTATATGACAACAGACAAAAGAAATTACTTGGTCGCAGATGGATTGGAATTGTTCTTATACACTTGATAGAACCTTTCGTACTTTCCCGGTTGGGCTGCGGGAACCACTCTATCTGAATCCTTGCTATTTAGCTCTTTCAACTTTTTTTCATCAGATAAATTGGGTTTTATCGATGTGTTGGTATTTCTGCCTTTTGGTTGCCGAATGTGACGTTTACGGTGTTCTGTCAGTTGTGATTCTGATTTTATATTAGCCCGTTCCCACTCTCTAAGAATGGAATCCACATACCTGAAATTATAAACACCCGCCAACACAGATTCCCGTAATGCTTCAACAATCATCCATTCAGGATAATGGTCTTCCTCCAACCAGCGTGAAATCTGTTCATATTCAATAGGCGATAAAAGTCTTCCAAACTCTTCTTCAAAGCGCGTAAAGACGGAGACGAGCAATTCATTATTGTCGCTTATGCCCACCATTTTTTCTATTAAAGGACGAATGCTTATCCGATTTTCCATTTGCGCAATCAGGCCACTAGCAAATAACTTTTGGAGAATGGCGGCGATTTGTTCTTGATCCAAACCCATGCGATCTTCTAATTCGCTAAGATTCGGGAAATTTCTCTCAATTTGTTGATAAGCAATGATATGCAACATAACGACTAATTCACTATCAGTGATGCCATATTCACGATATTTTTTAAATATCATATAAGGAAGAGTGACATATTCCCATTCCATGGCATCCAACATTTCGTTAATTGGCTTGAGTCCCATCAAGTGCCGCCTCCCACAAATTAGTATATCATTCGACGACACGAAGAGGAATCGAAGTCTCAGGGGTAAAGTCGATACAAAAGTCGCGGGAATGGGATAGTTTCCCTCACATGTTCCAGACCACAAATCCATGCAATGGTCCGTTCGAGTCCAAGTCCAAAACCGGCATGCGGTACAGAACCATACTTTCTAAGGTCCAAATACCAAGCATATTCCTCTTTAGATAATTGATGGTCCTCAAAGCGTTGCAATAACAGTTCAGGATCATCAATCCTGGCTGAACCGCCTATGATTTCACCATACCCTTCTGGTGCCAAAAGATCTGCGCATAAAACTACTTCCGGTCGCTCTGGATCGGGCTTCATATAG